>NVXP01000154.1 GCA_002733985.1 Fluviicola sp. | reverse complement strand
GAGCAGTCGACGAAGTTGACAGCTGCCCAGTCAAGAGCGGCGTCAGCGGCCCCCAGCCCATCAAGAGCAAGCACGGATGACGCACCGCCGAAGTCCTTGAACGCAATGTCCCTGAGCCGGACCGTAAAGTTGCTTCGTATGAGGGCCCCCACGAGGCCGGTAGCAATAATCGTGGACGTCTCTGACGACGTGCCAACGAGGGTCATTACGCCCAGCGGCGTCAGGAAGTTTGGCCCTAAGTCGACCTCGCCTGCGCCGATCTGAATGGCCGCACCGGCAGGGACGCTGATGGAGCCAGCCACGGGCGCTGGCAGGTCATTCAGGGTGATGACGTTGAGCGTCCAACCAGTCCGAGCCGGCGCTACACCCCATGGTGAGGTACTCATGGCGCCGCCACCGTGAAGGTGATTGAAATCTGGTACTCGACCGCAAGGCCAGTCGACGCCACCCCGACAGCGGTTGCCGCAGTCGCCCCGCTGTAGCTCATGGTGAGGACCGTAACGCCCTTGGCTGTGCTGATTTCGACCTTGGTGCCAGCCGTGCCCAGCGCAGCCGTTCGGGCCAACTCAAGCGGCTGCCCAGGAGTGCTGGTCGAGAAGGAGAGGCTGTTGATTTGGTAGTCAGAGTCGGGCTGCGCAACCTGCCCAACCGTCAAGTCAGGACTGAGCCGCATCGTTGGAAGCAGGTTGATATCGGCGAAGGCCGCCCCGACGCCGTTGGTCAGCGTCGTCTCAATCTCGAACTGGTTTGGAGACAGGCCGCCCCCGCTGCCTGCAACGACGAGCTCCCCCGCAGCATTGACAGCGACCAGTCGAGCCGTGCCCCCGTCGTCTCCAAGCAGTTGAACCGTAAATGAACCAGCCATGTCGTCTCCTTTCGTTACGCGCCTGGCAATCCTGCGTCGCGTAGTAATGACCTCAGCGCCTGACCGTCTCGCGCTCTATCGATGCGTGTGCCAGGGGCTGCGAAGAGGTTGAGGTTGACGTTCGTGACCGTCTGGCCGCCGCCGCCGCCGCTACGATCGGGCCCCGTGTCACCTGCGCCCGTGAAGGCTGCAGAGTCGTCTTCTTCGTCTTCTTCGGTGGGGCCGTTGAATCCGCCAGTGGCGGCTGTGCCGATAGCGCCAGCAACGCCAACAGCACCCCAGACCGCTGCAGACTTGAAGTGCCCCGGTGCAGTGGGTGACCCGATGGCGGCCGCGCCGAATCCGAGTGCTAACTGCTTGAGTCCCTGCACGCCAGCTTCGATTGTAAGCGCCTCAAGGATGTCGTTCGTCGCATCCTTGAACGAGCCCCCATAGATGGCCGTTGTCAGCGCAGCGTTTAGCGCATCATCAGCACTCCTAGAAAGCGCCTTGCCCGTCTCGTCAATCGCCGATGCCCACTCGGCAGAAGACTTCGCGGCGGCCGTCTGCTCCTTCGTTATGCGTGCTACGATGTCAGCAAGGGCGTTGAGCGAGCGTGCCTCTTCGGCTGCGGCGTCAGCGATGACTAGAAGGCGGTCCGCTTCCTGCTGGGCGACGATTGGCCCGGTTATCTCCTGGAGTGCTATCAGGGAACGCAGCTGGGCCGCGGCGGCCTCTCCGATGGCCTTAGCTTCCGCCTCGGTCATCTCCTTCGTGGCACTGGCCGCAGCTCGGGTGTTCTTCTGCCAGCTCTTTAGCCATGCATCACCAGCGGCTGCCACATCACCAATTGCGCCGCCGACGTCGCCACGAAGGCCGTCCGCGAAGGACTCAGCCTCGACAAGCGCAGTCCTAAGGAACTGAGGGAGCCGCTCAAACACGCCTTCGTCTTCGGCACGGGAGAGAGTCCCGACCGCATCAGCGACAGCCTGCTGCGCCTTTACGCCGAGCGCCCGCGCCTTCGCAATCTCCTCCTCTATCTTCTCTATCTTGCGCCCGCGAGCGGTCTCATTGTCGATGATGATGGTATTGGCGCCGGAGTGGTCCGAGGCCGACTTGCGCGCCTGCCTCTCTCGCTCTTTGGCGAGTTTAGACTCAGCGTTGATCGTCTTCTCTGTCGCGACGACCAGCACGGCTTGAGCTGCCGAAACACGCGCTTGAGCCTGCGCTGTGGCGACAATCTGGGAGAAGGTCCGAACGGATACCTTGCCAAGGTCTGCGACTGCGTTCTTGGCCAGCTCCGCGGCTTTGGCCTGTGAAATCAGGCCGGCAGTCACGTTGGCTAGTTCGGCGTCCGCCTTAGCTGAGCTGTCCCGAAGTGCAGCATATGCACCTGCCAGCACTCCAATAGCCGCGGTGGCGATGGCTCCGACAGCGGCGAACTGGCCTAGAATACTATTGAGTCGGTCGGTGGCCTTGAATGCGCGGCCGAGACCCTTGTCCAGCTTCTTGTCTAGCTTCTCGGAGATGTCCCCAATCGAACGACCGAAGCTCTCTGTACTCTTGCTCGTCCTGCTGACGGAGTCCCCGAAATCCTCGGCCGCCTTGCCGCTGCTATTGAGCTTGACGTCGAGCTTATTGAGGTCGCTGAAGTCGACTTCAATCTTCGTCTTCTGGATGACTGTGGCCATCTACCTGCGCCCCGCTTGTGCGGTCAGCTTCGCCTTCACGTCGGCATCAGCCTTGCGGGCTCGGGCCCGGTCGGAGTGCACAGCCGCAACCTCTTGGGTGGTAGTAGCCAGCCCGTCCAGTAGCGCCGTCGTGGGCTGCGACACCACATCAGAGAGCTTGACGCCGTCGATTGAGAGTAGGCGGTGGACGTGCATTATGTGGTGCGTAACTCCCTCGTTTATCTCAGCAATCGGGCACCGTCGAAACTTAGCGGCGGCGAGCGATTCGTTGGGAATGCCCGTCCAAATCATGCCGCCTTCTACGTATCGGCCTATGCCGTCCACCTCAGACCGCTTTAGATCGTCAGCGAAGCCGCCGCCACAATTGCCGCGTTGTCGTCGCAGTCCGTCATCGCACCCATCACATTTCCAGTGACCTTGGGAGCCGACCCGTTCAGCTTCACTGAGCCAGATACTGAGTTGGATAGCCCTTTTGGGCGGATACCTAGCCCCGCGTGGGCCTTAGCTCGGTATGAAACCTCGGCGATGAGACTCTCCTTCAGACGTCGGTCAACAACGCAGTCCATAAAGCGCTCAAAAGACACTACGCCCATTTCAGAGTGGGTGATGCATACGGTCGCAGCCTTCGCGAGTTCGTAATTCTGCCGACTGTACCACTCGGAGAAGGCTACAAACGCCGCGTAATCGGAGTCGCATAGGTCGTCAATCCATGTAGAGACGGCGCTAAGCTCCTCGTCCGGTGTGGGCTTGCGCTCATCGCCGTTCTCGTCAACGACCCTAAAGTCCTCGGCGTACTTGTCGCGCCGCAAGTGCATCACCGCGCCAAGTTGGGTCCGGCGGCCAGCAGCACGCTCAGCTACGCCCATCTGAGCCGCGGACAGTGCCCGGATTGTGACGATCGTTGCGTCGTCTGGCACGTGCAATGCCGCTGCATCACCCGTGTCTTCGTAGGCGCTGAGTGCCTCCTTGTCGTTCGCTTCCTGGATGGCGGGGTCGGCCCACAGCGGCAGGCGAATATGGGGCGCGTTCGCGGCGTCGAGTACGGCGATCATTAGTTACCCCACAGCAGACGGAAGACGGTTGAGGCCGCGTTGACCGAAGTAACGTCGCCAGTCCACGGCCCACCCTGTTTGAAGGTGTACGTATTGCGGATGAGGTCGGTACTCATGTCGAGCACGTTCGGGTCGGCCTGAAGCGCAGCAGCCGGCAGGTAGATTGCCAGCCCGTTACCAACGCTCACATTGCTGAGGCCGACGACTAGGCCGTGCTGCTCGCGCCGCACGAAAGCATCCTGCGTCAACGCCGCCACCGGGTCGCTGGCCTGAATCTCGGTTTCGCAGACGAAGTCGGTCACTTCGTAATCGCTGATACCCATCACGTTTTCGGCCGTGCCTTTGGCAGCAAGGGTGAATGTCAGCGTGGCGTTGAACTCATCGACGATAATCGGGGTCTGTGCCGATGCAGCCGGGCTCGCAATGCTGTTGACCGTCGCTGTGGTGACCTTCGACTTGACCATCCCCATGTGCGCTACGCAGCCGTCAGCAACGACCGGGTTGACGTAGTTGGTGCGGGCGGCGACCGATGGGTCTCCGTTGTCGTCGCGAACGTCCGCCATTTGCACGGTGAACGAGTACTTGACCATCCGGGGCGACAGCGTGATAGCGAGCGCAGCTACTCGACAGCCGGCCGCGTACCATCGCCAGCCGTCGCCGTCGCCACGCAGTGCGAAGCTGGGCCCGAGGTTGCCCATGTCGTTCCGCACGCTGTACGTCGTTCCGATACGCATCGTCTCGCCAACTGCTGGCGCCTGACTGAAGGCAGGGGAGTAGGTCACAGTCGGACCGCTGGCGTCGGTGACGAAGGCATACTCTCCAATGCCGTCAATATTGATAGCGATACCGCTACCGTCTTCGTAGTTCCCTAGTATGCCAGGCGTAAGAGTGGTCGTGGTCAATGTCGCGCCCAGCGTATCAGCCAAGGCGGCGGGCGGAACGCTGGACTGCATCACGCTGTTGAGCATGATGCCAATCGGGGTATCCGCGTGCGTGGCGAACGTTGTCGCCGAGCCGATGTTGGTGACGACCATGTCGATAGTCATCTGGCCCATGCGCCGCGGAATCGGGTTTCCGTTTTCGTCACACGGTGTGTTGACCTCGGGCGGCAGCACATGCGGCGATGCGCGAGTGTCCTCACGAGGGTCGGTCGGCGCCTCCCCCACGACCATCAGCGGCGCCCGTTCCATTTCCATACTGGTAAAGGTGAGCACCGAAGCGTCCGGCAGTCCGGTGGTCGCGCTAGGGCTCCCGAAAGTGCTCTCGATCGCAATGGATAGCGACTTGATATGTGGTGTGCCGCTCATAGCGATACCTCTCGGTAAATGACGGGGTTGGGGATTGTGAGCACAAAGCCGACTTCGACCGCGCCGCTTGCGGACTCTTGGTCCAGTACTTCACGAGTGGGCTGCTCGGCTGGGCTGATGCTGAGGATGCCGGTAGTCGGGCGGTCCCAAGCGTTCACATCTTGCAGGGCGCGCATGATGCTGGCCACGTCCTCTTGCATCATGTCCATACGCTGCGCTTGGTCCAACTCGCTGTACTTGTAGATGACCATGACGTTGACGATTGCGCGGAGCCTGAGCGCAGGGGTGCCCGCCTCGCCATCGTCTACCGCCGGCTGGTCCGACGGGCGAACGACGAACATGCGGCTGGTTCCCTGCGCTGGGTTGGCGATGATGTCCGGCGTATGAGCGCCATCGTTCTCGGCCAGAATGAACGGGATGGATGCCGACGACTTCGGGGTGATGCCCGAGACGATCGAGGCTATCGTGTCCACTATGATGCGCATGCCGCCCATCTAGACGACCCTCCGTAGGGTGTTGGTGCCGAATGCAGCCGTCAGCCTGCGCTTGGTCCACTTCTGAATGCGCTTGAGCGTGCGAGGCCGCAGGATGAGCCACGGTCGCGCTACCATCTTCTCGGTGCCTTCATTGACAAAGCGGCCGTAAGAGGTGCCGGAGCGGAGCGTGCCTAGCTTCTTCCGCGTGCCCAGCCGAATCGACCCGAGCATGGCGCCCGTGCGCGTCAGGTCGACGGGAGTGCCCACATCGTCAGGTGTCGTATACGGCGCGTATGCCCCGGACGGACCCTGGCCAGACTTAGATGCGTTCCGCACGTCGTCACGAATCAGGGCCATGAGCTGTTTGCGGTACTTCGGGCTGAATACGTCGACCTTCAGGACCGAGACCTGCGCTTCGAACTTCATCGCTGCCTCGCTACGGTCACTCGAGGTGTGGAGCTGAAGCCGCCTGAGGTGAACCCGGGACCGGGACCGGTGATGGTCTCAACTTCGCCATCGTCGACCACGCCGTCCCTGTCGAGGTCAATCCATATGGGGCGCATCGCGTCAGCATAGAGGCCGGTCTTGCGGCGCAGGTCGACATTGCTCTCGGTGCCGAAGGCTTTGGTGATGTGGCCCTCAGACGCAAGAAAGTCACTGCGGTTGTACGAAACCCGCGCCGCCGTTAGATACAAATGTACCTGTAGCAGGGCTGAGTTCTGGGACTGCACGTCGTCAATGGTGGCGCGCTCGCCCGATGTCGTAACGAACGAGGCCACATCCGTATCGATGCGCATCGCAAGCTCTTGAGCCGCTGCGTCGATAATCGGCTGGTACGATGGGTTTCGGTGGTCGACGTTCTGGAACTGCGGGAAGGTGCGGATGAGCAGCGCCGTATCGAGGCCAGTCTGCCAGATCACCCGAACCACTTTCACGAGGCCTTGAGCGTACGCGAGATTCAGCGTTGCGTGGGGTGTGTATGCAATCGACCACTCAGCGCCCTGGTAGTCGACAGCGGCCGTTACGTTGGCCGGTCCAATCGTCGCAAACCATGCGGCGAACTGCAGCGTGCTCGGGCCCGTAAGGGCGGCATCTAGCGGCAGCGGATTGGAGAGTAGGATTGCCGTTCCGTCTACGCGAAGGACCCGCACGGGCACTGAGTAGCCCTCTGCGGTAATCAGGAACGCGTCTCCGAAACGTAAGAAGTTGTCGGGGATGACCGGCGCTATTGATGCGGTGAGCACCGTCCGGTCGGTGTTCACTCCACCCGCCGCGATACCGACATCGGCCACGCCCTGCGCCATGGCAGCTGCGAAGCCCCCAATGGTGAGAGCAACGCCAAGGTCAGCTTGGACCGGCTCGGTAGCAGCCCAGCCAAAGCTAGAAGTGCTGCCGACACGGAACGTGCGTGGGTAGAGTGTAGACATTAGTCCTTCCCTTTGGACTTTCGCAGCTTTGACAAGCAGGGCTTGCCGTCGATGCCAGCAGTGCCGGCGTTGATTGCCTTGATTGCCTCTGCGAGGCCGTCGAAATCAGCAATTTCGACGATACCCGGCTTCATGGCTCGACCACCTCTGACCCCTTTCGGGGTCGGGCATCCGACCAAGTCGCGAAGGTTCGCAGGTGCGAATTTGTAGCGAGCCATCGAAACCTCCTATCAGGCCAGCACGTCGCGAAGCAGGAACCCGAGGTCAGAGTTGACCTGGGTGTACGCGTTCTGTTGCTGGGCAAAAGGCACGTGGAACAACTTGTCGTCCGTCTGGTACGCACCAACCTCGAAAGGCATCGGCGAGAAGTCGGCCGCAGCGGTGGGCGCGAGATACGGGACAGTGCCCGCGCTTGCGCTGTATTGCTTCGGGTCGACACGGCCGAACCATACGCCGCCGTCTGAGATTCCGCCTGCGATGGTGCTGCCATCCCAGACGAGGCCCTTGACTGCAGTCGCCTGACCTGGGTTCGCGGTGTCCTGGACGTAGCCGCCGATGAACACCCGATTGGGGTCGATGCCGAGGTGCTGCCCAATGAGCAGTCGCAACTCTCCGAACTCGTCGTTGGCGCTCAGGATTCGAGAACCGACGCCGGATGTCGTGCCAAGCCCGGGCAGGTACCCTCGAACTTCAGGGCTAGCATTCAACGCCGTCGCCACGTTCTGGCCCATGACGATCGTGTTCACACGCTCGCCAAATGCCTGCAGGTGGAAGATGTTGTTGAAGATGACATTCATGTCTGCGAAGGGGGTGCCGCTGGGATTGTCCCAGGTCTGAGTGCTGCCCCCTGGCAGGGCGCCCGTGGTTGACCCGGGCCAGAAGCCGGAATCGAAGACGCTGTCACGGAGCCTAAGCTCAGCCTTCAGTTTAACCACCCGGGCGGCCTGCGCAGCACGACGCTGCTCAAGGTCGAGAATCTGGTCAATCTTCCGGTCCTGGTTGAGGTCAATCGCAATCTCGTGCGCGAACTCTTCAGCTGTGAAGATGCCCGAGATTGGGTTCTTGGCAAACCCGGTCGAACGGGGCGCACCACGGGCACGAACGATGTCGCCGGTGAAACTGTTGTATGCACGGGGGTCGTCAGACAGGAACGTACCCGTCATCTGGTCGACCTTCACGAGCGAGTAAACGCCCTGGTCGACCAGATACGGCTGGTCCATACCTTCAGCAACGATGCGTGTGAGAATTGGGTCAACGACCCGCTGTCCTGCGAAAGTGCTCATATGTCAGTCCTTACCGGTCCAGCGGGCTGCCAACGAGGGCAACGCGGATTTGGTCATTTGCCGCAGCGGTGAGGGAGTCCTCATCGGGCAGCCAGTTGGCAACGTGCACGTTTGCGGCTGCAGCCACATAGGCGATGAGTCGGCCGGTGGTGCCGACCATGAGCGCCCGGCTGGTGCCCGCAGTCAGTGCCGCGCCAGCGATGGCTTTCGACTTGCCGGCAAAAACAAGTTGGCCAGCCTGGTTAACGCCGGCTGCTCCACCCTCTTGGAAGATGCCGTCCATCGCGGCGCCTGCGACGGCAACGCCGACCTGTCCGTTTGCGTCGATGTCAACAGCAATGAACTCGCCGAGTGCGACGGCATCAGTTCGGAGCGAAATGCTCAAGTCTGCAATTGGAAAACTCATGTTCAGCCCCTCCCGTTGAGACGCACGGCCCGAAACTCGTCGGGGTGCTGGTTCTGGAACGCGTCCGATGCAACCGAGAAGTTCACGCCGTTGTCAGCGCAGTACTTGTCACACCACGTGCTGAAGCCCTTCGCCGTCGCCAGCGTGCTGTCGAGCTGGCCGGTCGAAGTCTGACCGCCGATGGAGGTCGACCGCATACCACGGTTTGCGTAGCCAGCGGCACGGCCTTCCATGTCGCTGAAGAGGGTGAAGGCGCCCTGGGCACCAGCCGCTGCCGCAAGGTCGCAGTCGTTCTCTCGGGCGTAGGCGACTGTCGCCGTCTGCTCGGCATCGTAGAGATACTCGGCGGTTGCACGGGCTGCGTCGTCGGTTCCGATACGACCAGACTCAATCAGCGCGTCGATGCGGAGCTTGCGTTCCCCCGCCTGCGCCGCCTGCGTGTGGAGTGCCTGAGTCTGCAACTGAGACTGGGCAGACTGCAACTGACGCTTGAGCTTGCGCAACTCGGTATCACGAGCGACAGCTTGGTCGGCCGGTAGGTTGTCCTTGATGCGGTCTTCAGCTTCTTTGTCGCCGGTCGCTGGCAGGTCTGCGGCCATTTCGTCTTCCTCTTCGTCGTCGCCGTGTAGGGCTTCGTCCTCGGGCTCTTCGACCCGCTCATAGTTCTTGTTGTAGAACTCTTCGAGTTCCTCCCGGGACAGTTCGGCCGGGTTTGGCATAGGCATGATTGCCCCTTCCGTCCGGCTAGCTGCCGGGTCTGTTGAAGCTGTGGAGTCAGGGCCGGTGAGCCCGTCGATGATTCCCCGCTTGAGTGCATCACGAGCGGGGAGAATGGCGCCCTTTCCGTACTGCTCAGCGACCTTCGACCGGTCCACGCCTCGGAACCTAGCCAGGTCGTCAAGGAACTGGCCGGCGAAGTCATCTACGACCGCTTGGTACTGGCTGGCACCTTCATCGTCAGGGCCTGCCGACTTGTCTGGAGTCTGGGACGACACAAAGCGACGCAGCGGAGAACCGTGCGGCGTCTTGGTCATGTCGCCTTCAACGATGCGCATGACGCCCACGCAGCCGATGACAGCAGTATGGGCCGCTACGATGCGGTCAGCAGCAGCAGCCAGCCAGATAGCGGCCGAGCAGCAGTTGCCAGACACGACGGCAAGGGTGGGCTTTGAGCATGCAGCAATGAGGGCGGCCAGTTCGCGGACACCGGTCACTGCCCCGCCTGGGCTGTCGACGTGGAAACGCACGCTCTTAATCGCGTCGCTGTTATCAGCCATCGTCACAGCGGAGCCGATAGCCGAGTAGGTTGACCCACCCGCTCCAAGCAGCGCCAGCAGCCCCGTACCTGGGGAGGGCATCAGAAGCCCCATGACGTCGATGACCATTGTGTCGCCGACGATGTTCGCAATCTGCTTTGGCTTCGGAGTCGGAATACCGCCCGCTTGAAGCGCGTACGCCTCGGCAATGCGAGGGGCCCACGCCGGGTCAATGGCCCAGTTGGAAATCACACGCTCTCCGTTCGGGGCTTGCGGTCAGGTGTCGGATTCTCTGCGCCGCCTTCGAGACCTGGGCGACCTGGACCGGCCGCGCCTGCTGGCTGGGCCGGTGGGTTGTCTTGCTTTCGGCTGCCCTGGATGCTGACGTTCTCAAGCGGGTCGCCAGTGTCTTCAGCGATTGCCTTGACGTCATCAGGCGTTAGGTCGATATCCATGCGCGTCGCCATGGCCCGAGTCAGGGCTTCAGACCGCAGCAGTCCGGTCGCCTTCCACGAGGCTATCATCCCAGCCAACTCGTTGAAGTCGTCGGTCTTGAGGCCGGTATGGACCAGCCGTGGGAACATGGAGTCAGGGACGTTCCATCCATTAGAGGCCATGATTCGGCCGACCATGCCGCCGCCGGCGCGGTCCTCGCCGTTGATTGAACTCGCGATGTTGTCGAGCACGTTCGTGACCCACACGGCGAAGTGTGTGGAAGACTGTGTGGATAGGGCGCGAGAACCGGTTGAGTCGCCGGTGCCCATGCCGAGGAACGGCTGAAGCATGCCCATGACGATTTCGTCGTTGCGCTGGCGAATCGTGTCGTTGAAGTTGCTGGCGTCGAACTCTCCACCGATGAAGTCGAACTCGATGTTTGAGTCGGACTCAATGAAGGTCTCGCCGCCCGCTTTCCATATGCGGGCCGATCCGGCCGCTGCCTCACGCGCAAGCTTTATCTGGTCTGGGGTGTAGCCAGCTTCGGCCATGCCCATTTGGTTCGTTTTGACGTGTGGCGTTGGCATGCCGAACCGGCGCAATGCTGCAGCCTGGATGTTCGCGGCGTCGCTCTTGTCTTTCCACGCGCCGTATATGGGGCGCAGAAGGCCACCGTCGCCACCCCAGTTGGATCCAGTGAAGCCATGAATCAGCAAAAGCAGCCGATTGGCCTCAGTGCGAGGGGTGGTCGATGTCGAGACTGGGTTGCCGTGGACGTCGATGCCGCCTGAGCCTGGGTAGCTGGACTCGTCTATCTGCTCGACCGCCGTCAGGGTGCGACCGCCGTCAGGCGCGACCCAAAGCCAATGAGACTCGGGCTCGCAGTCTGCAAAGAAGTCGACCATCGTTCGCAACTCGCCATCGATACCGCGGCGAACCACGTCGATCTGCTCGGCGTACCGAAAGCCGGTGAGTGCGTATCGAGCAAGGTAGCTGAGTTGCTGGTCCTGCCACCCGTACCGCATGCGTCCCCACATGTCGGTGAAGAAGTCACGGTAGAACCGGCCTTGTGGTGAGTCCTCGCCAGCTTCCCACTTCCACGTTGCGGAACGGACGGTCTGCAGATACCCCTCGACGCAAATGCGGATGACCGGGTCAGTGCGCTGCATTTCGCGAGCGACGCGGGACCACTGCCGGCCTGTGAGGTCCGGGTTGGTCTCGATGCCGGTGATGATGCCGCCAGAGAACCGCGTGCCAGTGGCAGACGAACGGGCGTATCCTGCGCTTGTGAGCGTGGGCGTTGTGGGCGGGCCGTAGCCGCCTGCGCCCGGGAAGCCTGTGGAGCCGTACGCGAGCGCCTGGCGCGGGCCGGGCAGCTGCATGACCTTGGGCTCATTCCGAATCGCGGACCAGAGGCGGGAGAGCAGCGACTTGGGGCTAGGTGCGTTCATGCGCACGCATCATACGCACCCGCTAACTAGTTGCGCAAGTCAACGATTTCCGTGTGCACCCAATTTGGAGGCTACCGGGCTTGACCGATGCCGCCCCAGCGCCTGTGCATAGCTGCGGCCTCGGTGGGCGGCTTGGATACTTCGGGCCTGAATGCGCTGATGCCTAGCAGCGCGCCGAAGTGTGCACGCATCTGGGTCAGCGCGTCGACTCGGTCGTTGTGTGTGGTGTTGGGGAACTTCCCGGCCTCTTCGATGAAGTCCTTCACCCACGCCGCGCCCTTCGGAACAAGGATGTGGCCCGACTCCACCAAGGGCGCCGTAACGGCCGCCCGTGCTTGCTTTGAGTCCGTCGGGTTGATGCTGTGTATTGAGCATGAGCGGGGCATCATTCGCTTCAGTTCCGACACGGTGGCCGCCCCGTTAGCCGCTTGCTCAACGAGCCACGTGGGGACCTGAATCCACTTGTCCGCAAACCCGTCTCGGGCGTGCCGCTCGCCGCCATCGACAAGCTCGCCGAACAAGAACGCCTTGAACTCGTTGAACTCGGCGCGGGCATGTCGACAGTCGACCAGGTACAGCCGGTTGCCGCACCGGGCCCCCACCATGGTCGCGTTGAAGTCGTCCTCCCTCTTCGCGTCTTTCTTCTCACCGAACGACGCATCGATGCTCACCACCCACGCGTCTATCTTGTCGGGCAGTACGTCGTATTCCTGCCACCATGCGGTGTTGAACATGCGGCCTGAGCCCTTCGCTGGGTCCTGCTGGTACTGCGAATACCAGCCCTTGCCGCCGTTCGAACCGAACTTGGCCTTGAGTGGCGCTAGAACTTCGTCCGGGAAGCGGTCAGGGCACAGAAGCTCGCCTTTGACCTTGCGGGGATCAGTCCAGCCCAGGTCAGTCGAGCATCTACGTTCCGGGTCGAACTCAGCCGGCAGGCATAAATGGCACCATCGTTCGGGCTCCAACTCCAGAAGGTATCCAGACAGGTCTTCGACGTGGATGCGCTGCATCACAATGCACACGCTGGCTGACTTCAGGTCGCCGAATCGTGTGGATGCCGTGTCTGTGAACCAGGACACATGGCCCTTGAGCGGCGGCCCGTAGATATCCTCTACTCTCAGAGGGTCATCGATAATCATTTTGTCCGCATGGCCGCCCAGGATGCCCGTCTTAGTCGAGGACGCCCGCATATACCCGCGCTTGTTGTTGACGAAGTAGGTCTTGAGCCACCGACCCGCCTGCGGCTCCCAGCCTGGGTTGAGGTACTCACGATAGACGTCGGAGTCGAGGACAAGACGCCGCGCCTCGTTTAGGTCGGTGGCGAGCTCCATGCCGTACGATGCGCAGATGAATCGAAGCGATGGCTTGGTCAGCCATGCAAACGTGGGGGCGGCTATGGACACCAGGAATGACTTCGAGTGGCCGGGAGGCAGGTTAATCATGAGGCGCGGCACGTCCCCACGGAGCCACGCCTCTAAATGCAGGCACAGCGCGTCCATGTGCCAAGACCACTCGAGCTTCCGGTCAGGGTTGACGATGGGCCAAATGAGATACGCGTACGACTTCAGGCTTCTGTAGCACGCCCGTCGCGCCCGTTCGGCCCGGGCCGCCCGGACACTGAGCCCTTGACTCAAGATGCCACCTCGGCAGCAATGATTTCGTCCAACGCGGCGTCTGTAATTCCCATCGCCCGGTCTTGCTCGGACTCAGTCTTGCGCGGCTTGTCCGACCAGTTGTCCGGGTCGACAGCGGCGAGGTACTTGATTCGAGCTTGATACCCGAGCTGGCCGCCCTGCACTGCCAGCGCGACCTCGATCGCCCTCTCGGCCACGGTCTTGCGAACCCTGCGTAGCGCGGACTTGAACGGCTCACGGCCAGCCTTCGCTTCGTCGATCCAACTGTCTATATCCGACTCGGTCAACCCTGCGGCATGGGCTGCGATGCGCTTTGAGACTCCGCTTAGAAGCGCGCTGCCGAACACGTCCTCAACCTTCTGCGTCCAGCCCAGACTGCCAGCCACCTTCGCGACGGTCAGCGTCAGCGGGTTGTTGCGACCCTTGGGCTTCGGAGCCTCCACGGGCTCGGGCGCCGGCTGCCCCAGCTCTTCCGCCTTCTCCTCTTCGTTCTTGAGGCGGCGTGCCCGGATGTCCCGAAGCGTGGGGTCAAGAACCCAGTTTCGAATCGACCCGTGGCTGATGCTTCGGTCCAGCCCGAACTCGTCTTGGAGCATCTTGGCGACGTCCCTGTAGCCCACCTTTTTGCCGGGTTCGGTCCGTCCAACTGCGTACAAGTCGAGGGCGCGCAACCGCACATCGTTACCCAGCATCGGCCGACTCATGCTCAAAACCTCCCTAGTTGCGCACCCTTACAGGGCTGTACAAAGGATTGTACACTGTACAACCCCATTATACACACGCGTTCAAAACATCCTGAGGATGTGGAACTCAGTCGGGATTGCGATTTTGAGGGGCGCGAGATTTGGAGGGGTGATGACCTCACCTATCTCGACGTCGGAGAACCCGCCCGAGCACGGCTCGCCCATGACCGTGAACATGTGACTCACCAGCCGGACGAAGCGCCCGCCCCGGACCGCCTCGGCTGTGACGACCCGGCCACACTTGGGGCAGGCAACTCGATGGAGGTTCATGTGTGCTCCACCCAGTACATGTCGAGCAGAATCGTCGCGACCGCCCAAGCGCCATGTATGTCGTTACTGCCCCAGCCAATCACGCCGATGAACACCGCCGTCGCTAGCGGGGGAATCCTCACTTGCCCACCCAAGGGCAGCAAGGGGCGGCCAGGTCATCGGGGTGTATTCGGGTCATGATGACGAGCGTGCGGTCTTTGTCGAGGCCTTTGAACCTGTCGCTTTCGGTGGTGGTGAACCACGCCGGGATCTTGGCCCACTCAAGGACTCCTTCCTTGTACGCGGCGACGTCGCTGGGTGCGCACCATTGGCGGCTATCTGGGACGGTCTTGGTAATGGGCATAATTCCACCGAATCGGTAATAGTGTTACATATCAGCCGCTTACGCGGTCTTCGGCACGTACGCCGAATTGGTCCCGAGCCACGCAATCAGCTCTTGAAGCCCCGTCCCCTGTTCCTGCCCCTTGCCATGGGTCACCCACCGAGCCCTGTTCGGCCAGAAGCTTGCGGTGCGGCCCTGGCGCCCCACGCTCAGGCATCCAAGGCTGAGGACGGCTACCGGGATGCCCAGCGCGGCAAGCGTGTCGAGTGCCCGTGCCTGCTTTGTGGCCGTGGCAGCGCGCTTCTGCTCCTTCATTGCGCCCCAGTTCATGAGTCGCCACCGAATCCCGCGAAGCACGCGACCGCAATGCGGACCGAGTCACGGAGCGAGCTCCGCAGACGAAACCGCGTCGCCTGAATCTTCGCAATCAACTCATTAAGCGCAGTCTCCGCGTTGCCGCGCCACTCGATGCAGGGCACCGCGACTCCCTCTTGGATTTCGAGGCCCAGCACTACTGGAGGGCCGTCGCCGAACATGCCGCCGCGGACGGATACGCAGGCGTAGGCGCGGCCGTCGGAGTCCACCAGCTCGGATAGCTCGGAGAGAATGGGGTTGGTCCAGTGCAGCTTTTTCATCGCTCATCCCCCAGCCACTTCTCAGCATCCAGCCCCAAGACTCGCCCTAGCTTCACGTTCATCGCGGATTTGGTCATGGCCAGTCCGAGCGCCAAATCGACCAGCACTTTCGTGGGGTCCTCGCCGTCGTCCCGCAGCCTGGCAACCGCAATCCTCACGAGTGGGTGAGCCTCAGCCTCAATCGAAAGGGCCGCCACCGCTTCGTCCCGGGTCATGGCGCCACCTCGGGCATCGCCGACACCCACATGATGCGCGCAAACGGTATCAAGACCGGGCCGTCGAGCCCAGTCAGGCGAAGCCAGCATGCTCATGCCGTTTCCTCCAACCCCAGGTCAGCGCCATTGGTGGCGGCGCGTAATCCTGTGAGACTGCGCGAAGCTTTCCGGTCGGCGAATTCCAACGTTTGGGCAGCCGCCACCAATGGCACCGACCCTTCTAGAATGGGACTCATGTTTAAAACTCCAGCGCTCATGATGGCAGTCCGGGACCGCTGTGGGTTCTTTCGCCGTGCCCGATGATGAGGACGAGCGGGTTGTATGCCTTGGTCACGACTGCGCTCAGCACCCTTTTGATATCGGCCTCGGTCAGCAAGTCGTGGTCGAATATCAGCAGCTCTTGGCTGATGTTGCTTCCGTCGAACTTGGCGCTATCGACAAGCGCGACGGTGTTGGACTGGTATCCTCCAGGGCCGTTCGTCTCAAGTATCATCCGCCTCAGGTAGTGATGCCGGCCCTTCGTGATGAAGAGGCAGCTTCGGTCCTCGGCAAGCATGACGGCCGACGTCGATGAGCCGGCACCTGGGCACACCGCGAAGCGGACCGTGCGGTACCACTCAGTGAAAAGCAGCGGGCCAAGCTGAGTGCGGATATCGTGCACTGCGGTCAACGCCGCCTGCGTCGAGTACGCATCGACAGCGTCAATCATCGCAGTCATCGGGGTGTACAGGTCCGGTCGTTGAATTCGGTTGCTATCGGTCATGTTCAAAACTCCAGGGTTCTCAAATAGATACAAAATCGGGTCGGATTTCCGCATGCGGTTTTAGGGCCCCCACAAAAGAAACCCCACCCCCTACAACGCGTTGATATCGCGACGTTTTTACATTCTGTCCGTGCAGTGCTTGCAGTACCCTGGGTCGCCACCAGGGAGATGCCTCTCACATGAGCATCCTGCACCCCCAGACTGCTGCTGCCATAGACCTTCGCCGAACCAACCATCTAGGCGCCCGACCCTGTCCAAATCATTCGTGTCCTCATTCAGCGCGGCAACAGCCCGCGCCCATGCCTCCACACCTTCACCCACGTACACAATCAGCGACTCAACCCCGAGGCCCTTGTGCCCATCGCGCAGACGCCATACAGCCGACCCGGTCCAGTAGTCCGCCAGCCCACGGCCGGGAACGCTAACGACCAGACGCAAGCCGCCCTCAAGGGATGAGAAGCACAGGCCCGCAGCAGTGAGCTTAGCTGATGCAACCTCCCCAGGAGGGTCAGCCAGCTCTATAAACGCCGCAACGACCGCAAGGTGCGTGTAGCTGCCCTTCATAATGGACTCCACATCCGCCTTAAGCTCCCGAACCCGCTCCCGAAACTCGGGCGTCTTCCTTATCGTACGCAGCCTGCTTAGCGTGCGGGCATACGATATGAACCGGCCGTCCGCAGCCATAATCATCCGCACGAGTCTCTTCTCATTCACGACTCCCCCTCCCTCACGACCCCGTCCAAGCCCGCGCCGATTACGTCAACCCCACGCAGCGCTCTATCTAACGACTCAGCCTCCACCCCCGGGCCTGCCTCATGGCCTAGCCAGTGATGATATGGCGCCTTGGTGGTAGCGCCCTCCCCAGGCCGCGTATTCCAAGCCTCAACACCGAGCTTCACGCCAACCTGGCAAACCGTGTAGTCACCCCAGCAGTAAGCCAGTCCGCACTCCCGGCTCGAGCACGTCACAAGACCGCGCAACTCGGGGGCTTCAATACCTCCCAGCAACTCAGCCTCAGACCCACAGAATGGACACGGCTTCAAGTCACTCATACGGGCCCCATAACCAAGTGCCGCCTGTACTCAAGCTCAAGGTCGATAGCCGTCAAGCCGCCGCAGGGATGACGCACGACGGGGCCCATGTCGGGCTTCGAGCTAGATATGTAGCTGTGCATCGCACGCATGGCCTCAATCTTCCCAAGCCACACGCTATCAACCTGACCATGGACCGTAACCACCCACACCATACGCATGTCCAGGTCGACGACGTCGCACTCAGATGCGGACTGCGGCTCACGCCGGATGAGCAGTATGAACAAGCCAACCATGCCGCCGACGAAGTGCAGCGACGCTACGAGCAGCGCGAACGCGGGAATCCAATCACTCATAACTTCACCCCCCTTTCAACAATCAGCACCCTAGGCGCCGCAGCCTTCACCCCATCATCCGGGGCCGCAACCTCCTGGAACAGCCGCTTAGCGTCGTAGTAGGCGCCCTTGGCATACTGCGGCACCTCATCGGGCATCATCCCGCCCACAATCTTCCGCAGGTACGCCCACGCTCGGCGGTCCCGACTGCGCTCTTTGTCTGCCAGGCCGTCCATTTCGAAGTCGATAGCAGGCGACCCACACAGCGGACAGTCATCAGGCGACTCACCAAGCAGCGTCTTGAGGCTCGCGGCCGCCTTGTCTCGAGAGATAGCCACAAGCCACGCAGGCACATCAGGGTCATCAGACGCACTCACAACAAAACCTCCTGCCTACGCCTAGATGAGCACTGAGCCCTAAGCCGCCCCACGACGAACCCCCGTGCCCGAACCACCCAGCGCTTATGGTCGCCATCCATCAGGTGCACATCCGCCCACGTAACAGCCGAGCGCGGGTTGCGCGTCTCACTTCCGTAGACGTAAGTCAGCGGCGCGGTAGTAACCTCGACACCATCGACAACGCCCCGCATGGGCCGACCGATAGCGAAGGAAGACTCCACGAAGATATCGAACCTCTCGGCGACGGGATGGCTCACAGCATCACCTTCACATCCGGCCCGGCCGCATCACGAATAAGCAGCTCACCATTCTTGGCGTGGTAGAGCGCCACCTCATAGAGCGCCAGCGACCTATCGACCACATCGCTAATCGTGCGCCCCGTGTTAGCCTTCAGCCGGTCCAAGCGCTCGTTGGCCTCATCGGGCAGGCACACTCTCCTGGGCGTGCTCATGACACCACCATCGTTGTCATATCGCGGGCCCACACGACATCCAGCCCATCCGCCTCTGCTTTACCGGCAACCAAACGCAGGACGTCGATAGGGCACTTAACGTCGCACTTACTGTACGGGCCTACCACGGGCGGCTCAGTAGCCACCAAAATCAACGCCCATACGCTCGCGAGAGTCTCCTTCTCCCAGCGGTCCAACGGCACCTCACCAGTTGTCTTACTCATCCTGCATTCCCTCCGGCCCTCAGTAGGCCTCAGCTGTGTACAACCATAGGGTCACCCCTAGGCCCAGTCAAGGCCTTTCGAAGGTTTATTCGCCCAGCCCATACAGGCGCGCCAGCAGTCAGCCGCTTGAGCCATCCGGGCGCCGAGGACGCCAGGCGGGCAGCGGCGCAGACTCGACCACATCCAACGCGTTGGGGTGGAAGTACCCACGCTGCTGCACGTCGTCCTTGTCGAACCAGTAGACGCCGTAGCTGCTTCCTTCTAGGTGGCTCGACACTGTCATGACTGGGCCTCCAGACTTGAGCTGCACCAGAGTCCCGGCTGCATTTGGACAGCTAGTCCGACCCCCGCCCTCGGCCACAATCTCAAGCACTTTAACTGCCATCGTTCTCTCCATTCATGGCGCATCCCCCAACCGCTTCCACCCAAAGTGCTGCGACCAGAACCGGCCGCAGTCTGGCTGGTGCAGCATCTCCATATTGAACGTCGGCCCCTCTCGATTCTTGGCCACGATTATCTCCATGTCCTCGGTCCGCTTGTCAGTGTGGACCAGATCCTGATTCTCAGCCGCTGGCCGATGCAGCAGCAGCGCTATCGATGAATCGTGGTACAGCCGGTCCGACCCTCGGATGTCCCGATACGTCGGACGCTTGACCGGGCCCCGCTCGCTTCGGTTGAGCTGCGCGCATACGAACATCGCCACACCGTTCTCAAGTTGGATAGCCTTGAGCGCGCCCGCTATTGCGTCCAGCTTCATCCGCCCATCTTTGAAATTGCCCTCAATCTCGATGGCCTGCCAGTAGTCGACGAAGACTGCGGCGACTTTTCCCCGCCTGCACAGTTGTCGAACCTTGCGCGAGATATAACCCACATCGATTCGCCCCTTTGAGAAGGTCACTACCCCCGCATTGAGTTTCTCTGTGGACGTGCGTATCACCTGGTGCATTTGGTTGATGACCCGATCATCCGCACCAGGCTGCGAGAAGGTCCACTGCTTGATATCCTGCATGGGAACGCCGCTGCGCCTGGCCTGTCGCCTCATCTCAAGCTTATGCCCCGCAACCTCAACGCTGAAGTAAGCGACCACGCCCTCACCCATGCGCCCTATCTCGTCTGCCAGTTGGTCAGCAAGTGCCGTCTTGCCGTGGCCAGACCTCGCACCTACCAGGATGAGCTCGCAGGAGGGGTCAGCCCCTCCACATGTGGCGAGGTTCAGGTCGCTCAGGTTGAATCCGAAGGGAATCCGCCGCGGTTTGATGCCGTTGGCTACGTCCTGAAGTTCCTTCGCTAAAGCCCTCGCGCTTTCCGCCTGGTACTGGATCGACTCACCTCTGGTGGGGACGTCGAGCATTGTAGCCAACAGGGTGTCAACGGCTCGAAGTGACTCCTCTATGTCCATCGATGCGTCGGACGCGATGCGCACAACCTCGGCACCTGCGAGCTTGAGCTGCCGGGTCCGGTGCGCGTCCTTGACCACTCCCGCGTGGCCCTCTGCGCCGATGGAGCTTGCGACGCTCATCTGCAGTTTGGCCAGATAGCCTAGCCCGCCCACTTGGGTATTGACGCCCATGGCCTCTAGTGCGACGCCGACAGACACCACGTCGATGGGTTTTGCCTCGCTGTCGAGCTTCATCATGGCGGTCCAGATGAGCTGATGCTTTGGGTCGCCAAACATGCTGGCTGTGATGACGTCCGCGCATTTATCGAGTGCGGAACGACTGGAGAACACTGCGCCGAGTACTGATAGCTCGGCCTCAAAAGATGCGTTCACATTCCACTCCAATCACCACCCGAGTACGTCGCTGCGTTGGGGTCTCGGTGGCTCAGCTTTCGAACCCCAGCGCTCTCCTTCCGCCGCTTCGCTATCTCCGCGCACCCCTTCTCCACCACCCACAAGGCCCGTGGGGCCCCTCTGCCGGCCTCCACCAGCTTCGCGTACCCCTCGGCAAGGGCCGCGACCCTATCGGCCGCTGTGTGGACGCCCTGGTCTTCGAACAGCGCGTGGCCCTCCTTCACCCACTGGGCGAGCTGCCGAAGTATGGACATCGACCCCATGCCCGCACGGTCGCCGATGTCCTTCACCAGCCCGAGCCATGCAGCATCATCGAACACGCTCGGCTTTGGAGTGCACGCCTCGTTTAGCGACCTCATCCACTGGTCGACTGGGTCTGGAGTGACTCCCTGCGTGCCTTGAGTTGGAGCTCCATTGAGTCCCAATGGGCGTCCCGAGAGTCCTCCGCCACTTTGATGTCGGCCAGAATGCGTTTCCACGCTCGGCGGTCCCGACAGGTGTCCCGCTCTGCTTCCATTGCTTTGATTTCGGTCTGAATGCGGCCCCAATGGGCGGCTTGCTCTCTCTCCAACTCGCTCAGCGTTGCCGGTCGCATGTTCGGCACGTACGCCTCCCGCATCACCTCGGCCATCTCCGCGTCGCTGATGCTGGGTGGGGTGTTGAGGTCTTCGACCTTCGCCTCCAGGTCGCCCACCCAATTGTCCGTCGCGTCGAGGCCTCGCCGCATTTCGGTCCTGAGCCTCTTCAGCATCCGGTGTTGGCGCTCCCGGTCCTCCTTGGCTGCGACCACCAGATCGCACAGCGCCTTCGGGCAGCTTTCGAATGCGAACGTCTCCAGCTTCTTCAGGCGGGCGTCGATATCGAGGTCCACCCTCAGCGCCCTCTCCTGTGGTGCCTCCAGCTTCTTCAGCCGATCGAACACGGCTTTGAACTTCGCGCTGAGGAGCATCTTGTCCGTCTGAGCCTTGAACTTCTCCAGCTCGACCACCCTGTCCTTGAGTTGCTTCACCGTGTTGATGACAGAACTGACCTCGCGACGGGTCCATTTGGCGTAGCTGTCCATCCCATCCATCCACGTCTCCACAGCCTCGATTCGTAACTTCCACTTCAACTTCATCTTCATTCCCATTTCCGAGAGAGGGGCGGCCTCCCGCGTCTGTACCCCCTCCGTGGTGATCTGTGTGATCTGTATCTGTGCGGACTCTCTGGCGGGGGTCCCCTGACTCTCTGTCGTGTGCCCCCTGACTCTCTGTCAGGGGTGGCCCTGACTCTCTGTCAGGGGTTATTCCGTCCAACCCCTGACTCTCTGGCGTAGGTACCCCTGACTCTCTGGCGGGGGTTACCGCCAGCATCGGCCCGCCATCTTTGGTAATGTGGACAGCGAAACTAAGCTTCATCCCATCCTTCCCAAGCAGTTTGACGAACCCCTTTTTGGCGGAAGACCTGAGCGCCCTTGAGCACGTCCTGGTCGACATGCTTGACCACTCAGACAGGACCGACAGCGGGTACTCCCTCGGCACGCTCACGTTCTCCCAGTCCGAACCAAGGGCGTAGCCGACGGTCATCACAATCATCTTCTCCGTGTGTGTGAGACCGGACGACAGCATGAGCGCCCGCATCAGCTCCTTAGCCGCGAAAACCTGAGCTTCCGATGTCTTCACCGCTTTAGGCCGCCCGCTAGACGCCTAACAACGTTTTCGGATTCCCATATGGCCAGTTGCTCTCCATAAGGCAGGCCACGCACGTTTGCTGCGTGGTCAACCCAGCCACCGCGCCTGTCCCAACCACCCGCCCTCATCATCTTCGTAACTGCGACCTTGCCCGTAGTGGGGGTGCTGTACGGTCCGCCCCCTAGCGTCTCGTGCTCAACGGTCCAGAACGCCCACCACCCCTCACCCATCTCGGTGTCCTTCTGGAGTGTAACGGAGAGAGTGTCCGTATCTGGATCCCCATACTCAGCCACGAAGTAGCCATACCTGAGCCTCATGCGCTGCTCGTGATTCATGCCGACACCTCGGGAATGTTCGGCGTGTAGTAGCTCGCCTCCCCTACAACGCGCTGGACCGTCAGCACGCCACGCCCTTCGAACTTTCGCACCGCCCGCATCACGGTCTTACGGGACACCTTCGCCCGGGCCGCCAGATCTCTCGTTGGAGCGACGCCACCCGGGTGAATCATGATGGCGAGCAGGACCGCCAGCTCTGAGTGCGTCTGCGCCGAGTCCATGACCCAGCCAATATTCCGCTCCCAATCAGTATGGGTGTCGTAATCCATATCAACTCCACTTCCCCGGCCCCACCACGGGACCGCCTACGCATACTGTCCGCCGATGTCCCCGGTGTCAACAAGTAATCCGAAGCGACTCACGGTGCTCGCGTATCCGCTGACGCAGGCCGCTTGTGTCCGTTGAGGTCATAGCTCAAGCAGCCAGGACTCAGCCACCCTGGCGTAGTCGTCCCACCCCGGCACACGCTCTGTGAGCCACGCCCGGGCTAGCTTGTCGGCCTCTTCCCTAGCGGCATCGTTTGCGCGGTATTCCTCTTGGGTCGTGCCCTCTGGCAGATAGAAGCGATCGCCACCATGCCCCGCCTCACTGCGAGGGTTCGGGTAGTTGATGATGACGCTGTGGACACTCTTCACCCCGTCCATAACCTGCATCGCGCTCATGCCTGGGCTCAGGTGCTTCTCAAAGACGGTGTATCTGAACCTAGATTGCACTGTGATTGGGTCCCATCCGTGCACATACCAGTGCAGCCGGTGCGCTCCGGTGTCGTCGCTCAGGCGGTTGTGAGCCCCATCGCGCTCAATCGCCCAGCCCTCGGGTAGCTCGCAATCAAGCGTCGAAGTGCTGGAGAACATCTGCCCGATGGGCGACCCTGCGCCTCTAATCTCAACACCCCACACCTCAAGGCACTGTCGGGGCCCCTGCATTATGCCGCGCCCGCCAACGTCCGGTACCTCCGCGCTTGCGGTCCTCTGGATGAGGTCAACGGCAACGTCGATACCATCGGATGGCTGCCCACCGCCCGGCCGGCTTGCTTCTGTCTGGGCTATGGCTAACGCCAATTCTGCGAATAGGCTCATGCTAATTTCCCATGCTTACGGGGCCGCCCCCTGTTGTAGTCGAGCTTGGCGCGCACTGCTGAGTGCAGGTCCAGGCCCATGGCTCCGCTCATGGACGCCACTCGAATCACGATGTCTGCCAGTTCGAGCACGAGCTCGTCCATGTCGCCGACGCGCACGGGCTTCACCGCCTCGCTCACCTCGGAGTGGATGAGCCCAAGCCACGCGAGCTGCTGGGTGGGGCAATTCGCATCGCCTTCGAGCCACCCGGTTGCCTTCGCCGTCGTGTACGCTTCGAACACCAGCCGCTTGATGGTCAGCGGGGGAGCCGCGGCTACTATCTTCGGGTCGCTCATGACCCATTGCTCCTTCCAGAGACGGGCTGTGGGACAGCACCTCGAATCGCTCGGGTGCCAGTAGGGCGCGGCGGCATGGGCGTGACCTTCGCCGGGTCAGGCAAAGCGAGTCGGCTGTCCCACACCTTGTGTCCGGCCTCGATGAACGACTCGCACCGATGCCCGACCTTTTTGGCTGGACGCTCGCGGCGTCGGTAGGAGCCCGATGCGGTGAACACGTACGCATCCCAGCCGAGGCGGGCGCCCTCTATTGTGTCGACCCGGGCCACGTATCCGACGGCGTCACCCGGCTCGTTGTTCGGCAGTCGCACGGTAATCATGCGGACAGCCTTACCCCAGTAGATGAGGGGCAACTCAATCCTGTGACTTTTGGTTAGCTTTGACATTCTTCAGTCCTCTTCGTCGTGATACTCGTCGTGAATTAACGGCAGGTTTCGAAGCACGTCGCCGGCCGGGCTACCCATGGAGCCCTTCGCAAAGGCTGCAATGACTATGATGGCTACCCATATGCCAAGCACCCAGAACAGCGTGCTCACTCGTCCCGCTGTTCGAGGGCATTGCAGCCGCGTGTGCTAATCGGGGCGGGCCCGTCATCCGGGCACGTCGGGTCTCGAACGAGTCATCCATTTCAAAGCACCTGTAGCGGATAGCCCGCAGCTTGCAGTTTCTCGATAGCGTCGGTTGCCCCATAGCCAACGACGCAGTGCCAGCCCAGCCCTTGAAGCAGGGCGAGGCGTTCCCGCTGGTGAGGCTTGCACCCACTGAAGGGGCCGCCACGCTTAGTCCGGGGCTTGGCCTTCGGGGGCTTCATTTCAATCATCATGCCCACGCAGTCCAGCACCGCGGGGGGTGGAGTGTAGATGCATATGTCGGGCTCACCCGCCTCCATGCCCGCGGCGCTAGCCTTTCGTCGCTGCCCCGGTGACAGTCGGACGCCGTTGAGGCTGGCCGCGAACAGCAGCCCGCTCCGGCGTAGTAGGTCGACAACCAAAACCTGATGGCCGTGCTCAGTAATGAAGCTCACTTGCCAGCACCGAAGTAGTCATCCTTGAGCGCCTGGTGTGCGACGGCCGGGTCAGCAAAGTCGTCGCCGGTACGCTCGGCACGCTCTTGAAGCCACGCGCCGGACTTGCCGTCAGTGAGTGCGTTGACCATGGCTAGCTCCTTGGCGCCCCCGACCGGCACCCACTCCGTAAGCTCGCGGCGGTAGTCGTCCGAGCGCTTCAGGTTCTCGACGATGGCCCCGTATCGGTAGGCGTTGAACTCGCCGCCCTTGCCTACCTCGGTGCGCCAATCCTTGACGACGGAGACCAGCAGCCCAGCAGTTTTGCACCACTGCGTGAACTCAATCTCAGCCATGTACGGCTTCTTCGGCTTGGGTTCCTTTGACTCGGGCGGCGCAGCCTCAAGGCGCGCATCCTCCACGAACACCGCGTCCTGGACATCCTCAACCGGCTCGGGTGCACGCTGCTGCGGCCGCGGCTTCTGAGGTGCGCGGGTGTTGAAGTTCTCGATTTCGTCCGCGTCGTACATCCCCGCAAAGAGGTCGGGAAACACCATGCGGCTGATGATGCTGACGCAGCGGGCTCTCAGCATCGCCTTCGGATGCTTCGCCCAGGTGCCTCGGCCCCACAACCCGGCAGTCTCCGCGTCCTGCTTCGTGTAGGTGTACGAGACTTCGTGGTCGGGGTCTGTCTTCCGGGCCGTTGTGTACGTGCAGCTTTCGGCACCAGACGCGCAGCGCAGGTATAGGCACAGCGGCGAGCGCAGCATGATGCCGGCCCGCAGGTCGGACGATGGCGACACGCGCCCCTTCACCACATGGAACTTCTGCAGCGACTCGAGCGGGTCGAAGCCGAAGCGCTTGCCCGCGGCTGCCACCATGAGTGCGTCGGCTGCGCTCTTGATGCCGTCAGGGAATAGCCCCGTGTCGCCCATGCGCTGAAAGAACGACAGTGCTAAGTCCAACTCGGCGACCTGCCGACCGAACTGGCCTGACAGTGCAATCTCGTCGCTCATGACTCACCACCCATGATGGTAGCGAAACTGAACAACGCAGGCCGCGGCCTTATGATGGCGGCGCACGCCAAGAGCCTCTTGGTCGATCGGTGCTGCGACCCGTCGGCATGGTCAGGCGCGGGAGTCTTCAGCGTCGTGCACGTCACCGTATGGTCCTGCGAGGTGTCATCCAGGAAGAACGTGGCAAGCATTGGGATGCCAGCTACTTCGCATGCCGCGATAATCTTCGTCATAAGGGGCGCCACGTGCTCGTCGTAGGCTGCTTCCATCGGTCCTATGTCGCTCATGACTCCACCTTCTGCGCTGCATGCGCCATGCTCTCGACTTCACGGGCGAGCGCCAAGAGCAGACCCACGGGGGTCTGGCCGAGCCGATTCGCTGCAAGCTCGATGTGGACCACCATGACCTTGGCGTCCCCGCGCTCGAATCGTCGCAGGCTGGTGGATGGGATGAACATTGCCTTAGCCAACTCATCCGCTGTCACGTTCATGCGCTTTCGGATGCTGCGTAGTGCCAGCCCGGCTTGGGTGTTGAGGCTCAAGGCGATACCGCCCAATCCTGGGAGACTTTCCCGGCAAGCCCACTCATAATGACTGCGCGGTACCACCAGCCGGGATACGGCCCGCCGTTCGCATGCTTGATTTTGGTGCACAGCGAGTTCCAATCAGTCTCAGACTTGCAGCCATTCAGAAGGGCCACACAATCGCTCTGGCTTTTCAGGTCGTCCATCGTGTCTCGTTTCGTTCCGGCTTGAGTGCCGACTCCAGAACCGTAGCCGTACGCCAATGTCCCGTCAAATGATTATTGAATGTTCCGTCATTTAATTAAGTTGTGGACATTCCGTGAGCCATTCGGGTAGCGTTGGCGTGCACTAAGGAGGTGCCGGATTATGAAGAAACTGCGCAGTGGTTTAGTCAGGCGTGCCAAAGAGGCGTGGGACATCTGCATTCCCAAGTCCGGGCTGCCGTACGTCGCTGATGTTGAGGCGGTCGATGATTCGGAGCTTGTGGTTTTGGCGCACATGTTCAGCGCCCGGTCAATCGCCGAGGCTGGGAGGCCTGACGGCATTGCGTTCGCAGCCAAGCTAAGCAGGGCTGAGCTGTTCGCCGATGCGCTGCGCGACTGGGCGTGGGTCCTCTACCTGGAGACTGCACCATGAGCATCTACACATTTACCGCGCCCATCACCCCACGTGCGGGCTACCTCGGGCCGCCGCAGGCGAGCACCTTCGGCAAGAGGCGGGAGCCCGACCCGTACATTGCTGCGCAGTCCACACACCAGGACCGGCCGGACCTTGCAGTCGAGGGGCCGCTGTCCGATGCGCTGATGTGGAAGCTGTGCACTGAGCTGGACTACGAGGCGTTCGAGGGCGGATTCGGTATGGAGTGGCTGACGATTGCGCTGGAGAGTTGGCTTGGGCTCGCGCTCAAGCGGCGGCACGGGCGTGACCGATGGGAGTTTGCTGGGGCACTGCTGGGTGAGTGGGTGGGGGAGTGACGGTGTGTTGCGCATGGTTACACGGCATGGTACCGTACATGACATGTACTCTTATAGGAGGCCGTCAGTGGCTGGCAAGTTAAAGAAGCTCACTCAGGGCAATGTTGATGATGCCGTTGCTATGTACCGGCGAGGGGTGTCGTGTGGGCCCATCGCTGAGTACTTCGGCGTATCAAGGAACAGTATGCATGGTGTCCTGAAGCGCAGGGTGGTGATGCGCCCGCAGAAGCGATACGGGAAGGACAATCACTTCTATAGAGGCGGCCCCAGGGCCGACGATCCCGTGCACAACCTAGTTGAGAAAGCTGTCGCGTCGGGTGCTCTTGTGCGCAGTGTTCTATGTGAAGAGTGCTGCGGGGTTGGGATTCAGTATCGGGACGGTCGCGCATCTATTCAGGCCCATCATGACGACTACAACAAGCCTCTTGACGTGCGATGGCTGTGCAAGATGTGCCACCACAAATGGCATGAACACAACACGGCAGTGGCTCGTGTCTGATGTGGATTATCAGCAACGCGATGCGGTCGGCCTTAGAGAACTCGCTCTCTTCGCAGGCGCGGGGGGCGGGATTCTCGGGGGCTTGCTCCTCGGGTGGAGAACCGTCTGCGCAGTCGAGCGAGAGCCGTACCCTATTGCGGTACTGGCTGCGAGACAGGACGACGGATGCTTGCACCCGTTTCCAATATGGGACGATGTTAGAACGTTCGACGGTACCGAGTGGAGAGGACTCGTCGACGTCGTGTCTGGAGGGTTCCCCTGCGGAGATATTTCGTGCGCTGGCAAAGGCGCAGGCATCACCGGAGAGCAGTCCGGGCTCTGGGTGGAGATGGCCCGCATCATTCGCGAGGTACGACCGCGATTCGTCTTCGTGGAAAACTCGCCAATGCTCACTTCTCGGGGGCTTGGAATCGTACTCGGAGACCTGGCCGGAATGGGGTTCGATGCGGAGTGGGGAGTGCTTGGAGCGGACGACGCTGGCGCCCCCCACCACCGAAAGAGAATCTGGATCGTGGCTGCCCACCCCGACCGCCGGCGACACTGGAGGCTACAACCGCGGCGGAGGCTCGGGACGGGTGGGTCCGATACGGCCAGGGCTCAAGATGATGGCGCGGAAAGGATGCTGGCCGGATGGGGCTCGAGAGCCTGGGAGTCTCAGCCCCGAGTTTGTCGAGACTCTGATGGGCTGGCCGCTAGGTCACACCGACTTAAGGCCCTCGGTAACGGGCAGGCTCCAGCAGTGGCTGCGCTCGCATGGCGGCTACTTACCAAGAGAGGGGGGTGGCGATGAGCTACGCAGCGAAGCGACATAACGGGCTGACCGAGGACGAAGTGCAAGCGCTGTGCAACCCAGCGCACCCGCAGCGCCCGCACTTCAACTTCAGCCTCGTGGATGTGGCCAGGCGGATGCGCGACTCGGTGCCGAGGTCATGGATACAGCTGCACAATGTGCGGCTACAAGAGGGCGCGCAGTCGCCCCGCGCTACTGACACAACGAGGGCATTCTCATGGCGGGATTGAAGATGGCTTTAGTCTGCTCGGTAGACTGCTGGGAGCGGGCACGAAAGAAGGGCCTCAAGGTAGCGCCCGTCCAATGGGGGGACCGCACTTCGGGCATTCATACGGCGACCTGTTGACCTGCCGCCACTCATGCTCGCAGTTGCCGCAGAAGACTTTGACTTCGTCACTCATTCGCTCACCTCCCGCCTCAAAATGGGCAGCCCTTATCCGCGTTAGACTTCGTGGCGGGCTAAGACTGACGGGGATCGCTAAGGGTTGCCAGCCTCCCAGGCTTTCTTAATCTCCCACATCGTCCGGCGCTCTCGGTCCAAAATGTAGTTCTCAATGTCGGACTCGTCCGGGTTATCGGGCGGTGGGCTCGGGTCGGTCGGGCCGTCGACTCCAGGGTCGTAGTCCGTGAACCCAGTTACGGTGACGCCGAGCACTTTGCTGCCTCGATATTCCGCCGCGTACTGTTTCGCAGCGAGGGCGGTACTGTAGGTCATATTCTATCCTTCCGGTGGTTGTGCGGGGACTCCCGCGTCTCTGCAATCCAGCCCAGCGTCAGCGCACTGTAGCCGAATCCTGTCGAGCATTTCGGCAAGCCGCTCGGCCTCTGCCGTGACTTCTTCGAGCAGCTCTCTATCGGTGGGCTCTTGGCCAGGCATAGGGGCACCAGCCTGGGATGGGCCGGCTAGGGTGGCGACGATGACGAGGGAGAAGAGAATCATTCTTACGCTCATATCGGCGGCCTACCCCTTACGCCAGTTCACTTTTGGTTGGCCCGATTTTGCGACTTCTCAATTTGCGAGACCTTGACGTTGACCTTGCCCATTAGCACTAGCAGTTTGACCAGCATTTTGCGGTCCTCTCTGCTCTCATCCTTCATGTCTTTGAGCGCCTGGGTGTTGTGCTCGATGTCTCTCATGTTCCCGCCGATGAACATTCCCGCAACGACCATCGCCGTTAGTAGCGTTAGGGCGAAGCCCCCAATCTTCGCGATGTCACTCACAGTTCTGCCCCAATCCAAAAAGACCCACACGAGAGAAGGCCGACACCGACGCCCGCGAGCCCCATCGTCCACCGGTCGCACTCGCACTTAGTAACCGGGCACTCGACGCCTGCTCGAGCTGCGAGGCCGACAAGCTCAGTGGCTTCCGCCTCGGTGAGGACCAGGCCGCGCTTGTCCAGGCAGTGGCCTTCGTCGCGAACGGTGCCGACTGTGGCGAGGACTATCGTCAGGAGTACGGACCTCACGCGTCTACCAGCCGTCGACGGGCCTTGGCTGCTGCCGCGTCTAGTGCGTCTCGGCACGGCTGGCAGTTGGCATTGTCGGGCCATGACCTGTGCACGTGGTCGGTGTTGGGCCGCTGCGCCCCATCATCTGCCATATATATCGCAAGACCGCACATCATAATGGCGAACGTGCCCCACTCGACATCGTCCGGGGTTGAGTCGATATGTATGACGCTATCTTTCGGGCCGTACCGGTCCATGTCTCCGATGTTCATAGCTCCCCCTTTGCGAAGCGGTCAGCCATCGCCTTCTCCGCATCATCACCGGCCGCGTCAATCTCGGGCGTGCCGCTGGCTTCGATAGCGTCGGCTCTCTCCCGGGCCTGCTTCGCTCGGGCCATTGCGCGGCGTGCGAGTTCAGCCTTGAGCGCCACGGGGGCAGCGCCAGCCGGTGCAGCCTCGGGTGCGACCAGTAACCACGCTAGGACCGCGACGCCGCCGCCGATGAGTAGCCACGCCCACCATGGGATGCGGTTAAGCATCGTCGGCAGGCTTCGGATTGAGCGGGGGAGGCCCGTTGCGGAACGCCTTGGGTGTCGCCTTCATGTGCTCGACTGCGTTGCCGCCGCAGAAGAACGCCGCGACGCTGCTGACACCTGCGTATGCGGCCGGGTTCTGAACGTCGCACACGGCCATGATGCCTTCGATGACCATGGCGATAGTGCAGACTAAGACCTTGCGGTGTTTCACGACAAGTCCTCCATTTGCAGTCGAATCACCCACTTCGCCTCAGACCGACTGCGCTCATGCCGAACGACGCCTTCGAAGCGGTCGCCCTTGGGGCCGATGCCCGTCGAGTTGCCTTCGATGGTGTGGATGGTGTCGCCTTCGACAGCGAACACGAGAGTGATGTGCGTGCCTTCGTCCTTGCCGATGAGCATGATGTCGCCGGGCTGGATGACGTGCGCAGCCACGCGGCGCTTGGGACCCCAGCCGCGCAGCTCAACCGGTGTCGCCTTCGTGTACATGCCGCGGATACGGGAGCAGCTGCGCATGATGTATTTTCGGATGTCAGGGTCGAGCGACAGGCCCCAACACCACGAAGCAAAACTTCCGCACCACTGAAACTGCCGCGCCTTAACCTTGCTGCGGTTTTCGTACTCGCGGATGTGCGCTTGCGAGCCCTCAGCGCCGCGGATGTAGCGGTCAACGATTGGATGCGATGTGACCACACCGACAGGCTCTCGGATGTCCTTGCCCCACTCGGCTATGGCGCGGTCGAGCGCACGAGCGACGTAGTACTTGTGGTTCTTCCGCTGCTCAGCCATTGCCACTCCCGTTCATTATGTGAACATAATGCTTGACTGCGTGTTTTTCTGCAATAGTCAGCATGTCAGTTCGTCAATCAGGTGGAGGTTACGATGATTCGCTTTCTTGCTGCTGCTCTTCTAGTTCTTGCCGGGTGCTCCACAGATAACCCGAACGCACTGCCAGAGGTGCCGGTGCTGTGCGACGGCCTCCCCTGCTGTAGCCCGCCCGAACTCGACTCGATCGTGTGCCCAGTTGGGTCGATGCTGGTGGGTACCGTTGAGGGCGGTCAGGTTCAGTGCCAGTCGGCTAGCGGTCCCACTGGCGCCACGGTCTACTACAACGATGCTGGACAGGTGTCCGCATATGGGGACATTCACATTGATTGGCTGCTGGTGTCGTTCTGCAACGGTCCTGTCCAGATGATGGTGCTGACTTCGGATGGCAACGGCTCCGCTTGCACCGAAGAGTGCTACCAGCCCCACGCGTTGGCAAACCGGGTCAGTTGCACCACCTACCCAAGGTGTTAGGCGTATTCTTTGGCCGGGTCCGGGGTGGCTCCGAGCGTGGCCGCATCATCTGCTAGGAACGCAAAGAGCTTCTGAGCTACCGTTGTGGCCGCCACTCCAAAACCATCCGGCCTCAGCGTATCGCCCACCACTAGCGCAGGTGCGGCCGGCGCGCTCAGTGTGATGATGTTGCCCACGATGGTTAGTACCGTAAGCCCACCTGTTGAGTTGCCGAAGTCACCTAGTGGGCAGGCGCGAATCGAATCCCCCACATTCCAAAAGTCGATATCAGCCAGGGTTAGGCCGGTGACCGGGTCGTCCGACTCAGTGTACTCGTTCGCCTTGACTGTGTAGATAGCCGCCCCTCCGACCGCGACGACCTTGAGTACGGGTGCCCATCCTGAAGTGGTGGCATCGTGCCATGTCAGCTTGACCTGCGCCTTCTGATGTACGCCGTCTGGTCGGATACTGATGATGCGCATGGGGACGGCTGCCACGCCTCTGTCGCCGTCGTAGTCAAACACCTCGACGGCATCCACGATCACGACCGCGCCAGCGTTGAGAATGACCGAATCCGCCCACGATATGGTGCCAGATATCACCCTTCTCGGGGCGCCCACAGCAGAGAATCTAGACGCGGTGAACGGAAGCAGTAGAGCCACTTGGTCGGCCGGGCTGGATTGGGGCATTCTAATACCCCTCAAGTCCAACTCATCGACCGGGGCCGGCCCGTACTCTCCGATTGAGTCCCGGTCGCTCATGTTGACGATCAGGTCAAATTCGCTGTCCTCTGATGAGTAGTCCATCTGGAGGCGGAGCATGTTGACGATACGGTTGTCGTCGGTGGTGGATGGGCGCTCAGCCCCCACCCAGTCGCCGTTTAGAATCGTGCCGAGTGCATCAGGGGCGTACTCAGACGTTGCGACTTCAAGCGCAAGCCGTCGCCTCAGGACGCCGCCGGCGCCAGTTGTGGGCACACGCTCAACTCGGACGACTAGGGCCGCGCCGATGCTCCGCAATATGGGCTCGATGAAGTCCCTGATTGTGATTGAGTCGAAGGTGTTGAGAGAAAGGGTGAGCAGTTGCGCCAGGCCGTCTGGGTACGGGTATCGAAGGAACGAATCAACGTCGACCTCTTCAGCGGTCAGGTTCGCGCCCGAAGCGAACACGTCGAAGCCTGAATTGAAACTGTCGCCGTCCCCGCTCATGAGGACGTTCAACAATATGGTGCCGGGGGTCTCACTGGACCAAGAGACGTCCTCTTCGATGGTGCATCTGGCTTGGCCCGGCCAGTCCCCGAAGGATTTGTTCCTGCGGTCTAGTTCGGTGTCGACCTTAAGCAGGGTGCCAACTGCGCCGACTGTTACGTTGCTGGCTGGTTCTGAGCCCGTGATCCGGACCGACTGGAGATGCTCGTCTCCGTTCCATTCAGTCCACCGAACCAGCACGGCTGACGTCGATGCAAACAGGTCGTCCTGAACGTGAATAAATGACTCGCCCTTTTGGTAGTAGGCGTCGGGGTAGCCTCGGATTGGCAGTGTCGCTTTGGGCACGAGTGCGTGAAAGTCGGCCCCGTTCGAGTCGGTGGCGAGGGCTGACCTGATTAGACTCTGCCCAAATCTCTCGTGCTCGCCACCCTCAAGGTCCCAGATCCTCTTGTTGTCATCCGGGTCGAAGCCGCTCACCCCGTAGTACATTATGAGGGGGCTTTCGGACCAGACAGTCAGCTGGACGGTCCCGGCATTCTTCGCGTTCGTGTTAAAGAGGAATGTTATCGACGCGGCGCCGTTGTCGTTTGGGTTGAACGCGACATCAGCAAACTGGCCATCGACCGGCCCTACGTCCAAATGGGTCCCTGGAGAGAGGGCGACCGACATGCGCGAGATCGCGACGTCCGGCCAGCCCACGACCTCGGCTGCTCCTGGAGTTGTGAGGGGTGACCCAATCAGCTCGTCCCATGCAGCCGCGTTGAGCCATCGTTCACCGATTGAAACGAAAGGCGCCGCTGCAGCAGTGAGGACGATCTTGTCTCCAGCAGCCTGCCCAAGTGGCCCCCCTAGGTATCCGGCTGCTGATGGGGTGAGCACATAGAAAGACGACCCCGACGACTCTTCTACAAGCTTGCCAGTCCGGCCCTTGTCGGGGTCGGATGAGATGTCGAAAGTGTCCTCGTGGCTCTTGTACCGGATCGGCAAGTCGATGCCGGCGCCAGCGTTGAAGGTCGCCTCTTCGTCAAAAGCCTCCCCTACATCCCAGCCCACCGAGCACAGATACTGGTCCCCCGACTTCCCGTCGAAAGTATGAACCCCCTGTTGGAGCCCAGTCCGCGAGACGCCGCCGCCCACGTTGATGCTGAGCGCGTCAGTGTGCGGGATGATGTTGATTGCGATGCTAAGACCGTCTTCACTCACCTCGGGATTGCTGACGATGCGCCCGCTGATGTACTCCACCCAGCCTGCTGCCTGAGTGCCATCGGGGCGCAGGCTTGTGACCAGCACGCGGGCCTTGCGACTCTGCCACGTGACGCACTGCGAATAGACGCGAGGTGCCCAGCCTTCAATCGCCGATGCTACATGCTTGCGCTGTTCAGACCCCCACCAGCCTCGGGACGACGGAACGGCGATCGTGAATCGGAAGGGCGCGGCGACCGTGCGGGCGCTGTACGTGATGCACTCGCGACCAATCCAAAGCTCGCCAGTCGCAGGCCATGCGCTAATGTCTTCGTTGACTGTGACGAACCCGGCCCCCACCTGGTCAACAGTCAGCGCCAGCGTGGCCACAAGTGGGGAACCAGACCTGCCGACCGCCATGAACTGAGCAGCGTTGTTTGTCCTGGTCACCCCGATAGTTACGGCCACCTGACCGACGGTAACCACAGACTTCATGACGTCGAGCTCTTCGCTTGACGCGGTGATGCCGCCCGGCTGGATTCCAGGCTGCTGGGTGTGGGTCCATGCCTCAGTGTAGGCCGGCAGGACTACCGAGGATGGCGCGGAATGGTACGACTCTTCTAGTCCGTCGATCTCCAGCACCCAAACGAGGGTGTTTTGCCGCACAGCAAGCTCAGTCAGGACTCCACTCATATGCTCGACTCGTAGGCTTCAAGGGCAAAATGGGAGTAGACACGGACGTCTTTAGCCACCACTCGGATCTGGACATCTAAGCCCTGATGAGCGCTCACATCCAGCAGCCTGGGCGATGTCCCGATGCCAATTTTCCACCCAGTGTGCAGCATCGTGTCTCGGCCAGACGATGCGCCCCTTTCTTCAGGGGTCACCACATTCGGAAATCCGTAGTGGTTTGCCGGGAGTCGCCCGTTGCCTATGGTCCACTCGACAGTGTCAATAAGGACCCCCGCGACAGTCTCAAGGAACACCTCTAATTTTGGTGGAGTGCCCCGGTCACCGCTGGATGCCACCCAGGCGCCCCACCACACAAACTGAGCAAGGGGGGAAACCACCCACCTCATTGTCGGCTCACTGACCATGAGGCCCACTTGGGCCGTATCGTTGGTGATTACAGTGACAGGGAAGAAGCTAGGGGCCACCATCACCTGAGACGATATGAACCGCAGGCCTCGAAAGCCCGCAAGGTGATTCACGCCGTTCGACAGGCTTGAGACCGTGCGCCCAAAGAGTGGCCGCCCCACATTGTAGGATGCCGGGTCCGGTACGCTGTCGAGCGTTGATGGGATGATGCCAGCCAATTAGATACCCCACACAGCGAAAGAGAGAAGGTTGGGCCCTGGCCATAGCGTCAAGTGCGCAAACCCGAGATAGCCGCCAGGTGCCTGCACGATATCCCCAGCCTCTAGGGTGATTTCGATATCTCCCGTGTCGTGCTGACCAGCGCCGCCTGGGACCGTAACAAGCGTGAACCCGCGTGAACTAGCCACCGCGTTCTTCCACTGGTCGAAGCCAATCGCAGAACTCGCTGAGCTATGCTGAACCAAGTGAGTCCTGGCCAACCCACCCTTTTCGGCCAACAGCCGGAACTTCAGCTTGTGGACACTCGCGCCCAGGTCGTAAACCGGAATCACCACCCGGAACGGGCGTTCCATTCTGATGGGTATCGTGCCCATTGACGAATACGTGCGGAGCCGCTGCGACACCGCAGTAATGCCATCGGCCAGCGTGCGCGCAATCTCCGAGGGTAGCGGCGAGTCGGCAGCCAGCTCGAGCGTATCGAGGGGCACCGTGCCGTCCGGCCCCACGCCAGAGGCGAGCTCGTCATTACCCGCGGGATACGCGCCGCCTGGGCTCAACTCGTCGTACTCGCCCTGCATCGTGGTGACGTTGACGCTGTCGAGAATCTCTACGGTAATCGTTTCGTAGTCGTTGACGCCGAAGGATGCCGCCACGCTCAGCAAGGTCGCCGCTGCAGTCCAGACCGCAGGGCCCGCGGGTAGCGTGACCACCGAGAAGACTGCTGGCGCTGAGGCTGTGGAGAAGCGGACAGCGCCGAGACCTGCGCCCGCTTGGCTAAAGCCGTAGATTCGGCACGTGATGTTCGTGTGCTGGTCGGTGAGCTTCGCAACCGTAATCTCATGGCTGAACGTCCACGTAGCGGGCGCCGTAACGAAGATAAAGCCGCCGTCCCATCCCTGCTGGTAGCAAGGCTGGGCGTGCACCATGGCGGCGTTGAGGTTGTGAATCAGCGCAGCGTCAAGCCAGTGGCCGCCGTTGGTCGCACTGCCCGCAAGCACCGGTTTCGTCGGTGTGGTTAGCCGCGTGTCAGGGAGTACGATGCTCGCTACAGCTGGGATGGTGCGGGGCACTTCCACCTCCCCTCTTTAGGTCGCGCCATCCGCTCCGCATACCAGTCATCAGGGTCAACGTAAGGCTCAGAGAACCCACACTCGCACCCCGTCTCGCAGTCCGTGAACGAGTTGCTGACCCCGCACTCAGGACACTCATACGAGTAGCCAACAATCCCGCAGCCGTCATCAAATGGCAGGTAGCCGCCTCTCATCGCCCGAGGCTCGCTGGTAACGCCAGCCATGCTAGCGCCCGCCCCGACGGAATGAGCCGCCGACAAACTGACGAAGGTTCGCTTTCTCAATGGTGGACTGACTTGCGGGCATGCCGAGTTCTGCCTTATCGGGCATTGGCAGGCCAAGATGCTCCGCGACCTCCCTAGAGCAAATCATCGAATTGTTGGACTGAGGGAGTACCGACTCGTTGATGGGGAAGCCGAACGGGTCAACACTCGCGCTGAAGGCGAACGCGCTTAGCATGCCCTCGATGACCATAATGGGCTCGTTGATAACGCCTGCCATGTCTAATCCTCCGCAGCTTCAAGAATCGTAGTCACCGGTAGACGCCTTCGGAGTGTGGACGGCCACCGCTCCGTCTTGCGCGATGTGTCCGCGAGGCTTCTACGTCCGCGTATCCTACCACGATATCCATTCAACTCCGCAGTCCCGAGCAAGTCGTACGTCTCGGTCGTGCCACTCACGTCAGTGCGGACATCGACCGTAAAGCGTGCGCGCCTCGGGTCGCCCCACACCTGATACAGCGCCCAGCGGACAGCCTGTGGAGCCCGGCTCACTACATTGAACCAGTGTGACGACAGGTCTCGACAGTCGGCAGGGCCGTCGAGCGTCCAGTCGATAACGAACGTTGACCAGTCCATAACCTTGTTCGAAGCGAGTTCGCCCGACGTCAAGCGCACGCCGTGTGTGATTTCCTCAAAGCGGTCGGTGATGCGCGTAACCTGCCGGCTGGGCATGATGGCGCCCTGGCACGGATACGTCGCTTCGATGTACTCCAGGTTCGTGCCCGTCGTCGCATCAGCCACAATCTGCAGCGCCTCGTCACCCTTGAAGCCGAGCCACAACTGGAAGTCGTCGAAAAGGAAGCCGCTGGCGTCCGGCTGCGTGCCAGTGGCCGAGTCGGTGGCGAGCCAAGCGTGCCCAATCGCGTTGATGCCCCACCGGTACCGCCGCCCGCCCACGTCGTAGATGGCGTTCGTCTGCGTCTCCAGGTTCGTCGCCTTGTCCGCGCTGTCGGCATCGGTGAGCGCTTGTGACCGCAGCATGGTGATGACGTCCTGCGCCCGGTATGCGGTGTCTGGGACCTGGCCGACTGCCCCATCGTCGAGTGCGAGGTGCGCGTTCTGCACATTGCCGCGCACCCAGTTCAGCGGGGCGATGATTTGGTTGGTGGGGCCAGCGACCGGGAGCGATGTAATGATGCCAGTTGCGGGGAATCCGAAGGCCACACGGTCAGCCGAAGCGTTGAGCGTGAAGCCTCCCGCAGTGTCCTCGATAACGATGCGGTCATCGGCGTTGAGGTAGATGGTCCACGTCGCGCCTTTGATGGTCTTGACCAAAGAGTCGAGGTCCCGCGTAGGCTGCGACCCCCGGCCGTTGAGGAAGTTGAGTGCGTCCTCAAAGTAGTCTTGAGCCGGCCCCGCAACCGCGCCGCCGCCGCCCATGTTGAACAGCGGTGCCCCGCTGTATGAGCGGGCGTCGACCTCAGTGAGGAACGCGATGAAGGGTGCGGGATCGGAACTCGGCATTAGGGGACTCTCAGCACGGATACGCGCAAGTCAGACACCGTGATATCCGTGGCAGACGTGTTGTTGGCGACGAAGATTTCGATGAAGTCCGTATCTGTCAACTGGGTGATTGTGAAGGTCCCTCCAGACTCTACGCGGCCGGCGCTGTTCGCCTTGATTGGTTTCCCACTGTCGGCCAGCGTGACGCCGTTTTTCGCAATCCTGAATTCCAGGATGTGGTTGTTACCACTCGACGCCCCGAAAGACGCGGTGATGTTGAAGAACGATGTGAGCGCGCCGATATACTCAGCCTTGTTCGCAGTCTGGGTGAACTTCGAAATCGACGCCCCGCTAACCGTAACCCCCGCAACCTTGACGAACACGCCCGCGCCAGCCGCTGCGGTGCCGGTGGCAACCGCGTTGCCAGTCATGAAGTAGTGGCCGACGTCGCTACTGTTCGGAATCCCCGTAGTGTTCTGGATTAGAACCTGGTTGTCCGTCTCATCGAGCCCGTCGAGGAACGTGCCGCCGCCCGCGAAGGACGCGTTGAAGAGGAAGAAGCTCTGGTTGTTCGGGAACGTCGTCGCCTTGTCATCAACCTTGATTCCGGTCTCACCTGCGAGCACCACGAACGCGCTGAAGATAGCCCGGAAACGCCTCGAAATGATGCAGGTGTTGAGGAACCGAATGCCAGTCAGGCCCGCCCCGGTGTTGACCAGCGATGTCTCGATGGAGATTGTGCCGAAGCCCTTATCGAGCACGAGGCCCGCGCTGTTGAGCCAAGCGCCAGCGGCATAGATGAAGTTCGCATAGTCCGCGATGGTGCCGATGTTCGAGCAGTCGACGAAGTTGACAGCTGCCCAGTCAAGAGCGGCGTCAGCGGCCCCCAGCCCATCAAGAGCAAGCACGGATGACGCACCGCCGAAGTCCTTG
>NVXP01000041.1 GCA_002733985.1 Fluviicola sp. | reverse complement strand
AAAAGCTTATATTCAAGGAATCGGCTCGAAAGCATTATGTACGTAACATAAATATAGTTTTTTTTAAAACTAATCCACTTGATACGCGTGTACTGGAATTAATATTATGTCTGTGAAATCTAATTATTTTGGAGAACTACTATTAATTGAAATGTATTTTGGAATAAAATAACAAGGAATGATAATGAATGATGAGTTTTTTATCTGGGCTGCAAAAACAGAATCCAGTGCTGCAGTTTTAGTGAGAATGAAAGGGTTTGAAAAATATTATGAACTGGATCTGGGCATAGCTCAATCGGATAGCTTTCCAAATGGAGTGACACTTCACATGGATTCACGAAATCCTGCGAATACCCTACTTGTAGATAATGTTAAGAATACAGAAGGAGTCACCATCATTTCAGAAAAAATGAAATTGTTTATAGAGAAGCAAAAGTTGATAGATATTGAGTTTTTACCCATTACTGTAATAGACCATGAAGGCCGAAATTTGGATGATCATTATTATATTTTTCATCCAATCAATAATGTTGATTGCTTAGATTTGGATAATGTAGATCCAGAGTGGGATGATATTGATGAAAACGTGGTGGCAAGTGTAAAACAACTAATGATTGATGGGGCTAAACTGCCAGTCAATAAGGAATTTTTTCGCCCTAAAAACTATATAGCTCGACCAATTGTAGCAAAAGGACTTGTCACTGCAATTTTAAGTGAAGGTTTTACTGGTATCCAATTTTTACCTGTAAGCGAAATCAGTGGATATTTGCGTTAAATAGAAATGTGAAGGTGAGACGAACAGTTTTTATCTGATACTACGATTATCAATACAGTAACGATTATCAATATTAGTTGGAGATTGAGAGCAAAGTGTTTGGTCTGGAAAAGTAGGGTATTTGAATAGTGTTTTAGATCATATTTAATGAACGGAACAATAAACTATAGATGAAAATGGGAATAACTATTAATATGAAAGCAAGTGAAGAGCTTTTGAAAAAATTAACAGGACTTAATATACTTCAGTATTCAGGAAAAATCCATAAGGATAGTTTCTTACAGGTTGGATTAGATTTCTCACCTGTAAAGGTTATTGCTCCACAAATTTTGAATGGACCTCATTTTATTGATTGGATTAGTTCAAAAGGTTGGCCAGAAGGATATATCCCAATAGCTGTTTATAGTCCCGAAAACAGCGAACAGGAAGAAATTTTTATGGAAGCTTCTAGTTCTGATACGGAAGAGTTTTTTGTAATTAAACAAGATGAGAAAAACTATCCTGTTTTTATGTGGAGTCATTCCTCAGGTCTTGATAAATGGGCAGAATCAATTGAAATTTTTATTAATGAACTTAGATAAGTAGTTTTTTTTATCCTAAACAGGAAGAATTAATAGAAAACATAGAAAGTACATAACCCTATGTAAAGTGTATTAAAACACATTTTTCACAAAAGGTTGTAGCACATTACAAAAATGAAAGAATTCCTCTCGAAAATACACACCGTAGAAAATGATATACTGGAAGAATACATTTCTAATTGGACAGAATACTCTGTTCCCAAAAACACCATAATAACTTGGAAAGGAGATACAGAACGCTACATGTATTTCGTGCTTAGTGGAATTCAAAAATCATTTTACTCAAACAATAACAAGGAACATATTATAGCCTTTACTTATTCACCTTCTTTTTCTGGAATCCCTGAATCCTTCTTGAATCAGACTCCTTCCAACTATTTTTTAGCGACAATTACGGAAAGTAAATTCATACGAATATCATTTAAAAAACACCAAGAGTTAATGTCAAAACATAGGTCGATTGAGACATTATTTAGAAAAGCGACTGAATTTTTACTAATTGATACGCTGAATCGCTATTTCGAATTGATGGCATATGATATAGAAACTCGGTTTAGAAATTTCACAACAAGAAGTCCTCATTTACTTCAAATGGTACCACATAAAGACATTGCATCTTATCTCAGAATTGACCCTAGCAACTTTAGCAAACTACTCGGAAAAGTAAGAATTTGAAATCTTGGTATATACCAAGATTAGATTAATTGTATTGAATGACCTTTGTTTCTAAATCAAGAAAGAAACAATTTCAATACGAGCAATTATGAGTTTGTCTGCACGAGAACAACAATGGTTAGATACCGACCAATATCCTTTCAAAAATAAATATATCCGGTTAAATGCAGGGAAAATGCATTATGTTGATGAAGGAAAAGGAGATGTTATTTTATTCATACATGGTACGCCCACTTGGTCATTTCTTTATAGAGAATATGTCGCTGAATTATCAAAAAGACATCGATGCATAGCAATTGATCATATAGGTTTTGGTTTATCTGAAAAACCTGAAAACTTCGATGGAAAGCCACAGTCTCATTCAAAAAATATAACTGAGTTTATAGAAAAACTTAAGCTTAAAAATATAACAATTGTAGTGCATGATTTTGGTGGACCAATAGGTCTTTCTTCGGCGATTCAGAATCACGATAATATCAAACAAGTAGTTATGTTTAATACGTGGCTTTGGGAAACGAAAAGCAATCCAACAGCACAAAAAGTAGATAAAATAATCAATAGTAGAATTGGTGAATTTCTATACTTAAGAATGAATTTTTCGCCCAAGTTCTTATTGAAGAAAGGAATTTATGACAAGAAACAGTTATCAAAAAAAAATCATAAACAATACATATATCCATTCCCAAGTAAATCTTCTCGGTTTGCGCTGTTGAACATTGGAAAATCATTAGTTGGTTCATCAGATTGGTATCAAGAACAATGGGAGGATTTGGATAAATTGACACAAAAACCTTGGCTCATTCTATGGGGTACAAAAGATGAATTTATCACCACGGAGTATTTGAAAAAATGGAAAGAACGTTTGCCAAATGCAGAAGTAAAAGAGTTTGACTGTGGCCATTTTATACAAGAAGAAAAAACAAAAGAAACAATTAAAGAGATTGAAAATTTCATATCAGAATAACATCAAAAACATACTATAAGACTGCCTAAACTGCATACTTCGGCAGGCTCAGTACAAGTGCTTCATTTTTACTTCGAAAATTAATTCTCGCTAGAATGATTATTGTTAGTTGTAAAAAACAAAAGCACGGTGAAACTGCGCACGTCGGTCTAACCTTGAGCGGTGTAATACATATAAAGTATTGTCGAATAAGAAATTCTTTATTCGTGGGCAATCATTCATAGCTAAACCACGTTAGCAATTCTCACCTTAAACAAAAAAACAATGTCTGCATACGCAATACTAGATTTAGAAATATTTGACGTAGAAAAATTACAAGAATATAAAAACATAGCTCCAGAAATCATCAAGAAATTTGGAGGGAAAATAATCGTTCGTGGAGGTGAACCCAATATCGTTGAAGGGAATTGGAATCCGAAAAGAGTTGTGATAATTGAGTTTCCAAGTTATGAAATTGCAAACGATTGGTGGAATTCTGAGGACTATAGAAAAGCGACTGAATTAAGAAATAAAGGAGCGAATACAAACGCAATAATTATCGACGGAATTTAAATAAATTTGTAAGAAAAACACAACGGTTTAGCTCAGTGAAAACTCGAATATTTATCGATTTCTACCGAGCTACTTGGTATATGCTAAACGTTAGTGGTAACTGACTATTGCCGTCAAATATTTATATAAAATTGAAGTACCAGACAATTTCGCCAAGTTCTAAGCTCGAAGCGTTCATCAAGTGTTATTGGACATTAGATGGTTCGTTGATTGAGAAACAAAGAATTATTCCAGACGGTTGCGTTGAAATGATTTTTCACTATGGTGATTTGTACAAACAATACCTGGAAGGCGAAAATTATATCATCCAACCTCGATGTTTTGTTTTCGGACAGGTAACGAGAGCCCTTGATATTGAACCCACGGGGAACACAGGGATCATTGCTGTGCGGTTTCATCCCGAGGGTTTCACTCCCTTTTGTACGTTAGCATTAAGTGAAATTGAAAACAAAGGGATTCCTCTGCATCAAATATTTGAAAAGAATGGAGCCTTGCTTGAACAAGAAGTATTGAATGCCGAGAACAATGAAAGAAGGATAAATATTATTGAATCATTCTTGTTAGCACAAATAACTAAAAGTGAATCGATTGACAGAATTGTACAATTGAGTGTTAAAACACTACTAAGTTCCAAGGGAAATCTATCTGTCAAAAACCTATCTGCTAATAGTGATATTCATCGCAGGCAATTAGAAAGGCGATTTTCCAAGTCAATCGGCTTAAGCCCTAAGCAACTTTCTAAAGTAATTCGACTGCAGGCTACTTTAAAGATTTTCAGCAATAAAAATATTGGGAGTCTCACAGAAGTTGCGCATGAAGGAGGTTATTTTGATCAAGCTCATTTCATAAAAGATTTTAAAGAGTTTACCGGTGTAACACCAAAATATTTTTATTCAGAAAACCTTCGGTTATCGGCTCTCTTTATCGACCCTCATTAGAATGTCGCATTCTTACAATTTTGAAAGATCGACTTCCTGTAAATTTGTGAGGTAATTTAATACTAAGGATCTTATGACTTTCAAATTCAAGATAAACAGTACACTATTCATTATGCTTACTCTAACTCTTAGTATAGCCTCTTGCTCGGGTTCAGATAAAGAAAAGGATAATGTGAATGGCTCAAACCCATATGTAGAGCTAGAAAAGGCATCTTGGTTAATAGGGACATGGCAAAATAATTCATCAGAAGGGTCGTCCACAGAAATCTGGAGAAAAGAGAATGATTCCACCTATGTTGGAGAGAGTTATTTTGTGATTGAATCTGACACTGTTTCATATGAAGAGTTTACGCTTACACAAATTGGCGGTCGCCTTTCATTTACTCCAACCGTAAGGAATCAAAATAATAATAAGCCAGTTAAATTTGATCTTACATCAATGATGAATAAGCAGTTGGTTTTTGAAAATTTGAAACACGACTTTCCTCAACAAATCTCATACACCCAGATAAATGGAGATTCCCTATTAGCGCAAATATCTGGGGTGGTTGATGGAAAACTGCAATCAATGAAATTCCCAATGTCAAGAATAAAATGAAACGCTTTGTTGACTAGATATGTGGTCCCCACGGAGCAGAGTATTGCGTTTTTTTTAGTTGTCCTTTTCAGTAGATTTCAATCTTATCATCATTCGATGATTTCTTATCATAATATTGAATCTTGATCAATCGTCCTTTTCGATCAAAAAACGCTGTTTTAAGGTGTCGACCATCATCCGTGTAGCTTACTTTATCTAAACCTCCACTTCTCCGATAAGAATAGCTATTTTGAATAGTAAAAACCACAATTCGCAGCTATTGTGTCCATACAGCTATACTTTCCTTCCTTAACCAACTGTTGGTTGCCGTCGTATATAAAATAGTAAGCACTTTCTATTGGATTAATTAAGTCATATTGAAATAACCATTCTTTGCTACAAGGAAAGCGAAACATGGTGCTTTCAAATACGGAGGTGTCATTTTGTGAAACCCAGATCGTATCGCTTACAGAATCATTTTTTCTTGAATCGTCAGATCCAGCATTACAATTAGTGTAAATAAGAGAGAAAATAGAAAAATACGATAAGATGTATTCGTATCATATTTTAACTTATGTGATGAGATAAAATATATTAAAATTAATGAGCCATCCATAATTAGAATGCATCTTGCTAGGGTAAATGGTTTAGTCTGTCGTATTATTTACCTCAATCTCTTAGAAAAGCACGCCTTTTTTTGCCGTTTTAAGACAAAGTGAGTTCAATTGTTTTTCTGGTTGATTTTTTATTTCTTCCTGTAAATATTTGCATAAGATGCTTTTATTGAATACATTATACTGCTATAAGTTACTACGCTTATAGCATATTGTTAGATTAAAGCAAATAACTACGCAGTGCTTTAACCCAACTACTCCCATTTCCTACAGGGCTTTTCTTATTGCACTAAACTAATCCTACCATTAACCATGATAGATATTTCTAATAGAGAAGATTTAAATAATTTCTTGAATAATTGCGCCATCGGCGTTCATCTGGTTTCATCTAACGGAATCGTTTTATGGGCAAACAAATCAGAGCTTAATTTTTTGGGATATAGTGAAGATGAATATTTTGGAAAATCAATCACTGATTTCCACAAAGACGATGACGTTATTGATAGGATACTAACATTACTATCTAACGGGAATGAACTTACGGCTTACCCTGCTAGACTAGTAGCCAAAGATGGGAATATTCAGCACGTACTCATTAACTCAAATATTTATCAAAAGGAAGGTGAATTCATACACACGCGCTGCTTTACATCTGGTATTTCTGAAGTCGTATATGATGAATTAAGAAGTAAAATGTAAAGTGGAGGAAATCAGAAAAAATATCGTTGATCTAATCAGTAAAATCTCTAGCGGAGAGCATATTTCGGTTGATGACTATATTGTACCAAACGTCTCAAAGGAAAATCAAGAACTTCTCGTATCATTAGCTGATCTAAATTATAGAAATGAAGATCTCTATAATTTAAAAAGAATAACAGAGCAAGTTACTACAGACAATGTCAATCGTATAAATGATCTTATAGGGAGTTTATCAACTATCAAAGACGAATTAAACTCTTCGAATCGTGAATTGGAGAATGTTTTTTCATCTATAACTGACATGCTGTTTGTTCTTGATGATAGCAAGGTTATTACAAAAGTGAACAGTGCTGTCACACAAACGTTGTGCATTCAATTGCAAAATATTCTAAACAAAGAATTCACGGCATTCATTGGCCACTCAGAAGATGAACTCCGTGGGTTTTTGGATGATACGAAGTCTTTAAACGAATATGAAACAATAGTTTTCAATGACAACGATGAACCTATCCCAGTTCTTATGTCTGGGGTTCGTATGCTTGATAATGCTGGGGATACTCATGGATATGTACTGAAGGTTGTTGACCTTAGAGAGTCAAGATTGATGAAAGAGATTCAATTTAAACAGGAACAATTAATTCAATCCTCAAAACTTGCATCCTTAGGACAAATGGCAAGTGGTATTGCACATGAAATAAATAATCCTCTCACGATAATTTCAGCAAAAGCTGGTCTGCTTCAATTAAAAATCGAAAAAGAAGATATTGACGCAGAGTATTTCAAATCGAGTCTTGATTTGATTAAATCAACAACGGTTCGGATTTCTACGATCATTTCAAATCTAAAATCATTTTCAAGAGATTCGACAAATGATGAAAAATGTTGGCATTCATTGATTGAAATAATAAACGATACCTTAAGTTTTTGCTCTGATAAGTTCGAACAAAACAACATCGAAATTCAGGTTAACGTCGCCTGTGATATTAAAATTTACTGTCAAAGCGTATTAATCTCACAGGTACTAATAAACCTTTTAAACAATTCTTTTGATGCCATTAAATTAATGAAGAATAAGTGGATTAAGATTGAATCTGAGTCTACTGGGTACGTCAATAGACTTATTTTTACTGATTGTGGCGCAGGAATTGCAATAGAAAATAGTCGTAAAATATTCGAACCTTTTTTCACAACAAAAGATGTAGATCACGGTACAGGTCTTGGCCTCTCATTGGTTAAAGAAGCAATGGACTTCCATAATGGAACAGTCTCAATAAATCACAACATTGAATACACGCAATTCATTTTGGAGTTCCCTGTTGTTAATCGCGTCTCAAGCTAGAACTATGAAAGTAAAATCTGTATTGGTAGTGGATGATGAAATAGAAATTCTAGAAATTTGGATGGAAGTTATCGCGAACCTAGGTCATACTGTTTATACCGCTAGAAATGGTGATGCAGCAGTTGATATAATTAAGGAAATTGATTTGGATTTAATAATAACTGACATGCAAATGCCAGGGTCGGATGGTATGACAATACTTAAATATCTAGTTACCTTAGAAGAGAGACCAAAAATAATTATTTCAAGTGGACACATCCAAGATTCAAATTTAATGGTCGATTACAAAGTTGAAAAACTGATCCGAAAACCATTTGATTTAGTCGTTGAAATGAAATATATAAACAGCTTATTGTCAGAAGAATAGTCGTAGAGCTCAAACGATCACTAAAATAGGATTGTATAGCACAATTTTCCCTGGTACTGACAGAATCCTAATTCTGCGAGCAAAACGGTCATAAAACTCTTAGAGATGCACTAATCAGGTAAGACCAAAATAATCTAATTATAGCGTTATTCAACACGTATCGAATCACTATTATTGGAATAATAAATAGTTTTTCATAATCAATTCAAAAAAATGTAGTAGTATTGCAAACTAAATATACAACATATATAGTATGGGTTATTCGTTGTCTTTTTCAAAAGCAGTTATGGTGGTCATTTTTGTCTCAGACAAAATTCGACAAGGGCATTACGAATACCTATCAACGAAGTCAATTTCCGAGGTTCTTAATATCCCAAAACCAACGTTGGTCAAGATCTTACAACAACTCACTGCTGCTGGATTAATAGAAACCAAGGAAGGGAAACTAGGTGGCATTCGTTTGCGAAAGAAACCATCTCAAATTACTATTTTGGATATTCTAAGCGCTATTGAAAGTGGCAAACCTTTGTTTCAAACTTCGTTCAATATTCTAGCAGAGGGGAAACGTCCGTCTAACGCTCAAAAGACCATTACAAAATTATTGAATGATTCAGAAAAATCAATGAGATCAGTACTTGCGCATAAAACAATTGAAGAAGTGCTTATTGAAATGGGGAAGTAGTTCCCTTTTTTTTAACCATAACTATATATTCTTTATATATAGTTTAACTAGTAAATAACAAACAATAAATAGATGTACAATTTAAAATCACATGTAGTAACAGCAGTTCTCTTCCTAACAATGGGAACAACTTTAAATGCTCAAACAGAACGTGCTCAGTTTAGCATTGAAATAGATCCAATCACTTATGCCTTTAATGGATTTAGCATCCATGCTAGAATGACGCCAAAGGGCTCAGATCATCTTTTCTTCGGGGTAGGGGCTTACGCTATGGACATGCCAGATGTTCTAGTTAACACCAACAAGTTTAACCGAGATGAAGGTTGGAACTCTCGATTAAACCAGGGGTACAGTTTCTTCTTCGAATATCATTTTTCCGAGGTAAATAGAAAGCTCTTTATTGGGGCGCAAACAGGTGTCCAAGAATATAAAGTTTCAAATGACAACTTTGAAGGGGGCACAAAATTCACCAATTGCATCGCGATGGCCTATTTGGGTTATACAATTAAACCATTCAAGAATAACCTATACTTCAAACCCTGGGCAGGTCTAGGTTACACATCACAAATTGCAGGGAATAATACACTGGGCGCTGAAAATTATGAAATCGCTCCTCTTATACCTTTCGTAACATTCCATATTGGTTACACATTTTAAAAAATCAAAAAACATGAACATTTCTAAAAAACAGATCGGAACAATTTTTCAATACATCATTGCAATTTCATTAATTGTAAGTGGAACTCTAAAAATTGTGGGACTCGATTCCTATGTGAAAATGATCACAGATTTGAGTCCCGAGTATTACAATAACATATACTTACTTGGGGGGATTGCCATTGCTTCTGGAGTATTATTTATTCTGCCCAAAACATTTGCTCTTGGAGCAATAGCTTGCTTCGTCTTTCTGGGAGGAGCAATTTCAGCGCACATGCAACATGGAGATAATTATGTACCTCAACTAGTTTTCGTTCTATTAACAGGACTTGCTGTGCTGTTAAAGCAACCTAATTGGTTTCTAAGTAAAACGTAGACGGTGTAAGAATTGAATAAACAAAAAAAATGCCAGTCCGTGAGATTGGCATTTTTTTTTGATAGTGTTCGTTCTTTAACGATGTGAAAAATCATTTTTCAACCAACATTGAAGAGACAAAGGAACGTGAATAGTACCTGCATCACGTTCTTGATCTACAATCGATATGAATGATCCTTCCTAAGGATTAATTCACTAATTTTAACTTATGCGAACGTTGTTATTCATTTGGACATTAGTTAGTTTAACTGCATACTGTCAATCACCTCCCGAAGCATATAATGTTACTACTTGGAAGGAAAATGCAGCAGATAAGTCTTTATCTTCGGAGGAGAGAGAGGCTGCGTATTTGTCCATAATTCATCGTGCGAAAAATCAACCTGACAGTGTCTTGACTGATGCGTATCGACAATTAGCTCGTTTGGCTCGTACTGATGAACGATTTGAATCAGGGATAGCCTATTGCGATACTTTTCTGGACAAATTTTCAAAACTAGACTTCGTTGAAACGCGAAACATTCAAATTGACAGAGCGCGAATTTACACGGACAAGGGAGACAATGAGAAAGCAATGTCTGAATATTTTCGAATTCTGGGTGAATTTGAAGATAATGGCTATGTCCTTGAAAGTGCGAAATTGAACCAACGAATCGGCGTTATTTTCAAGAATACAAATCAGTTAAAAAGTGCAATTTATCATCTCAAGGAGGCGATCCAGCAATCGCGTAAAATTAAAAGTACTACGCAAGAAGCTTCATCACTTATGACACTTGGTAATTGCTATAAAGCGCAAAATGAGTTTGACCAAGCAGAGGAAAGCTACCTATCTAGCATTGCACTAGCTAAAAAACACAACTATCAGAGAACTTTAGCAGGGAATTACAATAACATGGGAAGCCTCATGCGAATGAGGGGGCGCTTCAACGAAGCAATGGCGTATTATCAACGGGCGATTGTGATTAATACTGAGGCGAAAAATAACAAATGGTTAAGCTATAATTACAACAATATAGGGAACATTCTCAAGGATGAAAATAGGGTAGAAGAAGCAATCGTGTACTTCAAAAAGAGCATGGCGATGAAGGATCGTATGAATGATGTTCGCGGTAAGGTCCAAACGCTATTGAATATTTCAGACAGTTATGAACTTATTGGAGATTTCAAAAATGCCTTTAAGAATCGAAAACAATACATCGACCTCAGTGATTCACTAAACAAAATTGATCAAGCAGAAGAAACTCAGAAGTTAGCCGCTCAATTTCAATCGGAAAAGCGCGAAGCGAAGATTGCTCAATTGAATATTCAAGATGAATTGAATCAGCAAAAATTGAAGACGAGCAGCGAAAGGATCAGTTATCAGAACCGCCTTGGTTGGCTGATTGGTGTTGCGGCTGTTTTGTTTTTAACTGTAGCCATCATTTTATGGTATTCAGCAAGAAATCGTAAGCGAATTAATGAACAACTGGAGGAGAAGAATGCTCAGATTCACTCCAAGAACGAACAGCTAGATTATCAGCACAGGGAGATAAAGTCCAGTATCAACTATGCGAAACGGATTCAGTCCATTATTCTTCCTTCCCAAATGAAAATGGACGCTTACTTTACAAAATACAGCATTTTGTTTATGCCCAAGGACATTGTTTCGGGTGATTTCTACCTTTTTGAACCAGTGAGCAATGGTGCGTATTTTGGCGTTGTAGATTGTACAGGTCATGGTGTCCCAGGGGCGATGATGAGTTTGGTTGGATCGTCGTATTTCAGCAAAGCGATCAAAGAAAAGAACCTGAAATCTCCAGCGGCCGTTTTGGATTTTATCAACAAGGAATTCCCAAAGGCATTGACTTCAAACGACGTTACAATTACCGATGGGATGGACCTTGCCTTGTGCTTTGTCGATACGGAGAAGAAGAACCTAAGTTTTGCCGGAGCGAATCGAAATTGCTGGGTGATGAATTCAAGCGACAAGTGGATGGAGCGTGAGGTCAGAGAGAACCTTGATCAACGTTTTGAAGAACAGAATGTGGTTCTGCTAGAACTCAAAGGAAATCGACAAGGAATTGGGAAATCTCAGACAAGTAAGCCCTTTGATAATGTGAATATTCCAGTTCATGCTGGAGATCGTGTCGTTTTATTCACAGATGGCTACGTGGATCAGTTTGGAGGAGAAGCGAACAAGAAATTTAGAAAAAGCCAACTGAGAAAAATCCTGATCAAAAATATGCACCTTAGCGCGAAAGAGATCGAGAACGTTTTAGTTGACACGATCAATAATTGGCGTCAAGAAGAGGAGCAAATCGATGACATCTGTGTGATGGTTGTTGATGTTTGATTATTAACTAATCCCCAAACCTCGGATTCACGACACTATTGTAAATCGATCCAAAGGTATAACTAACTCCAGTATTTGCCCAAAAACGATACCCCGTCTGAAGTTGTCGTTGACTGAGCAAAAGATCTTCCTCACTGGCATCACCAATTGGGAGTGAAATTTGATCGTGAATGAGCGATAAATTCCCTGAAATCCTCCAAGAGAATCCTTTGAAAAGTCGCAGGTTCAATCCAAGCCTAAAGTTCACCCTGTTGATATCGACATTGTGGAAGTAGTGCGATCCTTCTACCGATCCAGAAATCGATCCCCATTTTTCTTGAAATTCCGCTGCAACACCCAGCTTTTCAAAAAGGAGGGTCTCTTCGAATTTATTGTAAAGCGTTTCTTCGTGATAGATGTTATGCCTTCCTCCAATTCGATATATTACTCGTACTTGGCGTTTCGTTGATTCAGAATACGGGAAGATGTTATATTCAATTGCGGGCGTTACAGTAGCGTTCAACTGATAATTTTCAAAAATCGAAGAAAAGGAACTCGTAAAAAGTCCTACTGAGAAGTGATTAGAAATGCTTCGTACAGCGCTCAAGTCAAGCCAAGTTGATTTACGGATACTGATAATGGTATCTTCCTCAAAGTAGTAGGTACTCTTGTTATGGTTTGTCCACAAACCAGATTCAATTTTCCATTTATCCGTAATTCGATCAATATTAAATCCACCGCTTACACCCACACTATTGTATTGCTTTTCACCATTCATCCTGCCATTTCCATTGATCCGAAATACCCAGTTTTTCCATTTGTCAACAACCAGCTCTGTGGTTTCAGAATCATTTCCTATAAAACTGAGAGAAATTTGATCATAGTAACCCCGTTTGATCATATACTTCACAAGTCCAAGTTGCATGATGCGAATCTGTTTTCTACGAACTTCATCTCTGGTATTGTTCAAGTCCGTTGACATTGTTAAGGTGTCATCAATTCCTGCTAGATCATTCTGGCCATAAAAGAAGAAAGTAAACAAATCACCACCGCTTCCAGTATTTTGACTGACTACTTGAATGTGTACATCAGCTAACAAGCGATCACGAACATAACTCAAGTTGGTAACTTCTTGCTTGATGAAGCTTTGATCACATGAGCTGCAATCGATAAAGACTTTTAATTGGTCCTCATTGTTTTGTCCGAAGGAAATAAACGAGAATAGAAAGAATAGAAGAACGAGGGGTGAAGTTTTCATAAAGGATTGTTGGTAGACTATAAACACAAAGTAACCCATTTAGTAACAGTCAAAGTGTCAATTTTCTGTTAAAAAGGGTAAATGTTTGTTAATATAGGGGGAAATCAATCCTCAACCCACATCAATTTCTCGCGAGCTACCTTCATTCGCATAAAGCCGAAAGTAACTGTGATATTGTCGCCAGACTCTTCCTCAACAACGCCAATTTGCTTCGTTGAAATGAGCTTCACACGGGAATTTAGCTTGATTTTCTCCCGTTTAAATTGATCTATTTCTGGTTTTGCTTTTTTCTTCGACGAAGGTTTAGAAGCTTCCTTTTTTTCTCGTTCCTTTTTACTGAGGATGGCAGTGTCAATTTTCGTACGTTCAACAGCCAAGTACTTATTAACTTCACCTAACAGCTTCTCGTTTACACTCTTTTTTCGAGATTTTACGTTGTAACGATCCACATACGTTTTCATCTTCTTTCCAAATCCAACGAGCTTGTTGTTCACATCAGCTTGCTCGCGAATTCGTTTGAGCTTGTTTTCGTAGTCAGATTTCCGCTCTTGGTATTCATTCAACGCGTCCTGCGCCGTTCGCTGTGCTTCAATGTGCTCTTTGTTCAATCGCTCTAAATAGGTTTTTTCCTTTTGGAGATCATTCAACAAGCGATCCATCTGTACTTTCTTATCGTCGAGTTTGCTTTTTGCATCTTCGATGATTTCCAATGGAATTCCATTCATTGTCGCCACTTCGAAAGTAAATGAACTACCGGGTTGACCAACAGAAAAACGATACGTAGGTTCTAAGGTTTCAGAATTGAACAACATACAACCGTTTACAGCATTTTTTAGTCGATCGGCCTTCAGTTTGATGTTCGCATAGTGCGTTGTGATCACTCCAAAGCATTTTCTATTGTAGAATGATTCGAAAATTGATTCTGCAAGGGCTCCACCGAGATCTGGATCTGATCCTGTCCCGAATTCATCCAATAGCAACAAGGTGTTTTTATTCGCTGCATCAAGGAAGATTTTCATTCGCTTGAGGCGGTAAGAATAGGTGCTCAATTCGTTCGCGATCGATTGATTATCTCCAATATCACTTAGAATCGTATTAAAAAAGCACATCTTGCTATTCTCTTGGACAGGGACTAATAATCCAGATTGCAGCATAATTTGCAACAAGCCAACTGTCTTTAGAGTGATACTTTTTCCTCCAGCATTCGGACCTGAAATCACGAGCATGCGCGAAAACTTATCCATCTTTATTGATTGTGGATGCGTTTTCTTTTTCTGTGCGCGATTTGCTTTCCAAAGAATAGGGTGGTATGCGGCAATAAGCTCTAATTCCTGGTTTTCTTGAATGGAAGGTAGTTTCGCATCGAGATCAATTGCCAAGCGGCATTTTGCATTGATGAAGTCAAATTCGGTCAATACATATTGATACGATTTGATCAACTCAAAGTGCACTTGGATTTCTTTCTTGAGTTCCTGAAGGATTCGGAAGATTTCTTTGCGCTCATCGTCCATCAACATTTCAAGCTCATTGTTCAATGGAATATTTACCTGAGGTTCGATGTAAGTCAAACTTCCTGTTTTACTCGATCCAACAACTGAACCTGGAATTTTTCGTTTATGCTGAGACAGAATCGTGAGTACACGACGATCATTGACGAACGATTCTTTCGTTTCACCAAGGATGTTTTCCTTCATCAACTTGCGCGCTTCTTTATCGAAGTTGCGATTGATCTGCTTTTTCAACGATCGCATAGTTGATCGGATCGAAGCCAAGGTTTCTGAAGCGTCATCTTTCACGTTTCCATTCTTGTCGAATACCTTTTCAATGGCTTCAACGATTTCTTTCGTGTAGTATGATTGTGAGATTAATGTATGGAGCAACGGAAATTCTTCTTCTCGCTTGTCGAAAAAATAGATCAAACTATTCACTAAAATCGATGCTAGATGGATTCGCATAAATCCTTCGAGTTGGATGGATGCATTTTTTATGGGGAGCATCTTTAACTCGACCTGCAATTCCTCAAATTCCAATCGAGGAAAGGTTTCACCTTCGTCTCGAATCGCTTTGAGCTCAGCAAGTTCATTCAGTGCTTTTTGCATTGCACTTCTATCGGAGGAAGGTGATAATTCCCCTAAACGTTTACGTGAAGTTTCTCCAACGGCATAACCAACCAGCCATTCTTGGAGGGTTGTAAATTCTAAATCCTGAAGAGTTTGTATATCTGCTGCGTTCATCACTGCTTTATCAAAAGAAGTGCAAAAGTACGAAAAGGGTTAGTTACCAGCTGAAAATGGTAATGATTGGATTGTGATCAGAAATTCTAGCGCGCTTCTTTTTAAAAAAGCAGCGCGGTTCTTCGATGTGTGAACTATGATATTGAACACCATTGTATGAAGACAAAAAGATGAAATCAATCCATTTTGGTGTGCCAGATGTGCTTGTTAGAGTGTGGTCATCGAAATTTGAGGTTCCCAATTTTTGATTCACCGGGTTTAGATTGGTGACGTTTAATGTCTTTACAATGTATTTGAATAAGGAATCGTCGTGTCTAATATTGAAGTCCCCAGCAAAGAGTGACGTTATGCGTCGACCCATTGAACGTGTCATTTCAGCAAGTTGATCGAGTTGACTTGTTCGAATGTGAGCACCTTCGGTTCCTCCTCCAGCTTGAAGGTGCGTACTGTGAATCTTAAAAGATTTCCCCAAGTGATTGATTTCAACTGCAATAGCCCCTTTTTTTGCCAGTTTATCGGCGTTCATTGACCGTTTAAAGTAAATGAACTCTTCTGATAGGATACTATCTTTTGAGAAAATACAATTCCCAGAAGGAACTCCCCAAATTGATTTCTTTCCAATTTTAGAGTGAAACGGGTAGGATTTCGATAAAGCGCTAATCAACCGTCTGCGAGATTTTTTGTGAAAAACTTCTTGTAGAACGATTACATCAGCATTCATTTGTAGTAAACTAGCCGCAATGCTATCCACACGCTTGACTTGTTTATCTCTGAGTATCCCAGGTCGAAGGAAAACATTCCATGAAACAACTTTTAGAGAATCTGTTGCTTGAGCATTGGTGAACGAACTCGAGAACAATAGAGTTACTAGTAGGAGAAGATGTTTCATGAAGTAGTTGATTCATTTTAGTATCGATTTATAAGTATACACATTTTGGGATCAGCTTGCAAATAGGACTTCAATAGTTGATAGAATTTCATATTGTGAAAATTAACAAATGGGGCATAATAACGTGATTTAACCCGCCATTTGGAATTTACCGCTTGTGAACCACATCGGTATTCGTTAACTTTACCTCAACTAGAACATTTTTAGAACTATAAAAAAAACTACTTATGAAGCATCTATTACCGATGTTGGTCGCAATCTTTGCGTCTATTTCCTTCTATGGAGCATCTCAAAAAACACACTTTGACAACAAGCCTTATGTGGAAGGCGAAATGTTGGTTCAAATAATCGACAACGCTAGCTTGAAAGCGATTCTTCATCGAGCGCCAGCTGAGTATAAGTTGGATTACGTAGAGGAATTGTCAAGTATCATGCGCGTTTCCTTATTATCATTTAGCACATCAGCAGTTTCACATGAAGGAATTCAATTTTGGTTGTACTCGCAACCAGAAGTGTCAATTGTAGATTACAATTACTACGTACAGATGCGTTCTACATTGCCTGGTGATCCAAGTATCACACAACAATGGCACCATAACAACACTGGAGCAGGAGGTGGAACTGTAGATGCTGATATCGATTCAGATCTTGCATGGGACATTACAACTGGTGGAACAACTGCTACAGGAGACGACATCGTTGTCTGTTTAATTGAAGGTGGAGGTGGAAACCTTGATCACGCAGATTTGAGCCCAAACCGTTGGGTGAATACTGGAGAGATTGATGGTAACGGAATCGATGATGACGGAAACGGATACACTGATGATTACAATGGATGGAACACAGGATCAAACAATGACGATTATGGAAATAGTGGTCACGGGACGAACTGTTTAGGAATGATTGGAGCAAAAGGGAACAACGGAATCGCTGTTGCTGGAGCAAACTGGGACGTGAAATTGATGGTTATGAACATGGGAGGTAACTTGACACAAGCAAATGTCATCGCCGCTTATACATACCCTTTGGTAATGCGTCAAATGTGGAACAACTCTGGAGGAACTGAAGGTGCATTCGTTGTAGCGACAAGTGCTTCTTGGGGAATTGATGGAGCGAATCCAAACTCATACCCATTGTGGTGTCAGTTCTATGATTCTTTAGGGTACTACGGAATTTTGAATGTTGGAGCAACAACAAATCAGAATTTGGATGTAGATGTTCAAGGAGATATGCCTACTGCTTGTAATAGTGATTACATGATTGGAGTTGGTCGTACAGATAACAATGACAATACTGCAGGTGGATACGGAGATCAAACGATCGAATTTGGTGCACCTGGAATTGATGTTGTTACGACAAGTGGAACGTCAAATGGTTCTACAGGAACAACAACGACAACTGGAACTTCTTTCTCCTGTCCTTTAACGGCTGGAGTGATAGGACTTGCTTATTCAATTCCTTGTGCTGATTTCATGGCTATTGTAGCCTCGAATCCTCAAGCTGCGGCTGATTTGGTTCTTCAAGCAATGCTTGATGGTACTGATCCAAAAGCTCAATTGACGAGTAAATTCGTAACGGGTGGTCGATTAAACTCACGAAATACATTGGATGAACTGATGGCTGTTGCTTGTTCAGGTACAATCTGTCTTGGACCTAGTGGAGTTTCTACTAGTTCAATTACGGACAACTCAGCGAGTGTCGCATTCACTCCAAATGGATCTGCAACTGCAACTAATTTCTACTGGAGAGAAGTGGGTGCTGCAGCATGGATTGCTATTAACAGTGCTACTTCACCAATCAGTCTTACGTCATTGACGAATTGTACTGATTACGAATACTACTTCCAGTCTATTTGTGGAGCGGATATGAGTAGCCCAACTTCAACTCAATCTTTTGGAACTACTGGTTGTGGAACATGTGTTGATCTTCCTTATTGTACTTCAGCAGCAACTGATGGAGCTGATGAGTGGATTGGAACGTTCGAAATTGGGACCTACACAAACGCATCTGGAAATGATGGCGGATATGGAAATTATGTAACGTCTGGATCAATTCCAGTTCAAACAAATACTACGTACAATGTAACAATCACTCCAGAGTGGGGTGGAACAGATTACGATGAGTATACTCGAGTTTGGGTTGATGTGAACCAAAACGGAACATTTGAAGCAGAAGAATTGTTGTTCGATCAGACAACTGCGTCTCAAACAGCTGCGACTGGAACAATAACAATTCCATCTGGTGCAACATTGGGGAATACACGATTGCGTGTTCAAATGGCGTACCAAGGAGCAGGACAAACGGCGCTTCCTCCAGTATGTGGAGATTTCACATGGGGAGAAGTTGAAGATTACTGTTTAGATATCACTACTGGAACCGGTGGTGGCGGAGGAGCTGGAATCGATGCATTGACTGATGGAACTGTATCTGTTTATCCAAACCCAACAAACGGAGAAGTGAACTTTGTAATCACAAGTCCTTCAGTTGTGTCGATTACGATCATTGACCTTGTAGGTAAAGTGATTGAAACGAAATCAGTGAAATCTGAATTAACACAATTCAATTTGAATGCTTACTCAAACGGAACATATTTCTACCGATTGATCGATGCGAATGGATCGACACTGGTAACTGAGAAATTGATTCGAGTGAATTAATACAATATTGGTTTAAGAGTCCCGGTCATCAATCCACGATAAATATCGTGGATTGGGGCCGGGATTTTTTTTATTCCTTATCTTGGCAAAACAAAATTTTGAAGCATGCAGATAGTATCATTTAATGTAAACGGAGTTCGAGCAATAACAGGGAAAACTTTTTTGGAAGACATGAAAGTACTTTCACCAGACATTCTTTGTCTACAGGAAACCAAAGCAACTGTTGAGCAGGTGAAAATTGCCATTGATGATCTCAATGCATACCATGTTTACGCAAATGAGGCAGATAAAAAAGGCTATTCAGGAACCGCAATACTCTCGAAATCGGAACCGATATCTGTTTCTTATGACATGGGGATTGCAGAGCATGATACCGAAGGGCGTGTTATCGCTGCTGAGTTCGAGGATTATTATGTAGTAACAGTTTATACTCCAAATTCTGGAAATGATCTTCGGCGTTTGGATTACCGTCAAACATGGGATGCCGCTTTCCTAAATTATTTGAAAGGATTGGAAGCGAAAAAACCAGTACTTGTTTGTGGAGACTTAAATGTAGCGCACAAAGAAATTGACCTTGCTCGTCCGAAGCCGAATTACAATAAGAGCGCAGGATTCATGCAAGAAGAAATCGATGGTCTAGACAACTATACTTCTAACGGATTTGTTGATACTTTCCGTCTTAAGAATGCTGATGAGGTAAAATATTCTTGGTGGAGTTACCGAGGTGGAGCAAGAGATCGAAATGTAGGCTGGAGGATTGATTACTTTTTGGCTTCAGAATCATTGACTTCAAAAATCAGCAAATCAGAAATCCATAACGACATCCTTGGATCAGACCATTGTCCTATTAGTGTTACACTAAAGTGATAAATCCTTAGCGATTAAACTTCGAATTCCCCCAAGGGTTCATTTACTTTTACTGATCGTATAACAGGAATACCCATTCTCTAATTCGAAATCCAACGATGAATGGCATTCATAGATTAGACTGTTAGAAAAACACATCATTTGGTACTTTTTTAAGCAAAAGCATTAAATTTGCACAGCTTAAACCAAAACCAACCACATGAAAACTGTTTTTCTCAACTATCTGTCCGTATTAATTTGTTTAATCGGCGTTTCAAGCAGCGTAAATAGTCAAAGTGAAATTTGGGAAAAATTACTGAACAATGAACGTTCAGAAGCACTCGAACTTTCTAAAAAATTACCGACAAATAACATTGATCAAGTAATAATAAATGAAATTGTTCGCAGTGAAAATGGCTTATTCATTGGATCTGAAGAGTTTGTCCAGCAATTAGCGAAGGCTGAAGAGAGAGAGCCGTATTTATTTGCTCTATGGAACGAACGCTTTTTGTTTGATGCCTATTTGAGTCGTGGTTTCAATCGGCGAACTGCATCTAACCTTGACGTTCTATTCGCAAAGGAATATACAAATACTACTCTTCGAGGTGGCTTAGATTACTTGAAAGCGGTGAAGGAAAGAGCTCACTATAACTTTTTTTCATATAAATCATTGGTTTCAAAAATTCCAGCTATTCGTGAATGGCAAGTATGTGGCGTTTTTGAAAACCTCAATAACAGTGCTTTAAACAAGGAATATGGACCTGAAAAATTTCCTCAATCTACAGGAGGGTTTAATGCAAATAGTAATGGAATAGTTGATTGGTATGTACCAGAATGGTCAGGTAATCACGTCTATTTATTCTTTGAAAACCACGGTGAATACGGTACTGGTGTTCACTACGCTCAGACCTTTTTTGAATCTCCGCAAGAGAAACGCGTAACAATAAATGTTGGGGCATCTGGTAAGTTCAAGTTGTGGTTAGATGACGTAGAGATATACGAAAACAACGAGACTGCAAGAACTGAAATGGACGCGTATAGTGTTGAAATAACGATTCCAAAAGGTAAACACCGTTTATTGTTGAAATTGGCTAACGCGGGATCTGGAGGATATTCTTTAGTTAGAATGAAGGAATTAGATGGTTCGCCAGTTAAGGATATAAGCTTTAGCTCAACATATGCTGAGTACATGCACCCAACATTGGAACAGCTTAGCCTTAAATTGATGCAACATCCAATGGAGGCTTTTTTCATCGAGAAATTAAAGGCTGATCCAGACAACTTTCTTTATTCGTATTGTCTTGTTCAAACTTACTTGAGAAATCAGCGCTACAAACAGGCAAAGAAAATACTTCTTCCGCTCGAAGAAAAGTACCCAAAAAGCTCATTGTTAAGAAGCTTGCTCATTCGCGCATATTCAATTGAGGGGGATTATGCAATCATCGAGCAGTTGGAAGAAAATATGCAGCTTGATGATGAATTTTATTTTGGCTCACTGACCTACAAGTTCAAGGATATCAGCGGTCTCATGCGTATGTCGATGGAGGATATGTCGTCGTTCTTAGACAGATACGCATTAGCAACGGATTTATCGATTCTTGGCGCTAGTATTGAAATGATAAAGGCGTTTAGAGTAGAGGATAATGCCCAAATGAGAAGATCGCTTGATGAATTGATGGCCATCGCAATCGAAGATGGTGAAGCAGGACTGATCCGTACTTATTCGGGGCTCTACAAAAGTGCCTTGAATGATGAGAAAAGAGCGATGAAGCATTTGGAAAAACTCAACAAAAAGAGATTTGATACAGGTGTTCAGCGATTATTAATGCGCCATTACAATTCGTTGAATCGTCATGACAAAATTATCGCCATGTTGAAGAAAAATGTTGTCAATATGGAGAATGACATTGACATCTACAAAGAGCTCATTAATTACTTACACTTCAGAAAAAAATATGTGGAAGCGGAGCCATATATTGAGAAGGCATTGAAGTTGTTCCCTTACTCATTTGTTTTGATGGAATATGATGGAGACAATAAACTCCAAACAGGACGGGTGGATGAAGCTGTTGAGAGCTATAAGAAATCACTTGTCCACAATAGCGGGAATAGTAGTTTAAGAAGAATCATTCGTGATATTGCTGATGAGAAGGATGCTATTGAAGCTATTCGTAATAAGGACATCTATACATACATTTCGGATAATCGCGGTAGTGGTATAGAGAACAACTACGGATACAACACCTTGATGGATGAAGCGATCATTGAACTTTACACGGAAGCTGGAGGAAGAGGAAGGTATTCGTTGATTTATGAAATTACAACAGAAGCAGGTGTTGAAGGTGTCAAAGAATACAACCTCAATTTGAGTGGGAGCTATGATATCATCAAATCTGAGATTGTGAAACCAAGTGGTGCAGTAATCCCAGCAGATAGATATGGGTCAAGTTTGGTCTTCGAAGGATTGGAAATAGGCGATGTGATCAATATTGATTACGAAGTAAGCTTTAATGGTAGTGGAAGGTTTTATAAAGACTATGTCGATTCATACATGTTCGATAGTTACCACCCTGCTATGTACTCTAGATATGTGTTACTCGTCCCGAAAGGAATGGATTTCAATTATGAAGTTACGGTGGGTGAATTGCCACTGAAAAAGACGAGCACGGAGAGACATGATAAATACGTTTGGGAGCTCGATAATGTTGAAGCTTTACCTCAAACGGAGTATTACATGCCAGAAACATGTGATATAGCAAGAACGCTGCATATTAGTACAATTGATAGCTGGAATGAAATTGCAACATGGTATTCTGACCTAGTGCGTTCTCAGTTAATCATCAATTCTGAGGTGCAATCTGCTTTTGATAGTTGCTTTGAGGGCAAAAACATTGAATCCATGACGGATGAAGAAAAGGCCAAGACGATCTACGATTTTATGATGGCGCGACTTACGTATAGTTTTGTTTCTTTCCGTCAGAGTGGATTTGTTCCGCAAAAGCCTTCGAGAACCTTAACAACTAACCTCGGGGATTGTAAAGATTTTTCTTCCTTGTTCGTGTTGTTTTCTAGAATGGCAGACCTTGAATCCAATCTTGTATTAGTTCTGACCTCAAATTATGGTGCAAACGAAATCGTTTTACCAAGTACTGACTTCAATCATTGTATCGTAAAAGTTAACATGGACGGAGAAGATCAATACTTGGAACTAACGAATAAACACCTGCCATTTAAGGCGCTTCCAACTTCTTTGTTGAATGCAATGGCTTTGGAAATTCCATATTCTGATGAAGATCTAACACAGACGTACGATTTAAAAACCTTGAGCAACATAAACCGTTCGGTAAATAAAGTTTCCAGTCACGTTGAAATGAAAATCAACGGGGGTACAAGAAATTACTCGATTGACACAAAGGTTTATGGAGCAACTAAGTCATACCAAAGTGAGATTTTGGAGAATCCTAACATGAAAATTATTGAGGAAGAAATGTTGGATCGCTTTAGCTCTTCTATTGATGGTGATTTAAAAATTGATTCTGTTTATGGTATTGAAAACGATAGAACCGAAAACTTCACGCGTTTCATCTGTGATATGACCCAGAAGGAAAAAACAAATAAGATCGGAAGCTTTAAAATTCTAAGAATTCCTTCCATCACGGATGCGTATACGGATAATATCGTTAGAGACTCCGAACGAAAATTTGCAATCAACTACAAGGGATATGAGAGCATTGACAATTACGTGATTGTTTACGATATCTATTTGGAAGAGGGTGAAGAATTTGTTGAATTACCCGAGAGCGTAAAGCTGAACTACTTAAAACATTCGTATAGTAGAACGTATGAAAAAATTAGTGCAACTCATTTACGTGTAAGCGTGGAGGCAATCCCTGATTTAGCTGATATAGCTCCTGAGAACTATGAAGATTTCAAGACGTACATTCATAAAGTGCTAGAGGCTAAAGACGAGTTTGTCGGATTTAAGTAAGTAGGAATCAATGACTAGGAGTCTGGTTTGAACATCTATAATTACAATTTCATGCACGAACCGTAATAAAACGGACCGTGCGTGAAGTTTTATATCTGTACCAAGTAACAGTTTTTCAATGCTTAGCTGTATACACAATGATGTGTATAGTAATTGCACAATGGACTAGGTACTATTTTTCCTTTTTCTTAGGGTATTTTTCAGTTGCGTAGCCATCTGACATTTTCACGAGCATTCGATTAATGCCAAACCCAACAATTATTCCATACTCCGTACGCTTATGTAGTGTCACCCCTTTGTGTTTTTTCTTAGCAATGAAAACACGGTTTGCTGAAACTTTTTTTGTTCGAGTTGCATTGTTACTATCGGTGTAGCTAATTTCAACTTTATCAAGGGATCCTCCCAAAAAGCGAACAATTTCCCCCGATTGATAATTGTAGTTGTAAATAATGACAGAATCACCAATCGAAAATAATCCACCATTTGGTTCGGGATTTTTAATTTTCTTCAAATAATTATCCGAATAAGTCGGTTGATCTAGACTGTCTTTTGGTTCAATCACGTCTGCGTTGATTGTGACTTTCGTCTTGCGACCGAAAATGTAATACGTGTTCTTGATGTTGATTTCAATGTTATTATACTGTTCTGCGCCCTCCAGTGGACGAGCACGAATCATGTTTTTTCGCGCCTCAGAGATCAGAGCATCTTTAGAAAGTCCACCGATACTCAGGACAATGTTTGTTGAAGCGACTCCAGTTGCGAGGTCTATATGAACTACAGGCTTGTCAGTGACGTTACTTGTTAGCGTTCCACTGTGAAATGCGCAGGACGAAATAAGGAATATAGTGCTAAGGATAGTTAGGTTTTTCATGCTGATCTTTGAGCAAAAATCAGACCAGAATGAAAGTGAATAGGCAATTCAGTGACCAGCTCAAATTTCAATCAATACCTTGGTAGAATCGATGGATAAATCAAGTTCTATTGGTTTATGCTCTATTCGTGTTGCTCTCTTGATCAGCTTTCGATAACCATAAATACTGTCTTCTTCTTTCAGGATCATTCCCGGAGCTAGGCTCATTATTTTATTGTAGTCAAATTCAAGACAGTCCTTGAACCAGATGGAGTCAATTGGCAAATCTAAAGCAATGTGAAAAATGAACTGGCTTTCACTTCCTGTGTAGTTGGAATTATCTTTTCCCTTCAGCGCAATCGTAATTTGTCGAGTAGCATGTCCGAGGATGATTTCTCCTGTTTGTTCTTGAAGAGGTTCCATGATGAAATCGACATTACTAGAATTGTAAAAGTACAGTGTGTCTGAGTCTAGTTTCTGTATATAAGTTGTGTTCGATAATCTATCATACCATGTTCTGGAAGTGAGCGTGTCTCTGATGTAATTTTCCGTCATAGAATTTCCACCCTTGAAATAGAGAATCTTCCTATCCGTACTTTTCTTGGTGATTTCTTCCGAGGATACATCTGGATTCAATGATTCGTAGACGAGCTCGTATTCGATTTCACCTTCGAAGTATTCACCTTCTGTGCTGGGCATTCTCATGTGTAGTTCACAGCTGAGTAATACAATGTAAAGAACAAGCGAGGAAATGATTATGATACGAGGCATGGCGTACTAGTAGAAATGAAAAACGCTCATACCGAGATTCGGATGAGCGTTTAAATGTTTTGCTTGAAGATCTAAGATCCTTTCTTAGTAGCTGAGCAACATGATTTTTTCTCACCTGAGCAAGATTTTTTCGCGTCTGCTTTTTTGCTTTTACGTTTCTTTTTCTTCTTCTTTTTGTCGTCGTCGTTCTTAGTGATTTCTGTTTGAGTGTCACTAGAATCTGATGCTGCGAATGCTGAAGTTCCAATTGTTCCTACGAACAATAAGAATGAAGCAGCGAATAATATCTTTTTCATACCTTATCTTTATTTGAGGTATTAAATTAATGAAAATTAGTTGAGGGTTCCGATTTTGGTCAACTTACCTTGGACTTTATCACCAATTTTAACATTTAACGGCGTTCCAATAGGTAAATAAACATCAATTCGAGAGCCAAACTTGATAAACCCAAATTCAGATCCTGTCTCAACAGTTTGATTTTCTTCAACGTAATAACAAATTCTACGCGCAACGGCACCTGCTACTTGTCTGAACAATACTTCTTGTCCTGAAGCGTGTTCTATTACAACTGTGGAACGTTCATTGTCTGTGCTACTTTTTGGATGCCAAGCAACCAAGAATAGGCCTTTGTGGTATTTCACGTATTTCACAAGTCCTGAAATAGGATTGTAGTTTGCGTGAACATTCATCGGTGACATGAAAATCGAAATTTGTATGCGCTTGTCTTTGAAATATTCAGTTTCCTCCACTTCCTCAATTACAACCACTTTTCCATCTGCTGGACACATGATATCGTTTGGTTCAAACACACACTCGCGCTTAGGAATTCTAAAAAACTGAATGATAAGGTAGGCCATCACCAATGCTCCTAATGTCAAAAGAATGAAAAGCCAAAGCCAACCAGTCACTTGAAATAAGAAGTAGTTACCAATTTGAATTGCTGTTAAAATCAACAAGCCAATCATCATGACTAAATATCCTTCTCTGTGTAATTTCATTCCAATAATTTTTGGTTAAAAGTAGAGTATATAAATCGAATTCCAGAGAAAAAAGAATGGAACTGCCATTAGAGTTGCGTCAAATCGATCGAGTATTCCTCCATGTCCAGGAAGAATGTTTCCTGAGTCTTTGATTCCAAGGTTTCGCTTTAGAACTGATTCAAATAAATCTCCGATAATTGCGCAAGGAGCAATGATCGCTGCTGCAGGAATCCAGAACCCGAAGTCGTCATTGTAATAACCGAGAACAGCACCAACAATTAATGTAATAATGATTCCACCAATTGTTCCTTCCCATGTTTTGTTTGGGGAGATGCGTTCAATGAGTTTCGTTTTTCCAAAAGCTCGCCCTGATAGATAAGCGAAGGTGTCATTCGTCCAAATCAACAAGAACATGCCAAGTGCGAGAGGAATTCCATCAATTCGGTGGAGTTCAAGCTGCTTGTGCATACTGATTAGTAATAGGAAGGGGAGAACGACATACATCAAACCAAACACCAAGATGGCACTGTTGAGGATGGGTTCTTTTTTCTTCCGCCAAATTTCACTCACCAGTCCTATAAAAATAAGTGGGATGAATGCTAAAAAGAAGATATCAGATTGAATCCAATTGTAAATGGATGCGATGGCAAGTCCTGTAATTATGACAGACAATCCAACGCCCATTCCTACGGAAACGTCAATTTTAGAATGCCCTTTGAATAAGGTGTAGAATTCGAAAACACCGAGAAATAGAAATGCCGTAAAAACCATCGTGGTAATATCGACAGACCAGAGTAATGGGCAGATAATTACAGCGATAAAAACAATCCCTGTAAGTCCTCTAACAATGATATTACGCATGTTCCTTTAGTACTTGTAGTGCCTTTTCCTCTAGTTCAACAGGTACATGTAAATACACGTAGCCAAATGCATTATAGGAAGAATCCCGCTGATCAAAGATCGTAACGGGAATTCCTGCATCTTCCAATGTTAATTTTTTAATATGTACGGTGTATTCTTCGTATGATTCGTAAACTGAAACCCATTTAGGTTCTTTCACCAGTTTCATCCGAAGCGTTGTCCATTTCCTCTGAAGGTTTTGAATCAGTCCCATCCGTATCTGCTTTCTCATTGTTTGTTTCGTCTGCTGACTCAGAAGAAGGAACTTCAGCTTCCGGAGTAGCATCTGTATCATCAGATTTTACTTCAGTTGCTTTTTCATCAGTTTCTTCTTTATCCCAAGGGCGCTTACCGAAGATAGCAATTAAATCCTCTTTGAAGATCACTTCACTTTCCAATAGTTTATCCGCAAGTAAGATCAAATTTTCTTTGTTTTCACCTAAGATTTTAAGAGCTCGTGCATATTGAGTCTCTATCATCTTACTAGCTTCTTCATCAATCACCTGAGCTGTATGATCAGAATATGGCTTTGTAAAACCATTGTTTCCGTGAGCATCATAGAAAGACAAGTTTCCTATCTTATCGTTCAATCCGTAAATTGAAACCATTGCATAGGCTTGCTTTGTTACCTTTTCCAAATCACTCAATGCGCCAGTACTAATTTTTCCTAAGATCAATTTTTCCGCTGCACGTCCTCCAAGAGCACTACACATGTCATCTAGAATCTGCTCTGTTGTTGTGATACTTCGCTCTTCAGGTAGATACCAAGCTGCTCCAAGTGATTGTCCACGAGGAACGATCGTTACTTTTACAAGTGGGTGAGCGTGTTCCAATAGCCAAGAGATTGTTGCATGTCCAGCTTCGTGAAATGCAATTGCTCTCTTCTCTGTTGGAGTGATGATCTTGTTTTTTTTCTCTAATCCACCTATGATTCGATCGACAGCATCTAAGAAATCTTGTTTTTCAACAAACTTTTTTTCCTTACGAGCAGCAATCAACGCCGCTTCGTTACATAGGTTGGCGATATCCGCTCCTGAGAAACCAGGTGTTTGCCTCGATAAGAACTCTACATCGAGGTTCTCAACTAATTTAATCGGCTTGAGGTGAACTTGGAAAATCTCTCTTCGTTCATTCAAATCAGGCATGTCAACATATATCTGACGGTCGAATCTACCTGCACGCGTCAAAGCATCATCCAATACATCTGCTCGGTTAGTTGCTGCAAGAATGATTACTCCAGAGTTTGTTCCGAAACCATCCATCTCAGTCAATAACTGGTTGAGCGTGTTTTCACGTTCATCATTCGATCCAAAACTGTTGTTTTTTCCACGAGCACGTCCAATCGCATCAATCTCATCAATAAAAATAATTGATGGAGCTTTTTCCTTTGCTTGCTTGAAGAGGTCACGAACACGTGAAGCCCCAACTCCAACAAACATCTCTACGAAATCAGATCCTGACAACGAGAAGAATGGAACTTGCGCTTCACCGGCAACGGCTTTTGCTAACAATGTTTTCCCTGTTCCTGGAGGTCCTACCAATAAGGCTCCTTTCGGAATTTTCGCTCCAAGGTCAGTGTATTTTTTCGGCTTTTTTAAGAACTCAACAATTTCTTGAACTTCTTCTTTAGCTCCTTCAAGTCCTGCTACGTCATCAAACGTAGTATCCGTTGTTTTCCCTTTTTCGTAAATCTTCGCTTTTGATTTCCCAATATTGAAGATTTGACCAGCACCTCCAGCACCTCCGCCACCAGACATACGTCTCATAACGAATAACCACAAGGCAATGATGATAATAATAGGAAGAATGAAACTTAAGATTCCACCCATGTAGTTTACTTCCTCGTCGTACCCATAAGAAATAGGCGGTACTTCAGATTTAGTTTCCTTCAAATTTAGGTTGTGCGTTCGAATTTCATCTTCAAAGTGACCCAAATCACCTATTTTCATAGAGAAGGTTGGTTTCACAGTACGAATACTTTTGCCCTTCTTCATGGCTTTTTTCATCGTGTTGAAATCTTCTGATTTCTCACGACCGACTACCTTTTCTCCATCTTCGGTTAATTGGAAGTCAACGCGTGATCGATTAATGATCATCACGTTTTCAAGTCCACCCTCTTCAGCAAGCTTGAAGAAAGTATCTTTCCGTTGCACTTCTGAAGATCCCCCCGAAGAAGAATACAATTGAAAAGCGATCAGCGCAACACCAATGATTGCATAGATCCAGTATACTGAAAATGGGCTTTTCTTTTTCTCTTTATTCGAATTATTATCTGTCATTCTGTGTTTAATTCAAGTTTGGAATATCTGTTCGTTTAGCGTCCGCCCAAAGGTCTTCGAGGTCATAAAATGACCGCGTCTCATGGTAGAAAACATGTGCAACAACGCTCACATAATCCATCAAGATCCACTCTGAATTCTTTTGACCTTCGACTGTCCAAGGCTTTTCAGATAGTACTTGGCGTGTATGCCTTGCAACTGAGTTGCTAATTCCGTCTACTTGTGTGGACGAATCCCCTGTGCAAATCACGAAAAAGTCACATACTGCGTTCTCAATTTCTCTTAGATCGAGTACTACGATATCTTTCGCTTTGTTTTCTTGCATTCCTTCTACGATTGCATCGCTGAGAATTTGGGAATCGTTGTCTTGAATTTCTTTGTTCATTTAGTTGTTCTATGTCCTACAAATTTAACTTTTAAAATCAATAAAATCGTACATTTGGCATCTGTAACTGTTAAAAATACACTATGCAAATAGGACGAAAATTGATTCATCTGGAATCTGTAGATTCAACGAACAATTATACTGCCAATCTAGTAAAATCAGAGGGTTTGTCATCGGGAACGGTAATTATGGCAGATGAACAATTCGAGGGTAGAGGACAAAGAGGTGCTGAATGGGTCGTAGAGCCTGGGATGAACCTCACTTTTAGCGTTTATTTGGAAGTAGTCAATTTGTCAGTAGAAAATCAGTTCGATTTGTCAAAAATCGTCGCACTTTCAATTTGCGATTTTTTAGCGAAAAATAAAATTACATCGAAAGTCAAATGGCCAAATGATATCCTGGTAGGTGGCCAAAAAATTTCTGGGGTCTTAATCGAAAATAGTATTTCCAGTTTAGGGCCGATTCGATCGATTGTTGGAATTGGAATTAACGTCAATCAAACAAGGTTTATACAGTTCGATGCAACAAGTATTCAAGCGGAGCTCGGACAATTTTATCCCGTTAAAGACGCACTTTTTTCCTTCATCGAGTCGTTTAATACTTTGAGCGAAGAATTGTTTGAGAATTCAACTTTGCTCCATGAGCGATATTTGGAAAAACTCTACCAATACAAGACAAAAAGCCAATACAAAGACGCTACTGGAGAATTTGAGGGTGAAATATGCGGAGTGGAACGATCGGGAAAATTGATCGTTTTGAAAAATGAGCAGGAAGTAAGCTATGATTTAAAAGAAATAACGTTTCTCTAGATTAAGCGAAATGTTCTTGCAACTTTTTCGACATGTAATTGAAAAGGTTCGTTAGTGGTTTTTCAACCATCATTTTTAGAAACATATTCAGTTCACCGTCAAACTCGATTCTTCCTTCGGTTTCATCTGATTTATTTCCTGTGTGGATTGTTAAACGAAACGGGAACGGCGATTTTTCACCTGATTTCATGAATAATTTATCTATTCCATCTTCACCATCGTGAATCAAAGAGATAGTGATACCACCTTGAACTTTAAACGAACAATCGTCTTTTGTAGCCTTGAAATCCGAAATATTATCTTGCGGCAATAAGTGGATAAGGTTGTTAGCGTCTTTTAAAAAATCAAAAACCTCTTGCTGAGGAGCTGATATAGTGACCGTGTGACTGTTAATCTTCATGTTTTTATTTTTTCCAAGATTGCGGATCTGATTTCCATTCAAGTAAGGACTTTGCCTCTTCTTCTGAAATCATGTTCGTCGCTTTCGCGTGATCCAACAAGATATCGTAATTCGTTAATGTGCGGTAAGGACATTGTGCATTTGTGAAATTGTCCTCAGCAACTTTAAAGCCGTATGTGAATATGGCAATTAAACCCTTAACCTCAAGTTTCGCTTCACGAAGTGCTTCCACTGCCTTTAGACTGCTTCCACCAGTTGAAATTAAATCTTCAATGACAACAACACGTTGTCCTTCTTCAAAGTAACCTTCAATTTGATTACCCATTCCGTGCTTTTTAGCTTCACTACGAATATAGATAAATGGCAATCCTAATTCTTGTGCAACGAGTGCTCCTTGTGCAATTCCACCTGTAGCTACTCCAGCAATTACATCTGGTTTCCCAAATGAATCGACAACACTTTGTGCATATTCTTGACGAATAAATGTACGAATGTTTGGATAAGAGAGTGTAATGCGATTATCACAGTAGATTGGAGACTTAATTCCAGATGCCCACGTGAAGGGATCGTTAGGTTGTAATTTAACCGCTTTGATTTGAAGCAAAAATTCTGCTACTTTTAGGGCCTTGTCATCATTAAAAATCATGGGCGCAAATGTACAAAGTATTTGTTGATCATAAGCCAGTAATTTTCATTGAATCGAAAGATGTAGTGAAAAAACAACCGTCGATTAAAGCGAGTGAGATCGTTTCTTTTCCAAAAGGGATTCGTCTTCTCCTTAGAACTCAGGCATCAATTGACTCTCCTTTGCAGATCATTTGCGACGATCCAAAGGAATCCTTTAAGGAATTCTTTTCTGATTTTATAAAAATTAAAGCTGCTGGAGGATTGGTTCAACGGAAAGAATTGTTCTTAATGATCAAGCGGAAAGGTTTGTGGGATATCCCGAAAGGAAAGATCAATAAGAAGGAACCGAGGGAAGATGCAGCGGTGCGTGAGGTGATGGAGGAATGTGGAATTGAAGGGCATAAGATTAAAGATCCTCTAGTAGTGACTTACCATACGATGAAATTAAAAGGACGTTGGGCGCTCAAACGCACTGATTGGTTCATGATGAAATACAAAGGTCCTCGAGCTCTAACTCCTCAGTTAAATGAAGGAATAACGAAAGTGAAATGGATGACAGAAGAGCACATGCTTTCGATTCGTGGGAGGACCTATGGTTCGATTAATGAGGTTTTGGATGCTTATGTTCGTAGTAAATCTTAAAGGTGCGGTAAATTGAAAAAAAATCCCGCCAACTGTTACAGCTAGCGGGAATTAGTAAGTCGTTAGTTATATCTCAGTTTTTCTCTTGAGCGTATTTAATTTTGTAACAACATTTCCTGCACCATTTTCTTGTTCTCTGTGAGTTCTGGCTTTTTTGTCAAATACGTCTCCAATCTTATCAACGTATGACTTCAGTTGTTTGTATTTTTTATTCCATTTATCGTAAGCCTCTCTGTCTGAACTCGAAGGTTTAGGTCCTATGTGTACATGCGGACGATTTATCGTATTAGTCAATTCACCGTCAGCGTCTTCAAAAATTTCTCGAACTTTCCCTCTTGCTTCCTGTAGCGTTTCAAATTTGTCAATTGCCACATCTATTTTCCTGTTTATCGCTACAACCTCGCGGTCCAATTCACTTATTTTTTTATCTGCGGCTTTGATCTTTTTCTCACCAGGACTTTCTAATGTCGGTGCTGCTTTTTTGTCTTCTACTACTTCTTTTTTAGCATCAACAATTTTCTTTTTTTCTACTTTTATTTTTCTAAGGATGGCATCTTTCTCATCTTCCATTTTATCGTATCCATATCCTTTTGTTGCCTCAAAGGCCTTTTTCTTAGCGCTTTCCAATGGAATGGCATCTCTTTTTATTTTTTGATATGGTAAGGTTGAGATGCCTGGTTTATCGGCACATTTCTTAAAATCTTCTAGCTTTTGACCTTGAGCAGAAAGCGCTAAAAACAACAATGTTATTGTTGTTAAAATGGATAAGCGGGCGTTTTTAATTAGAGACTTGGACAGATTTGTCCAAGCACTTTTTTTTGAAATTTTCATGTGATTTGGTTTTTGGTTATGCCCTAAACTAAATGAAATCTACCAATATGTCACACTTTTGAAGATAAAGTGTAACATTCCGATATTGGCGTAGGTGTTTTCCGCAGTCCTTATCACAGGAATTTCAGTATTGATTTATTCTTAGTCCTTTTTCAAAACTGTCGCGCTCGCTTGAGCAGTTGGCATAATTACGATATCATTGATATTTACATGAGCAGGTCGTGTCGCTAAAAACAATGCTGTTTCTGCAATGTCTTGTGCAACCAAGGGACTAAATCCTAGGTAAGTTGAGTCTGCAATTTCCTGATTTCCTTTAAATCGAACCAGTGAAAATTCTGTTTCTGCTGCACCTGGTGCAATGTTGGATACTTTAATATTATGCGGCAGTAGATCGATTCTCATCGCTTTAGAAAGCGCATCAACAGCATGCTTGGATGCACAATACACGTTTCCTCCAGGATAAACCTCTTTTCCTGCAATACTTCCTATGTTAATGATCTGTCTGTGACCGTCAAATTCCTTGAGTAATGGAATTACGGCTCGAGAAACGTAAAGTAAACCCTTGACGTTGGTGTCGATCATTCTGTTCCAATCATCGGTTAAGCCTTCATCAATAGGACCTTTTCCAACTGCTAAYCCTGCATTGTTGATTAAGATCGAAAGCTTAGATTTTACGGAATCGGGAAGAGCGGATATTGCATTATTGACTGCGTTTTCATCTCTCACGTCAAAGCAAGATGTGACAACCTCGACACTATTAGTCGATTTAATTTCTTCTGCTAGTTCCAAGAGTCTGTCGTTTCTTCTGCCCGTGATGACTAAGGCATAACCTTCTCTCGCGAATAACTCAGCGCACGCTTTTCCAAATCCAGCAGTTGCTCCGGTGATCAATACAAATGGTTTACTCATTTCTTCAAAAATTGAATGTTTGGCTTCCACGCAACAATAATACAACAGATCATTGCRAGTTGAATGGGAAGTCGATAKCGGTGAATTGCTCCTAGAACAGGAGTCGTCCAGCCAATTAATAAGGCTAATAGAATACAGAATACAATTGCAGACAAAATGAAACCGCGTTCATTCGAAGTGACTTTTCTACGTTGAAAAATGGTCCATGCAATTAATCCAAACAAGATGAGCGTCTCGAAAAATGCTAGGTATTTCAGTTTTCCACCTGGATCGTTCGGTAAAGGACGAATCACAGCGTTGAAAATTGCTTCTGGAGCAGAAGTTAGCAATTGACTGGGTTTGTCATTGATTGGTGTGATTTCGATGAAACTGTTCGCTCTAGGTTGATCAAAATGCAAGCGCCAGGCCTGTTTGTTTGGTTTCAAATGGATGGGTGTAGGCGGAACAAGATCACCATGTGTGACTTTGCAGGCGTCAATTTCTTTCTTTAACCAAACAGAGTCTCCTTCGATCGTCAAGTTTGAGTATTGATCGAGCGTAAAATAATAAAAGCAGGAGTCTGGTTCAGAACGAACGTGCATTCCACCACGACCTACATTCGAGAAATCAAATTGCTTCCGGGACAGTAGATGTGTTCCTTTTTCAATTACAGATGGGAAAGAGAACAGTACAATGAATCCGAGTACAATCGGAATTCCTAAAGCGGAAAGGATTTTATACTTCGGCGAGAGGAAATAGATCAAATACACCAAGCCTGCAGCGAGTAATGCAATGAAAATATAAGGTTTGAAGCAGAGTAAGGCAATTAAACCGAGTAGAATGAATAGCAATTTTCTTTTCTTCGAGATTTCCCCAACCATTCCATAAGCGAGTGCTCCAATTCCAAAAACAATGAAAGGTTCTTTTAATATTCCCGATGACCAAAACAGCAAATTTGGAAGAAGTACGAGCAGCGAAAAAATCACCCATGGTTTCAAAGCAGAGTGTTTTTGTAATGCCAAAAAGAGTAAGAAAGTTCCTATCAATGAAATGAAAGAAAAGATTAACATGTGAACGACAATCGATCCAATAGAAATGAAATTGATTAGGGCATGAACCCGAATAATATTTCGATTATCATGGAATACGGCTTGCTTTCCAGAGTCCCAATGATTGGTTTCTCCCAAATATTTTTCAGAAAGTGCTTCAGTTGCTCCGATTCCTGATACCAGTTTGAGGTAGTCACTTGGCGATTCATCGTAAACAGTGTTTAAAATTTGCGCTTCGCGGTAAAAGGCTCCTGCATCGTTTTTAAGATGAGGGTCTTCGTGTTGAAAGATGTAAAATTGAAGGAAGAGCATTCCTACTCCACATTTTAGTGCGAAAGCTACAGGAAGAACCCAAGAGTTTAAGTTTTTGGATACAAAGAACTTGCATGTTCGTAAAAACACGATAATCACTAAAAAAAAGATGACGCTGATTAGAATTTCCATCTTGCTAACAAATGTAAAGATTAATCCCTGACTTGAGAATCAATCTAAATGAATGTTGATCTCTGTAAAACCGTGATGTTTATGTCGGCTTGTGTCAGGTTGTCAAGTAAAACGGAAGAGTTGACCCGAAGCATGCGACAGTTTGGCAGAATTTGGTGAGTGGCATAGAGATTGACTAGGAGACTGCAATAACAAACATGTAAAAAAATGAAAACAGGTCAGATTAATGTTCAAACGGAAAATATATTTCCAATCATTAAAAAATTCTTGTACTCGGATCACGAAATTTTTCTTCGTGAATTGGTATCGAATGCAGTTGATGCATCTCAGAAACTAAAGTTCCTTGCCTCGAATGGTGAATTCAAAGGAGAGCTTGGCGATTTGAAAGTTGAAGTACTTCTTGATGTAGCAGAGAAGACATTAACAATTCGCGATAATGGAATTGGTATGACAGCTGATGAAATTGATAAATACATCAATGAAATCGCATTTTCTGGAGCAGAGGAGTTTGTTGAAAAATACAAAGGGAAAGAAGGAGCAGAGCAAATTATCGGTCATTTCGGACTCGGTTTTTACTCTTCATTCATGGTTGCAGACCGTGTACAAATTAAAACGCTTTCTCACACGGATGGATCACAAGCGGTTCAGTGGGAAAGTAATGGTTCGCCAGAATATACGATTACAGAAATTGAAAAGGAAGATCGCGGAACGGACATCGTGATGTATATTTCTGAGGAATCAGCTGAGTTCTTGGAAAAAGCACGTGTACAAGGAATTCTTGATAAATACTGTAAATTCTTGCCTCATCCAGTTATTTTTGGAACGAAGACAGAGTACATCGACGATCCAAAAGGAGAGAAGGATGAGAATGATAAAGTGAAGCGCGTAGCGATTGATATTCCAAACCAGGTGAACAATGTTTCTCCAGCTTGGACGAAAGCTCCAGTTGATCTTACTACGGAGGATTACACCAATTTCTACAGAGAAGTGTACCCAACAACAGTTGAAGATCCATTGTTCCATATTCACTTGAACGTTGATTATCCTTTCAACTTGACTGGGATTTTATATTTTCCGAAGATCAAAGAGAACGTTGAGGTACAGAAAAATAAGATCAACTTATATTCAAACCAAGTATTCATTACGGATAACGTAGAGCAGATTGTTCCTGAATTTTTGACACTCCTTCATGGTGTGATCGATTCTCCAGATATTCCATTGAATGTTTCTCGTTCGTATTTGCAAAGTGATAGTAACGTGAAGAAAATTTCTTCTCATATCACAAAGAAAGTTGCGGATAAATTGGCTGAAATGTTCAGAAAAGATCGTAAGGATTTTGAAGATAAATGGGACGATTTGAGTCTGTTTGTTCAATACGGAATGTTGTCGGATGATAAATTTGCTGACAAGTCGAAAAGCTTCTCTTTATTGAAAAATACGGATGGTGAGCATTTCACAATGGACGAATACAAAGAAAAAATTACGGCGCTTCAAACGAACAAAGACGAGAAGTTAGTGATTTTGTATACGAGCTCACTTGATGAACAATATGGATTTGTACAGAATGCGAAAGGACGTGGATATGATGTCTTGGACATTGGTGGACCACTTTCAGCACACTGGATTGGTAAAATGGAGCAGTCATATGAGAACGTAACATTCACTCGTGTTGATGCTGATACTTTGGATAAATTGATCCAAAAGGATATAGAGATTCCATCATTATTGACAAAAGAGCAAGAGGAATCATTGCAACCATTATTTGAAGAAGTGTTGGACAAACAAAAGTTCAAGATCAACTTTGAGAGCATGGATTCAAATGACGCACCAATCATCATCACGCAGCCAGAATTCATTCGTAGAATGAAGGAACAACAGGCCATGGGTGGCGGTGGATTCTTTGGAGCTTTTCCAGAAACGTATAATTTAGTGATCAATTCGAATCACGAGAAGATCAGTGATGTTTTGAATACGAAAACGAAGAAAACACAAGATCGTAAGGTGAAACAATTGACAGATATTGCTCTTCTAGCGCAGGGAATGTTGAAAGGTGAAGCCTTGAATGCATTTATCCAACGAAGCATAGAGTTAGTATAGTTGAAATAAAATAGAAAGCGGGTGAGCAAGATCTCATCCGCTTTTGAATTAAAAAATAGAGGTTTGTTTAAATTCATTTTTGCTGTAGGTGGTTATTTTCTTTTCGGACGAAGCTTTTGGGGAGGAGTTTTAGGTTTTATTATAGGCACCGGTGTCGATAATTATCAAAATCTAAAAAAACAGTTTCAAGCGCAAGGAGGAGGAGCAGGTGGACGCCAGTTCTCTGCTGAAGAATTATTCAATTTATACCAACAGCGATCTACAACATCAAGTGATGTTCCAACGATGCTGATTGCCCTTTCTGCGGCAGTCATGAAAGCAGATGGAAAAGTACTTCGATCTGAATTGGACTTTGTAAAAGGATTTTTTGCTCAGCAATTTGGACCTCAATTCAATCAACAACACCTCAAAACGCTCAAAAGCTTTTTAGATTCTGGAAACATTCCATTGGCGAAAATTTGTCAGGATATCCGCATGAGAATGCAGCCAGAAGTACGTGTTCAGTTGCTTCATTATTTATTCGGTATCGCAAAAGCAGATGGTGACGTTTCGGATTCCGAAATTCGTGTGATTCAACAAATCGCTGATATGATGGGCGTTTCAAACGTCGATTTTGAGAGCGTGAAAAACATGTTCTACCGAAATGTAAATTCAGATTACAAAGTTCTCGGTATCGATCAAACGGCCACAGATGACGAGGTAAAGAAAGCGTACAGAAAGATGGCGATTAAATTCCACCCCGATAAAGTTGCTCAAATGGGCGATGAGTATCAGAAAGGTGCGAAAGAGAAATTCCAGATGATCCAAGATTCTTACGAGGCGCTTAAGACGCGTCGAGGGATAAAGTAATTGATATTGAAGGAACGCAACTTTCTGGCATAAGCTGACGCGATAGCATCAAGAGTTGTAAAAGTCAATAAAGGAAAAGCCGAAATAACCGCTTGTTGTCCAATTTATAGAGAACGCAAGTTTCTTAGCGCAATTCATACGCATATTTCTATTACGTGTCGTAAAGTTACAAACCTCCATACTAGCCCTAGTTGAAGTGCTTTACACCTTGTTTTATTCATGCATAGAAAAGGCAAAAATCTTTACATGTTAATGTTTCGTGTAAAGAAAATGTGATAATCTTTACATGAAATATAAACTTGGAAAGACAAACTATTACATCAACACGGCTTTAATGAATACTTTGAGCCCTGAACAGCTGTAATCGTGTATGCTGAAGGAGTAAT
>NVXP01000040.1 GCA_002733985.1 Fluviicola sp. | reverse complement strand
TATTCAAAACAATACTGACAGTAGTACTCTTGTCCCAATAGAAGACAACCGACTCGTTCTTGTCCAAGAAGCTAAAGACGCAAATGGAAACTGGAAACCAATAGAGTATTTCATTCATAGCGATTGTGGAAACAGCTATTCAGCATTTCGCATACCTCCAAAAAGCACTTACACAATCATGATAGCTCGATACTGTGGAGAATATAAAACAACCTTAAGAGTACGTATATCTTTGAATCATAAAATGTATCTCAGCGAAGAATTCGAAGGATATGTGAACTTCAATCAGTTCACGACGTCATCATATATTCTGAATAAAGATTATCTACATGAATATTTGTTTAATAAAGACGCTTACTAACAGCGCCTAAAAAGCCTTTAGGTTTCATGCTTCGTTTGACAATCTTAGCTGAAAACTATTCCTAACTTTAAAAATGTAAACCTTTTATCACCAATATATCGAGTGGTTTCAAACCATTACGAGCACTCTTAAAATGCGCTTCGTCCTGAAATAGTATGACAAAGAAACAAACAAAACGAATACTTAGAATAACACTCATTATAGCAAGCATAAGCTCTTTGTTCTTCGTACCATGGATTCTGGTAAAGGCTTGGATATTACCTCTCCCTGATACAGCTCAAGAACAAGTAAATGAAGCAATTGGTCATGGGTTTGAAGGAATGATTCTTTACGTAGATGAAGCAGGCAAGCCACCAGCGTTTTATACAGCAGGCTGGCATGATCGAAAAAACAAAATACCTACCGACCCGCAAGCCTTATTCAAAATTGCCAGTATCAGTAAGTTATACGTCGCCGTTGCAACCACTAAATTGATCAATGACAAACGTTTGTCCTTAGATAAAACACTCGCTGATTACTTTCCAGAATTTGCTAAAAGAATTGAGAATGCAGAAAAAATCACATTGAGATTGATGGTACAACATCGGAGTGGCATTCCAAATTACACGGACCATCCTGGTTATTGGGAAAACCCACCCGAAAGTAGTAAAGGCAAGCTTAAATTAGCACTTGACTTACCTGCTAGTTTTAAACCGGGTGAAGATTATGAATATTCAAACACGAATTATTTGTTGCTTTCCATGCTCATTGGTAAAGTCGTCGGTTATAGCCATCACCAATATATCAAGGAGGAAATATTGATTCCTCTTGAGCTGAAAAACACCTTCAGTTCACTTAGTGAAGTCGACTTGGATAAGGTTATGAGTGGTTATCATATTGGACATCCCCATGATTTAAAGACGGACGAACAAGGAATGTTAGCGTCGGCAGAGGACGTAGGTAAATTCTTGAGGGCATTAAACGATGGGTCAATATTTGATGACGAGGAACAGGCAATCTATTCTTCAATTTACGTGTACAAACATTCTGGCTGGGTTCCTGGATACCAAAGCTTTGCTGAATATCACAAAGATATTGATGCTGTTATTGTTCAATTTTATAATACAACCGACGCTAAACTATATATGTGGAATTTGTCAGAAATCATAAATAACCGCATTTTGAAAATCTTAAGAAATAAAAAAGACGCGTAGCAAAGTATCGTTTGAAGAATATATAATATATTCGGCGCCTATCATTTTTTAACACCACTGTTATACCTGCGACTAGCTGGTAAATTGGAATTTATTAGGAAGAACTATTGAGAGTCGTGAAATCCATAACTGAACTGAAAGTCGCGGAGAAGTTGCAACTGAAGGAATTAATTCTCGCGAGTTATCCTGATGCTTCAGATACCTTCATCAATGCGCGTATCCATAATGGGACTTCCTTTGATATTGCCATGAAAAAGGATGGAGAACATATTGTAGCGGCATGTTACTACCATGTTTCAACAAGGAACACACCTTTCTCTTCGAAGCCAATCGATATTTTTCATTACGGGCAGGCTTTGAAAGCTAAAAACTACTCGAACAACGTTGTACGTGGAATGGGACATTGGTATGCACGGAAGTACTGGTCACCTTTCTACATGTTCAAAGATGTAATTGGAGTATCAATGATAATAAACCCGCGTGTTTTTGAACAGTTTATTCAAATTTACAAAAGTCATTTACCCAAACCTCATGAGAAATTTTCCAGTGAGGTGTTGACTTTTTTGGAAGACTATAAAAACGATCGAGGAATGGATTGTAAGTTCGATGAATTTGGAGTTGCTACTTTTCCAAGTCTTTCAACGATTGACATTACCGATAAATGGGAGTCGCACTATAAAACGAAGACAGAAGCAATTAATGAACTATTTGAAGAGCACGGAATTATTTATCGGAAAAACGGCAAAATCTATCGTTCGAACAAACATTTGACGTGTATTGGTATGCGCTCCGTTTACAAAAAACGAATTCCTTTTTAGAGAAGAATTGATAATTAGGCGCATCATACTCATATCGAAAAGTGTTATATTCGAGAGTCAACACAAAAATTTAGTCTTTACCGTTATGTTTAAATGAAATCACTTAATAAAATATGATTCTGAGAAAAAATTCAGTGGTGTTTACCCTATGTTTTTCATGTATTTCGTCCTTGTTTCACTTGGGATTTCTATGCTTTTCGTGATTGTGTTCACCCTTATTTCAAGTTTTTTTATCTTACCACTATTTTTCATCCCAGTCTTCTCATTACCCATTTGGGTCATCTATAAGAATAATATTAGGTGGGTTTACTTTAAAAAGGATCATTTATCAATTATGTCAATTTTCGGATTTGAAGAAATAGTAGAATACAAAAAACTCCAAAAGTATTCGGTGAAATACGAAGGTTTTAATAACAAGGATATTTGTACAATCCAGTTTGAAAGAAACAACAAAAAAATAAAAAGAGTGGATTTTAGAACTCAAGATGTAGAACATCGATTGTTTAAAACTCAACTTATTAACTTAAAAAGAGATAAACATAACATCACTTAACAATCATCAACATTAGGCTAAATGATTTTAGAAAAACGTATCCCATTAACATACATGTTTAATAAAATGTGGAAAGACATTCTATTGTCTTCATGTTTTGTCTGCATCGTAGTCGTTATTGAGCATTTTTATCATTTCAATATCAAACTTCCAGTTGCCATTCCTGCATTTCTAGGTACTTCCATTTCATTACTACTAGCCTTCAAGCTTAGTCAATCGTATGATCGTTGGTGGGAGGCTAGAAAAATTTGGGGAGCAATTGTAAATGACAGTAGAACATTGGTTCTTCAGCTAAAAAGCTTTACTAATTATTCGAACGAAACGAAACACGTAGTAAAGAAAGTTGCCTACAGACAAATCGGATGGTGTTATGCACTTAGTGATACGTTACGTAAATTAACTCCTTTAGAATCATTGGAAGGACTACTATCTTCTGATGAAATGGAAATTTTGAAAGGCCATAAAAATATTCCTTTAAAGATTATCGATTTGAATTCAAAAGATATTTCTGAATTGCACTCGAATGAAACGATTAACAACTTTCAACAAATACAGCTTGATCAAACGTTAGTAAGACTATGCGCCTCAATGGGGAAATCTGAAAGAATCAAAAACACCGTGTTTCCTAGGATATATAGAGTATTCCTTAAGTTTTTCATTTACATATTCATTATTACTCTAGCAATTTCCCTCACGGTACACTTGAATCCATTCGTTGAAATTGGTCTTTTAGTTACGATCACGCTCCCCTTTTTATTAATGGAAAGGACAGCATATTATATGCAAGATCCATTTGAAAATAGACCTAGCGATACACCTACATTGACCATTTCAAAAACGATAGAGGCAAACCTAAGACAGCTCTTAGATGAAGAGGACATAGCAAAAGAAGAATTAACTGATAGTTATTACATTTTATAACATATGTCTAGCAATGCGTAGTACTCTGCAGAATGCTACGTCTCCATAGATTCGGTCTTATCAAGAGAACAAGAAACTATTTCCAATCAAAGCTATTTCACCATCAACTATTACTGCTTCGGAGAAGATTAGGACTGCTTGAGTGTTTTACTCTTTTTCGCCCCTTGAAAATGGTCTATAATTGAACTTTTAAATTCAATTATATGTTAGACAAGTTCAGAGTGCTCCATAAAGAAAAACTAGCCGTTAAAATTATTACTGTGCTAGTCATAGTTTTCTTTTCAATTGCAATAATGCTTCCTTTAATTAAACTAGCCGAATTATGCGGTGTTAACATTCTAGACAATGGCGGTCTGGATTTTGAAGTCACATTTGGATATATCTTTTTCTTCTTTCTCTTCGGAATTTGCTCAGTTACCATTATTTGGTTAGCACAAAAGCACCTACACAAAGGAAAGCTCTTTGACCTTGGTTTTCGGTCGAAGGTATCAAAATTTCTATTGATCGGTTTTTTGTTTGGGGCTTTCAAAGCAGTGCTTGTTTATGTGGTTTACATGTGCACTTCTAGTCATTTCGTGTGTACGCCTGTTGTTCCAAACAATATTTCTGCCTTGACCTATATCGGCTACTATACTTACTTTCTTTTCGGTTTTATTCTTTGGAATTCATTCATTGAAGAATTGGGTACTCGCGCTTACCCCATCGAAAAATTAAAAAAACATTTAAACCCTCACTTAATTTTCACCCTCATGGGAATTCTGTTTACTGCTGGGCACTTTGTGGTCCATGAGTTTGAGCTTGGGTATTGTTTAAGTCTATTTATTAGCTCCTATCTATTATCATTGGTCTACTATTATTCAAATTCAATTTGGTTGGTAATTGGAGTACACAACGGAATGAACTGGGTTGGCTTTTCATTTGCAGGTTCTAACTGGAAACTCGGTGCACTCGTGAAGTTTGAGTTTTATGATGTGCCCAGCTGGATTGTTTCATTCTCAAGCACTATCTTAGGCTTATTATTGCTTTTACTGGTTGTTTACGCCAATAAAAAAGGTTTCTTTAAAAGAATTGCACGAGTAAAAAATTAAAGACTACGCACCCCCAGCAATTTGAAGTCACAGAAGAATGAAAACGAACGCTTTTAGAATCTATCCCCTCCTATTTATCCCTATACTAGGATTGATCTACTACACGACATTTTTCATGATGGGTAAAACTTCTGATTCAAGTCATGGTTTCAATTGGTTTGTTGTGTGCGGAATCACTGCACAATTTGGAATCATTTGGATATTTGCTCAAGTAACACTCAACAGCTTGATGAAGAGAGGTTGGCAAATGAATCTTAAACTATTCATCCTGGGAGTATTCACAATCGTGCTTGTGAATAGCCTTCTTTTCTTCTTGATACGATCAATTAATGTTGAACTTTATCATCCTGAACTTTCTGACTTTAACTCATTCAGCTCCTTTAGACTTGCCTTGACGACCCTTGATGGCTTTTTAAAGGGAGTTCTAGTTCTTAGCATGCTATTCAGCCTCAATTTTTTCAAACGATGGAAAGTTGAATTCACAGAAAATGAACGCTTAAAAAGAAACGAATTAGAACTTCAAAACAGAGCCTTAAAAAGTCAGTTAAATCCGCATTTTTTATTTAACAACCTAAATACTTTATCCGGACTGATCAGGAAAGATCCAATCATCGCTAATGATTTCCTCAAAGAGATGTCTGATATGTATCGCTACATTTTAAAAACGACAGATCAGGAAGTTGTCCCATTAAAAGATGAGGTTCAATTTGCTGAAAATTACACGAGTCTCTTAAAAAAACGGTTCGGTAAAAACTTCAATTATTCAATTGAAATTGATGACTTAGACTATGTGCTCCCTCCTATTTCCCTTCATTTATTACTGGAAAACATTGTAAAACATAACCGGATTGATAATGAACATCCACTGACCTTCACCATTAAACAAAAGGAGAACTATTTGTGTGTTGAGAATGAAATCAACTTAAAAGCCACAGTAGAATCCACAAAAAAAGGATTGCATATTTTAGCAGAGCAGTACAAATTCCTTACCGACAAGACAGTTGTTATCAGCGAGGAGAACAAGCTATTTTTGGTTAAATTACCCTTGTTAAAGATGACTTGATGAATGTATTAATAATAGAGGACGAAGAAAGTGCTTTTGAGAATTTGAAACGCATCTTATTGGAGACGGATAAATCGATTACCGTTGTCTCGTGGCTGCAAAGTGTGGAGCAATCTATCAAATGGTTTAGATCCAATAACTCCCCCGATTTAATCTTTTTGGACATTCATTTAAGCGATGATTTGAGTTTTAAAATATTTGAATCTGTACAGGTATCTTGTCCAATAATATTCACAACTGCATATGATGAATTTGCACTAAAAGCGTTTGAATTAAACAGCATCGATTATCTACTTAAGCCGATCACAAATAAAAACATAGAGAAGTCAATTGCAAAGTACCACTCAAGTAAAGAACTAAGCGCTCAGCCATATAATAAGTTGATTCAAGATTTAAAAATACTCTCCACGAATCCAACTTATAAAGAGCGGTTCTTGATCAATAAAGGAGATGAGTTAATCATCATTGCGACTTCAGATATTTCCTATTTCTATAAAGAAAACACCATGAACATCGTGTTAATGAACGGTGATCATTACCCGATACACTTCACATTAGATGAACTTACGGCTTTATTGAACCCGACACAATTCTATCGAATCAATCGTCAAATGATCATAAGCGTGGATGCAATATCAAAAATCACCTTGTGGTTCAAAGGGAAATTGAAATTACAGTTGACTCCTGAATTTGATGGRAATGTTTACGTAAGCCGAGAAAAATCAACAGATTTCAAATCTTGGATGGACAAATAAGGAATATTGGGTATTTTTCAGGCTTTCGCTACCAATAATAGCAAACGACATATTTTTGAAAATGAAAATTGAAAACGTTTTAAAGACCGTATTGATTTGGTTACCCTCACTAATAATCTCCGTGTTTTTTGTCCCAAACGCCTTGGATAAGATACTGCACTCCGATGAACAGGATAAAATAACGTCAAATAGCACATTGATAATCATCGTTGGTGTAATTCTACTAATCGCAACCGTGTTGTTCTTAATTAACAAGACACTCATTTTAGGAACGACTTTATTGGCACTCTATATGACCTTCATTGTTTTTGTCCATATGTACAAAGGGAAGCCGTTTGAAGTTGTAATTCTAATTGTAATGGCGACAATTTTTGCTGCGTATCTAAGAAAACCAGAATTGTTTCATCCTAAACAGAAAACGGAAACCAATTGAGGTAAGAACAGTTCCTCTTAATCCTTGTGATTTGCGTAAATAAGCATCGGCTAGCACTTCATAATTTCACAGTACTCTTTCTTCCCAGCACCGGTTAAGTATGGGAAAATGGTTTGATTAATAATCTCCGAATATTCCTTGATCATCTTTTTATTCAATCGTGGCTTTGTTATTTGAGCAGAAGAAATCCAAAAATCACCCAATATTTGTATTCGTTTATAGAGGAATAAATATTCGTTTGGCAAGACTTCTTTACGTAAAATTCCTTTTTCAATCAAACCACTAAACAACATGGAAAACTGCTCCTCTCTAATTTTGGTTAGTTGCAAAAAGTGCGTTCTGATTTTATCACTTTCTCGCATTATTTGAACAAAGTCGAGCATAAAAAAACGATACTCGAAAAGGTTTTCCATCATAACAGCTGACATACCAAACATCGTTTGCAATCCTACTGTTCCTCCTTCACCTTTTGACATGTTTTCATCCACTTTACCTACTAGTTGAAAATACAACGCTTCGATGATCTCCTCGCGTTTTTTATAGTGATAACTCAAATTGCCTTGACTGATTCCCATTTTATTGGCAATAGTCCTTAAGGTAACTTTTGACAAACCATCAGCATTAAATAAATCTAACGCTGTTTTCAAAATATGGTCTTTTGTATTCTTCATATTTTCAAAGATAAAAAAATTAGTACTCATGACCTAGAATTAAATAAGTTTAGTACATTTGACCTAAATAATTCTAACTAATAAAGGAAGTTATGAAAGTCTCTAGATTAAGTTTTAAAATAGCAAGTTGGACACTTATTGTTGGCGGGCTAATCCATACAGTATCGGATTTAGCAACTCCCAAAACAGCTGAAATGAATGTACTCGCACTTCAAATGAGAGAGTTCACAGCAGAAATAATGGGTTCAGAAATTAACATGCTTTCTTTTCATCAAGGATTTAGTCTTATGATGGGATTACTATTATTTGGATATGGAGCTTTGAACGTATTGATTCTGAAAAATAATCAGCAGGCACAATTACCTTCCAACATTTTAGGGCTAAACATTATCATTTCTTTAATCGGCGTAGCATTATCAATCAACTACTTCTTCATCGTACCTATACTACTGACAGGTATTCCTCTTATCGGTTTTTCAATTTCACTTCTCACTAAAAACAGCAACAAATGAAAATCACACTAATTGGAGCTGGAATTGGCGGCTTGACAACGGCCATTGCTCTAAAACAAAAAGGCTTTGAAATCGAAATATTTGAGGCTGCTCCAAAATTCAAAAATGCTGGTTCCGGAATAAATTTGGCATTAAATGCCATGCAGGTATACAAAAAACTCGGACTCTATGACACCATTTTTGAAGCTGGAAGTCTTACGAATTCCATGACCATTACGGATGAAAAACTAAATCCACTATCCGTTATTGACATAAAACATTTTGTAGAAAAATTTAAGGTACAATCTGTAGCAATTCATAGAGCAAAACTCCACCAAATACTATTAAATGAACTCTCGGATGTCCCACTACATTTGAACAAGAAAGTAAAGACCCTGAGACAATCTGAAAATGGAATTGATTTAGATTTTGAAGATGGCACTTCCCATAAAGCACGTGTTTTANTCGGTGCAGATGGCATACATTCAGTSATCAGAAAATCAAYTTTTGATAACACAACAATACGGAACGCGAAACAAGTTTGCTGGAGAGGAATTACAAAGATCGAACTCCCGAAAAAGTACCAAACGGAATTACATGAGCCTTGGGGGAAAGGCAAACGATTTGGATTTGTTGCCATTTCTGAAGAGGAGTRTTACTGGTATGCCCTAGCGAACTATAAAGAAGATTATCAGAAAGAATTTCAAAACATAGATCTAGTGAAATTCTATTCAGATTTCCATCCTATAGTCAGTGAAATCATCAATTCAACTCCGAAAGAAAATATCTTGACAAACGAGATGCTWGATTTGAAACCAATTTCAACTTGGTACGAAAACAACATCTGTTTACTCGGTGATTCCGCTCATGCAACTACTCCGAATTTAGGACAAGGAGCYTGCCAAGCAATTGAAAGTTCATTGGTTTTGGCAAACTGTTTAGCCAAACATACATCTCCCGAAAAGGCTTTTAAAGAATTTCARGATATTAGAATAAAGAAAGCCGTAGATGTTATAAATACCAGTTGGCGCATTGGTAAAATCGCTCACCTCGAAAACAGGTTTCTCATTAAATTAAGGAACTTCGTTTTAAGAAGAACACCTAAAAAACTTGCAGACAAACAATCTGAACGAATTTTTACGATTGACACTGGAGATTAGTCCCCCTAAATTCTTTCCTATCTTGTGAAAGAATTAATCCGCAATCATGGCACCAGACGAACTATATAAGCTACGCTTCCCAATTGGAGAATTTTCAATGCCTTCAGAAGTACCATCTGAACTGAAGGAAAATTGGATAAAATCCATTTCTGATTTCCCGAAATCGCTGAAAGAAATAACTCAGGATCTTTCTTCGGAACAAAAGAATCAAACATATCGCCCTGAAGGATGGAACATCAAACAAGTGGTTCATCACTGTGCAGACAGTCATATGAATAGTTTGATTCGCTTTAAACTGGCATTGACAGAAGATTCGCCAACAATCCGACCATATTACGAAGCTAGGTGGGCAGAATTGAATGACGGCAAGGAAGATGATTTAACAGATTCACTCCAACTTCTTGCTTCGCTTCACTCAAAATGGACACGACTTTTGAACGACCTAACTCAGGAAGATCTCAAGCGAAGCTACGTTCATCCAGAACATGGAACGCATTTCAATTTACTGGAAGCAATTGGTGTATACGCATGGCATTGCGATCATCATTTGGGACATGTGAAATTGGCCTTACAATAGTCGTTTGTCGAGTCAAGTAATTAAGAAGAACCAAGTTCAGAACTAATTGTTAATCATTATACAGATCCATACTTAACAATATCCAGACGCCATCTTTTAATTCAAAGACAAGCACTGCTCCTTCATATCCTTCAGGTGAATATCGACACACGTTCATGTAATTATCACCTTCCGGATTCATTACTTCGTAAGTATCGCTATTGGCAAGTGCCTTACACATTTCAGGAGTAAACAAATCGTTAAAGGCAGCCTTTAATTCTGCTTTCGTGTATTTTTTCTCACCTGCTCTAAATGGAAAAGTTGTTCTCGCCAAAACCTTATCGATTTCACCGCTTGCCATAAATGCGGTAATCTCAGTCTTGATAATATCTACATCTTCTTGATGAAAAGCTTCTGGCCATGTTTGTGGACCTTGTCCAAATGAAAGGAAGGTAAAAAGCACGATGCAGGTAGTAAGTAATTGTTTCATAGTTTAGTTCTTTAATAGCTATTTAAATATAGTGCATTAATCCATCATCTTTTCAGACTTCGCGATAATTGCAGATACAGAAGCGTCACTTGTTACATTGATCACTGTTCGGCACATGTCCAAAATTCGATCCATTGGAAGGACAATTGCTACCCACATCGGGTTCAAACCAACCGACTCAAGGACAATCATCAACATAATCAATCCTGCTCCAGGAACTGCTGCTGCTCCAATTGAAGCTAAAGTTGCAGTGAGGACGATTCCAAGTTGTTGCATAATGGACAAATCGACATCGAAGTATTGCGCTAAGAAAATAACCGCAACTGCCTGATAAAGAGAAGTTCCATCCATGTTCACTGTTGCACCAATTGGCAGAACAAAATCCGTGGATTCTTCTGGAACGCCTAAGTTCTCATTCACACATTCAATTGTAACAGGAAGTGTCGCTGCACTTGAACTAGTAGAAAACGCTAAAAACTGAGCTGGACTTAATCCTTGGAAGAATTTCCTGTAGCCAATCTTCACACCGAACATGCGCATGAACAATGGGTAAAAACCGAAAAGCATGACTGATAATCCGAGAAGCACCACCATCGAATAACCAAGTAGTTTCACAAAAATACCGACCAGTTCATCCAAGCTATCCGCGGATTTGGCCAGAACCCCAGCCATCAAACAGAAAACAAAGAAAGGCGCAGCTCTCATAATGATGTGGACCATTTTCACGAAAACTTCGTTCATTCCTTCAAAGAAGCTATGGACAGTTTTTGTCTTTTCCTTCGGAAGAAATGCCAATGATATTCCAAATAATAACGCAAAGAAGATCACCTGTAGCATCAGACGACCATCGCTCATGGCAACTACTAAGTTTTTTGGAACAATGTCAATAAGCGGTTGTAGAGGGCCATCTCCCGATTTTGTCGCCTCAGCCTTCTCACGTTTCTCCGTAGCAGCCTTATATTCTTTCGTGTCTTTTGACGCACTTAACTCCTTATCTGCGTTTGCAATTTGAGCAGGCGTAGCAGTTGCTAACTCGTGACGACCATCTAGGACTTCAATTCCAGTTTCTTCCGCCCACAATTCATATTGCAGTCGGTTTTTTAATCGAACTTCCTCATTGGATTGTGTTCCAGGAGAAAATAGATTGACAAGAAGTAATCCCATCGTGATGGAAAAGATGGTTGTCACTAAGTACAAACCAAGTGTCTTCCCTCCCATTCGACCAAGCTTCGATGGATCTCCCATTCCTGCAACTCCTGTGATAATTGAAAAAAGAACAAGAGGTACAGCGATAAATTTCAAGCAATTGATGAAAATCGTTCCAAAGGGATCAATCCAATCAGCCGTAAAATCATTCCAACCAAAGTACCCCGAAACAAGTGCCCAAACGACTCCAAGAGCCATTGCGACCATTATTTTCCAATGTAACGCCATTTTTTTCATGTCGTGAAGATACTGATTTCAAGTATTCAAGATTGATTGCATTCTCAAATACTACAAATTGCTTAATTTCAAGGAAAAGTTCGACTATGCGATATATTCTATTTTTCTTGATTACCTCTGTATTTTCAATTTCAACTGTACAGTCACAGGATACATTTTCCATTGTTGCTGTTGACTCAGTAACGGGAGAAGTAGGAAGTGCAGGTGCCTCTTGCGTTGATTTATTTCAATTTGGAGGAATTACCGATCATTTTTTAGGACAACTAATTCCTGGAGTTGGTGCGATTAATACTCAAGCCTATTATGATACGGGGAATCAAAATAATGCTACGGCGAGGATGAACTTGGGAGAAACACCGAGTCAAATCATCCAATGGTTAACGTCCAATGATGTTGCCGGCAATCCAACTGTTAGACAATATGGAATTTCTGCGATGATCAACGGTTCACCGCAATCAGCAGCACATACAGGAACTAGTACAGATGATTATAAAAATCACATCGTTGGTCCAAACTATTCCATTCAGGGAAATATACTTCTCGGTCAACAAGTTCTCGATTCCATGGAGGCACGATTTCTAGCCGAAGAAGGTGATTTGGCCTGTAAATTAATGGCGGCACTACAAGGCGCAAACATGGTAGGAGCAGATACTCGCTGTGCAACAAACGGCACTTCTTCCCTATTCGCATATGTGAAGGTTGCTCAAACAACTGACACATTTGGAAATCCATCATTTATTGCATCCGTTCGAACACATGATGGAGACGGAATAGAACCAATTGATTCCTTGCAACTGAAATTTGATCTTGTTCATCCTTGTGGAAGTGCAGATTTAAATGAACTGAATCAGGGAATATTAGAGATTTTTCCGAATCCAACGAAAGGGAAGTTTGAGATTAGATTAAATGAATCATCAGGAAAGGAAGCAACTCTTAAAATTCACTCTTTTGATGGAAGTTTAATCTTGGAGGAAACATTCACTGACTTTACCTCAATCGATCTAACAAAATTTGAGTCATCGTTATTTTTACTGATCGTAGAAGCTGAAGGTGAAAAAATTACGCGCCGAGTGATTAAGAATTAAACCCATTTTCAATCTTAAAAAAATCATTGAGTACCTCCCTATTTTACTCGTAAGTGTAAACATTAACAAAGCATTAACTATCAAATAGCAGGAATTAAAATAGTTTCGCATTTATGAACACTATTTATACCTTAATTTCTGTATTCGTGTTGACTGCCACCAATTGGGGGTTTTCACAAACCATTCAGGACACGACATTCGAATATTGTCCTGAAATGAATACATGGCCGTATTATCGGTATCCAGATTTAAATGAGCGCAGTTTTCGTGAAATAAAAAATCATTTTAGAGAAGATTATTCTGCGCTAAATCCAAGTGCACTTGCCAATAACTCAGGAATAATAACCATCCAATTCAAAATAAACTGCCAGGGTGATGTCGGAAAATTTAGCCTTGCTACGTGCGACTTGACCTATGTAAAAAATGAAATAAATCCAATGATCACCGATTTTTTCATGGAGAAGGTAAAAAGCATGGGAGGGTGGAAAGAAGCAATCGATGATGACGGCAACTCCGGTAATGCCCACAAATTTTACTCTTTCCGAATAGTCAATGGAACAATCACTGAAATCCTTCCAAAATGAATCGATCAACTATATCAATTATTTTCGCTCTATTTTTTCTTGGATTGAACTCGTGCAAGAGTCACAAAGAAATACCATACCCGAAAGATTACCAGCCGAGTAAAACCACCATGGAAATTCTGGGACAAATCGAAGAAAAGAAATTGGATCACCTCCAAGACTCCTTACTATTCCCACAAATTGTATCCAGTTTATTGTATCAAGGTTCAAATACAGCCGGAAAAGAATTCTCTACACATACGGAGATGGTGCTTGATTCAATTTCAGCAGATATCTATCATCAACTGTCTGTTCAGCATTTAAAAAATGGAAACTACACAGAGTCGTACAAATACATCTCGGAGGCCGTAAAACTTGATCCTAGGGAATATGCAGGTTACTTTGGCTGGGTTCTTCTCTACTATTACCGCGATTATCCGAAAGCTCTCAAGTATTTAAACATGTATGATGATTTCACTCCAAATTTTTCGGATTTCCCTGTAGGAGAAAACATTCATTATTTGAAAGGACTTGCGTTCATGAAAATGAATCATTTGGACAGTGCATTGACAGAGTTCAATATGTACATCAAAGAAGAAAATGATGCTGGAGCAGCTGACTTTATAGACGCAGCTGTTTTCATTCATCGAGGGCGAATACTTGCACAAGGAAATCAATATTCAGAGGCTATTCAATCCTGTAAAAAAGCAATTGACGTAAATCCCAAATGTCTGGAGGCGTATTATTTTGTCGCAGAATCTCAGGCGAAAAACAATCAATTTGAATTAGCACTAATCAATATAGACCAAGCAGAAAGTCTGTATCTCTCTAATCTAAAAGCTTCGGATGTTTATGTTGAATTGTTTCATGAGATCTATCTTGAGGATATAATCGAATTGAAGAACCACATTAACGCGCAATTGGATAAATGAAATGGAATAAATCGAGGTTGACCTGATTACTTCAAAAACTCAAAGTACTGAGCTAAAACCTCACCGTTCAGCTCCCGCGGAGTGAAAATTTCCATCAACTTTGGGCGATCGCTTTCTTCGAAGAAATCTGCCATTTGATTCTCAATTTCACTCAATGATGAAGCCGACATGTAGTTTACGTCGTGTGCTTTGCAGATGAATTCCGCTTTACGATCGTGTTGTGCCTCGAAATAACGCTCCAACTGATCGCTTTCTCTTGGCCCAGGGATAATTCGGAAGATTCCTCCTCCTCCATTATTGATTAAGAACACGCGTAAATTTGATGGTAATTGATTGTTCCAAAAGGCATTTGAGTCATAGAAAAAACTGACATCTCCTGTAATCAAAACATTGCACACAGTTGGACTTGACAATGCAACACCACAAGCTGTACTCGTACTTCCATCTATTCCACTTGTTCCTCGGTTCGCAAAATAACGCAACGAAGGAATTGGATCGTATAATTGACAATACCTGACCACAGAACTATTCGCCATGTGCAAATATGCATTCTCAGGAATGTAGTCCAAGACTGTTTCGAAAACAGACATGTCAGAATAAGGAATCGTTTCAAAAAAGGCAGGTAATTTCTCTTGATTTAAAAAATCGCGCTGCTTCCATGTAGAACCAAAATTAGATGCGTTTTGCGCTAAGTCCATTGAAAGTAATTCATGAACAAACTCCGCAGGACCTAATTCAATTGAATGCGTCAATTTTCGATACGTATTCATTTCAGGAAAATCGTGACCTATCTTCCAATGAGATTTTATTGGAGCTTTCCGCAAAAATAGTTTGATCCTTTTCGAAATAATTGCTCCACCAAAGGTGATCAATAAATCTGGTTGGAATTTTTCAATTTCGTCATCTGAAATTCCACCAAGCGTTCGATCAATACAATGAACCCAACGTTGATGCTTCAAATTAGATGTACTCTCTACTAAAACAGCAATTGAATTGTCATTACACAATTCGAACAAACCATTTTGCAAGGCTAAATCTTTATCGTGCTGACCAATTAGGATCATTTTTCGAGGTGAGTTCTCCCAAATTTCTCTCAATTCCGCTTTCACCGAATTTTCCAAGGTAGATACTTCACTTCGGTTCTCAATCACCTCTTCCTTGTTCCAATCTATTTCTCGTTTTCCATACAAAGGCTCTTCCAAGGGAAGATTGAAATGAATTGGTCCTTTCCACAATTTTAATCCAGCTTCAAATGCTCGATTAACTTCAAATCTAATTTCTGCTTCATCTAATTCCTTAGAAATACTGGCTTCGTATCGAATATGATTGGTATAAACTCCTTCTTGAACAATCGTTTGACCATCGCCATGATTTACCCATTCGGAAGGTCGATCGGCACTCATCACCACAATTGGAATACACTGATAAAATGCTTCTGCAACAGCTGGATAATAATTCAACATGGCAGAACCTGAAGTACACACTAAACCAACTGGAGTCTTCAATTCTTGGGCCATTCCAAGTGCGTAAAATGCAGCACTTCTTTCGTCGTGAACAACAATTGTTTCGAGGGCAGGATGTTCGTCTATCGCGATGATTATTGATGCATTTCTAGAGCCGGGTGAGCAAACAACATGAGTCATGCCATTGCGAATACAGGCGTGAATGAATGTTGTAATGTGTTCCTTGTCCGTTGTCGTAATTCGCATAGTTGCTCAATCTGCTTTCACAAAACTAGGAGTTTTCAAGGATGTCGAGCAGCGTTCTGGATTTATTTTCCGTTTCCTGCCATTCTTTCTTGGCAATTGAAWCTTTCGTGAATCCACCACCGAGGTAGAGGAAATATTCGTTCTCAATTAATTGAGCACAGCGTAAATTGACAAATAGATCCGTTCTATCTCCCAAAACCCCAATGCACCCTGCATATAAACTGCGCTTGTGTTCCTCAATCGAATCAATCAACTCAATCGCTTCTTTTTGAGGCAAACCACTAACAGCAGGAGTTGGATGTAATTTATCCGCTATCTGAATTGGTTTCTGGCCGTTCAGAGAAAATTGAAATCTTGTTTCAATGTGTTTTACGGGTCCTGCAATTCGATCTTTCGGTCCATCTTTTACAAGTGCATGAACGGATAAAGCAGTTAATTGATCTTCAATAAAGTCTGACACGAATTGCTGCTCGATTTTTTCCTTTTCGCTCCACAAGGAAGTCTCTGTTGATTTCATCGTTCCCGCCAATGCAACCGTCTCTCCTTTTTCTYGATTRCATGAAATTAAGGTTTCTGGTGTTGCACCAATCCATGTTCCAAATAACTTACTAGAAATTAAATAGACAAATGCAGATGGATACGCCTTGTTCAATTCTTCAAAAACCGCATCTACATCTTTATTCGATTGGTGCGATTTYACACGTGAAAAAATGGCYTTAGAGAGTTCATTAGCGCGAATATCTTGAATAAACTGTTCTGCTTTTCCCAAATAAGTAGCTTCAGAATAACACAAAGGCTTTTGAAGATCACTACTCCCAATTGAAGTTTCACCTTCCTCAAAAATGAATGCTTCTGATTTATCAAAATTTGACAGCACAAAGCCATCACTCAATTCAGAAAATTTCGCTTTTTTGAACGCTCCATTTTTCACTATTACCTTCTCAAAAGGCAAACTATATTTGAGTAGATCTCCCAATTTAATTTCTTTCTATGATCATAACAGTTAAACGACCAGTACAAACTAGCTTGTCAGTTGCTTCATCTCGAATGTCAACTTGCCAAACATGTGTGCGTTTTCCGGCATGAATAACTGTTCCTTTCGCGCGAACACTTCCAGACTTCACTCCCCCTATGTGGTTTGCGTTGATTTCAAGTCCAACTGGCGCATATTTATCGATATCAATTAATAAGACTGATCCCATAGAACCAATCGTCTCAATCAAAGCAGCACTTGCTCCACCGTGCAACAATCCCATTGGTTGATGCGTTCGGTGATCCACAGGCATGGTAGCGATTAAGTAGTCATCACCAATTTCTACACAGCGAATCCCCAATGTTTCCATCATCGTATTCTTATTCATCGCATTGACTAGCTCAATCGGTACTTGTTTCAATTTCATGGGTTAAAATTACGGTTCAAAAAGAGAATTAACAACAATCGAACGTTGATGATTGATTCCACAGGACCATTATTCCATCCTGATTTCTTCTAATTTTGAAATATGATTCAGGAAAATTTCAATTTACGGCCGTACAATACCTTTGGTATAGAAGTATTTGCAAAGCGATTTTCAGCCTTCGCTTCAGTAGCGGAATTGAAAGATCTTCTGGATCAACGCAATAATGACCCGCTCCTATTTCTTGGTGGAGGAAGCAATATTTTGTTCACTGAGAATTTCGATGGGCTCGTTTTACGAAATGAATTAAAAGGAATTGAGCAGATTGATGAGAATGATTCTCACGTCATCATAAAATCTGGCGCTGGTGAAGTATGGCATGATTTCGTACTCTTTTGTGTTGAGAACAATTTTGGAGGTGTTGAAAACCTATCCTTGATTCCTGGAAGCGTTGGTGCAAGTCCAATGCAGAATATTGGCGCATACGGTGTTGAAATAAAAAATGTTTTTGTTTCCTTGGAAGCCTTACATATTGAAAGTGGCAAGATTCATTCGTTTGACAATTTAGCGTGTGAATTTGGTTATCGTGAAAGTGTTTTCAAGCGGAAATTGAAAAATCAATATGTCATCACCTCGGTGACTTTCAAATTAACGAAGCAACATACGATCAATTCTAGTTATGGAGCAATTGAGACTGAGCTTGAGCAGATGGGAATCACTTCTCCTACGATAAAAAATATTAGTGATGCTGTCATTGCGATTCGGTCAAGTAAATTGCCAAATCCTGCCGAAATAGGAAACGCGGGGAGTTTTTTCAAGAACCCAGTGGTAGAGGTTGGAGTTTTAAAAAAGATTCAAGAGAAGCATGAAAATATTCCGAACTATCCCGCTCCAAATGGGAAAGTGAAATTAGCCGCTGGATGGTTGATTGACCAAGCTGGCTGGAAAGGAAAAACGTTCGACACCTTTGGTGTGCATAAATTGCAGGCCCTGGTTTTAGTTAACTACTCAACTGCTGAAGGATTAGATATTTACGATCTGTCAACTAAAATAATTGCCGATATCAAACAAAAATTCGGGGTAGAATTAGAGCGTGAGGTAAATGTTCATTGAGCTAACTTTACAATCAAATAGATGTTTATAACTTGCTCATAAACAATAATTAGCGTAACTTACACACGCAACGACCTTATTTATTAAGGGATAACTCCGTATTAAATGAAAAATCTACTCTACCCGCTGGTGGCAATTCTATTGTCGTTTCCATCATACTCCAGCGCTCAAATCATCAAAGAGCAACACCCTACTTCTACCGTTCAACTTTCAGGATTATCAGATCAGCAGAAATTAAAAGAACTCGTTTCTATACATAAGGGGACTTATCAAATGCGTGTCTCAAATGAAGATTATGCGCCTGTTCTAAATCTTGCTCTTTTCGAAACGATACTTAATTCGCGTCAGCAAGCCACAAATATTTCGATAGAAATTGATGAGTTTACACGTGTTTTCATTCCATCGGCTACTGCCATTGAAAGCAAAACATTCGTTGCCCTAAAAACTATCGTCTACCTCTCAGGTCCAACAAATGCTGAAATGAACGATTAATGACTTTTTGTTACCATATTAATTTTGCACTATGACATCTCCCAACACACTCCTACTATTTACAATATTCAGCATTCTTAGCTTTACCTGCTTCAGTCAAGACGACTGTTTATCAGCCATTAATGTACCAACCCTTGATGGAACAAATTGTCCTTCCTCAGCACCTAGCTCAACAAACTTCCTTGGATCTGGTGGATGTGAAGAAGGAACATTGGATACGTGGTTTCAATTCACTGCTCAAGGAACAAGTGCCGATATTACAATAAGCAGCACTCAAAACGGTTTTCGCCCTGAATTTTTAGTCGTTAGTACAACGAATAATTTATGTACCGGAGGATTTCTTCTCGATGGATGTTTTGATCAAAACGGAAACTATACAACCATTTCTGGAACTCAAGGAGGATTAACCATTGGCGATTCCTATTGGATTGTCGTTTCTAGTCATAACAACAACACTTCGGGAACAATTACGGTTTGTGTTGATAACCCCGCCCCAATTTCGAATTGTGTTGACAACGAAGATTGCGGCTCAGCAAATGTAGTTACGCTTAGCGCTCCTGATGCAGGACAAGTTTGCCTTATTGATTGTAATACTGGAGCTTCTGCAGGCTTAGATTTCTCTGGCACCAATGCTTTTTGTGAAGATCAATTAAATGAAACCGTTTGGTACGAATTCACAACTGATGCTTTGGCTGCAACTATTGATATCGATTTATCGAGTACTGACTTATCAGAGCCTGAATATGCCTTATACCAAGGAACCACTTGTATCTCTCCTTGGACATTAATTTCGTGTAGTGAAGGAACAGGAGGAGCAGCAAGTATATTTAGCTTGCCAATAGCACCAAATACAACATACGTACTAGCTATTTCTGATGCTTCGGGTGACGAAGGAGATTTTACTCTGTGCCTTGCACAACACGCTGATAACAGTGCATGTAATACAGACGCCGCGATAGTTGCTACAGCAACTTCATTGGGCTCTCCATTGGACGGTCCATATCTTCCAGGCGAAGTGGTATCATTTTGTTATACCATAAATGGATGGATTGCCAATGCCACAGGGTGCAATTATTTACAAGGAATTGTTCCGACTTTCGGTGATTGTTGGGACGCAGCATCCTTTGATGCTCAAGGGCAACCAACTGTTACAACTGCATTAGTTACAAACGGTGTTACATTACCATCAGGCGCCGCTGCAGGAAGTTGGGTTTGGCAACCAGCCGGTACTGTCGATTACAACTTACCTGGCCCATCCAACTTAGGACTGGTTGCTGGTGATGACGTTGGTGCAGGATGGTTCTTTACAACGACTTATCAAGCTCACGGTGGTGATCCAGATTTTTCTTATGGCGATCATGATATTTGTACTGGAGCAGCTGGAGCTTGTGCTGCCGCTGGATGGGTTGGAGATTGTGAGGATCAAACTGATGTTTGGACAGTCTGTTTTGACCTCACCGCAAAAGGATCTGCTGCCTGTGTTGCTGGCGAAATAGATTGTGCCGTAAATATGAAAACGTACGCTGATGGTGAAGTTGGTGTCTGGACGAATATTGGGTGCAGCGCCGATTTACAGACTTCAAAATCGAGTGCTATTGATTGTTTACTTCTTCCTGCTGAACTAATTTCCTTTACGGGTACTTATACAGGGGAATCAGTAAGACTTGAATGGACAACTGCCTCTGAAAAAAACACCTACAAATTCACGGTACTGCATTCTGTTGATTCCGAAAACTTCACTGAGGTTGGAGAAATTTCAGCTGCTGGGAATTCTCAATCAGAAATCAATTATTCTTTAGATCATACCACACCTGCTTCAGGAAACAACTACTACGCACTTATAGGTGTTGATTTTGACGGAGAAGAAACAAATCACGGCATAGTATCCGTTAAAACAAGTGGAAATCTGGCTTACTACGATCGTGAAAATCAGACGATCATTCTTTCCTATTCTGCCCCTGTTGAAATCTATGGAACAGACGGTGTCGTTTTGGTGAAATCTAGTGGAGGTAAAATGATTCCATTCACCCGAATAGGAGTATTTTATATTCGTGATAGCGTTAATGGAAATACACAGAAAATTGTGGTATTCTAGTTAATTACCATTCATCGTCACTTCCATCTTCCTTATTTGCTTCATCAATTAGAGCTTTCCAATTGTATGATCCATCTTGAGTGTCTTTGACAATCGTCAAATATTCAGTTTTATCCATTTCGTAGCGATCGATCGTATCACCCGTATACTTCTCAATCTCTTCGAGTAAAACTACCTCATCTGGACTGCAAAACGAAAGTGCTTGACCTCGTTTATTCCCACGACCAGTTCGTCCACAACGGTGAACATAGTTTTCAGATACATCTGGAATATCATAATTGATGACCATATCCACATTTGGAATATCTATTCCTCGCGCAGCGACATCAGTGGTGATTAAAATTTTGTTGTCACCATCCCGGAAATTATCAAGAATCGCGAACCTGTCTTTTTGCTCAATTCCTCCATGCAAGGCTTCAGATGAAATTTGTACCCTCTCCATTGCTGCTACAACGCGTTCTGCTCTCACTTTAGTCCGAACAAACACCACCATTTTATAATCAGGGTATTCCTTCGCCATGTTTTCGAGGAAGAAACGCTTGTCGTCCATTTCAACCATTACGATAGCATGACTAATTGTTTTCGCTACAGGATTTTTAGGTGATATTTGAATCCGAATAGGATTTTTCACTACGTCATATGCGAGTGATTTAATTTTCCTTGAAATTGTTGCTGAAAAGAAAAGTGTTTGTCGTTTTTGAGGAACAAATTTCAAAACATCCGTAATGTCTTTTGCAAATCCAAGATCAAGCATTAAATCTGCTTCATCCAAAACAAGCTGCTTTACGCTAGTCACATCTAGCGCTCCCTGTGAGATGAGATCAAACATCCGACCTGGTGTTGCTATCAAAATATCAATTCCATTGTTTAGAGTAGCTATTTGTTGCTCTTGCTCTACTCCACCATAAAGTCCGAAGGTTTTCACTTTCGTGTACTTTGCAAGATCATGATAAACACCTGCAATTTGTTTCGCTAACTCACGCGTAGGAACCAGTACTAAGCACTTTACACCTTTTCCTTTACTATATTTTGCTTTTGCTCGACCAACCATATCAATTGTTGGAATCGCAAAGGCAGCTGTCTTTCCTGTTCCAGTTTGTGCAATTGCCATGACATCCTCACCATCCAAGATGGGTTTAATCGCCTTGAATTGAATATCTGTTGGTCGATTAAATCCTAGTACCACCAGTTGCTTCTTGATATCAGCGGAGATATTATAGTCGGAAAATTTCATGATCGAGTGTTTTTAAACTAAAAAAAGGATTCCATTTTCGACGAGTCGAAACGAAATCCTTTTCAGTATGTTGTATTATGGATTAATCTTCTGACTCAGATGGAACGAGGATACGTCCACAGTGCTCACAAGCAATCACTTTTTTCTTTGTTTGAATATCAAGTTGACGTTGTGGTGGAATTTTGTTGAAACAACCTCCACAAGAATCACGATCTACAGGAACTACAGCCAATCCGTTACGTGCATTCAAACGTAAACGTGTGTAAGCTCCAGATAAACGTGTATCCAATTTTTTCAAAGCAGAATTCGATTTCTTCACAAGTTTCTCTTCTTGCGTTTGCGTTTCAGCAATGATCTCATCTAACTCAGATTTTTTTGCTGTTAAATCCTCAGCTCTGAAACTTCTACGTTCTTTCGCTTCGTCAAGAATTTCTTTTTTACCAGAAATCTTCGCTTTCGATTCTTTCGAACGTTTTTCGTTCAATCTCATTTCCAATTCTTGGAATTCGATTTCTTTCGAGATCGATTCAAATTCACGGTTGTTACGAACGTTATTTTGTTGCTCTTTGTATTTCGCAATGGCAGTTTCAGAATCTTTGTTTCCATTCTTACGATCAGAAATTTCCGTATCCAATTCTTTAATCTCAGACTCGATGTTGGCAATACGCGTATCTAATCCTTCAAGTTCATCCTCTAAATCTTGTACTTCCAAAGGAAGTTCTCCACGAATCGTTCTAATTCGATCGATTTCAGAGTCAATGCGTTGCAAATCGTAAAGACCATCTAGCTTTTCAGCGATTGTCATTTCTTTTTTCGTTGCGGTTTTTGCCATGAGCTAAAAATAATTTATTGGGTTCGTATTGACCCCCGTTAAATGAACCGCAAATTTAGGAAATTTTTCCATCAAAATACCCTCTAATAAGTTAGAAGTGTATTGTTCGCTTTCATAATGACCAATGTCAGCGATAATAATCTGCTTATCAGCATCAAAAAACTCATGATACTTGTAGTCTCCAGTAATGAAAATATCCGCTTCTTGAGAAATCGCATTCTTCAACAGGAAACTTCCTGCTCCCCCACAGTAGGCTACTCTTTGCACAGTATCACCAACTAGTTCAGTATGGCGAATAATTCCACAATTGAAGGTTGACTTGAGGTGTTTCAAAAAATCTTTTGTCGCCATTGGTTCTGACAGCATTCCGATCATTCCAGCACCTTCAAAATTATTTTCATTTAATATCGGATAAGCTTCATAAGCAACTTCTTCGTATGGATGTACTTCTTTCATTGCTCTCACAACAGCATTTAAACGATGCTTTGAAACAAGAACTTCTATTTTGGTTTCTAAGCTATTCTCACGCTCACCTTTCTGTCCAATAAATGGATCGGAACCTTCCATGGGAAGAAAGGTACCTGTTCCTGAAGTTGAAAAACTGCATTCACCATAATTCCCGATTGATCCAGCTCCAGCTTCGAACAAAGCACTCATCACATTCTCAACATATTCATCTGGGACAAAAACAACCAACTTCGTGAGTACATCCTTTTTTGGAGCCAGTACTTGGATATTTTCAAGACCTATCCGTTTTCCGATTTCAGCATTTACACCGAATCTGAAATTATCTAAGTTGGTATGAATTGCATAAAGCGCGATGTCATTTTTGATTGCTTTTAAAATCGTCCTTTGGACATAGTCACTCCCATTCAATCGCTTCAACCCTTTGAAAAGAATAGGGTGATGAGCGATCACAAGGTTGCACTTTTTTTCAATTGCTTCGTCCACTATTGATTCGATACAATCCAAGCTTACGAGTGCTCCTGTCAACTCCATTTGCGGATCTCCCACAATCAAACCAGAATTATCATACGATTCTTGACTTGACAGCGGTGCCAATGACTCAAGGTAATTTGTCAATTCGACTAGTTTCATGCTTACAATTTATAGGTTAGTCCAAGATCAAACCCAAAAGCTCGCCCAAAATGATTGTACGAATCAGTGACAACATATGAATCGGTCAACTGAATCCGGTATTCAGGCATAAACAAAATAGTCATGTTATCTGAAAACTGATATTGAACTCCAATGTTTACCGTAGCACTCAACACAAAGGATGAATATCCATTTTGCTCCTCGATTGTCTCTTTACCTGTTGCATCTACACCATCTCTCCACTCCTGCTCTTGAACGTATCCTGAGAAAAGTTGAGGTGTAAGTCCACCACCTGCAAGGAACTTCAATTCCTCACCATAAGTAAACAACACTTTAACAGGCATTCCGATATACGTATAGGTTGTTGAGTACTTGAATAAGGTGTCAGTTTCTTCAAACAAATAGCTCTCACCGTTTCTCATGTAGCTGATTCCAGCTTGTATAGAAACATGCTCACTCAATTTGTTTCGAAACCCCATTCCGAAAGACCATTTATTCAATGAGCCTTCAAATTCGCGCTGACCCAGAGGGTCGCCGAATGGACCATCATTAATTACCAATTTTCGAGAAGTATTCGACCAATTTGAGACAAAATACAATTCAGTGCTTCCATCCTTTACGCGCTTATCTTCGATTTCCTTTACTTCTTCAATTTCGGCCTTTGGCTTCTCCTCTTCTCCCCCTAGTTCAATTTGTGACCAGCCTGAAAATGCGGTCGCCAAGAAGAAAATTGTTACTATTTGTTGTTTTCCTTTCATAGTCATTACTTAACATCACAAATATCGGAATTTAGGCTGAGAACTATTCTACCGTTCACTCAGTGATATTGACTATTTTTGACTTAATGAACCGACTTAAAATATCCCTCCCCCAACATGTGCGAAATGTTTTCATCCGATTAACCATTGTTTTCGGTATATTATTTCTCACACGGATTCTATTTTACATCAGTAATTCGAGTTCTTTTTCAGATGTTGGTTTGATGGACTTTATTTGGGGTTCTTGGTTCGATATCATTACCATTTCGCTCTACTTTTTCGGATATGTAGGCTTGTATATGCTACCTATTCCCATTCGTCACTATCGATGGCATCAATTACTCTTTAAGGTCAGCTTTCTCATTCTTTCGAGCTTCATGCTTTTATTGAATTTGATTGACATTTCCTATTTCCCATTCACTCAGAAACGATCGACCGCAGATTTGTTAGGGACGGTTTCTACAGGAAGTGATTTTGGCCAACTCGTTGGTACTTTCTTAATGGAAAACTGGTATTACCTTTTACTATTCATCTTCTTAATTTTCATTTCAGAACGTATTTATCGACTTTCTAAACACGACAGGGTTAAATCAACATTAACGACCTTACAATTCCAGAAATCAAATTGGCTATGGTTTATTACAATCGTTCCACTTATGATTCTCATTGGTCGAGGAGGAACTCGTCCCATTCCTATTGGAATCCTTGATGCAACATCGTTTACATCTTCGCAGAATACAGCACTTGTACTAAATACTCCCTTCACTTTCCTCAAGACGGTTAGTGTTCAAGGAATTGAACAGAAGAATTACTTCTCGATTGAACGAGAGCAGGCATTGTTCAATCCAATACGCACATCCCAACCTGCAAACATCCTTCCCGATAGCACTAACGTTGTCATATTGGTACTCGAAAGTTTCGGAAAAGAATTTGTTGGAAAATTAAGTGGAAAGGAAACGTTCACACCTTATTTAGATTCTTTGTTGGGTGAATCCATGTATTTCGAGTATGCTTTTGCCAACGGAAAAAAATCGAATGAATCGATCCCTGCAATTTTGGCTTCTATTCCTTCTCTCACTACAAATCCCTATTCAGCTTCTCAATATGGTGATAATCAAATCGTCGCTCTTCCATCCATCTTAAAAGCAAATGGTTATTCTACTGCATTTTTCCACGGAGCGTCAAATGGCTCAATGCTCTTTGATAGTTTTTCAATCAGAGCAGGAATGGAATTCTACTATGGAAGAAATGAATACGGAAACGATGAACATTTTGATGGTCACTGGGCAATTTCTGATGGCTACTTCAATCCTTGGTCGGCGAGAAAAATGAGTGAACTAAAGCCACCTTTCTGCAGTCTATTGTTCAACACTTCATCACATCATCCTTACTTCGTTCCGAAGGAATTCAGAAAATTCACGAAGAAAGGCCCACAGGATATTTGTGCATCAATTAGCTATGCTGATTATGCGCTTCGACTCTTTTTCGAGGAAGCAAAAAAACAAGACTGGTTTGAGAACACTTTGTTCGTTTTCGTTGCAGATCATAGCCCAGCAAGCACGACGGCGCAATACAATTTGAGGAATGAAATGTATCGCATTCCAATAGGGTTTTATCACCCAAAAGGATTGATAAAAGCAGAGAAAAGAACTGAAATAGCACAACAACTGGACATTTTTCCAACGATATTAGACCTATTAAACGTTAAAAGCACCTATTATTCRTATGGCTCATCATTGCTTCAAAGCACCGAAAAATATGGGCTTGCTCATCTTGAAGGAAGTTATTACTACTTCAATGGTGAACAAATGATGGTTTTCAGTAATGATCAAGCACAAAATTTGCTTAACTTTACGAAAGGCGGTCTTGTAACKGAAGAGAACCTTCCTAATTATAGAAGTATACTTAAGGAAAGGGAAAACAGATTGAAGGCCATCTTACAAAGATATTCKAGAGATTTAGTTTCGAATCAAACAAGAGTTAAATGAAGCAACGTATTCAGTTCATAATTAATCCGATTTCAGGTGTCCATAAAAAAAAGGATATTCCTGGATTGATTGATATGTATTTGGATAAAGAAAAATTCGACTACGAGATCACATATACTGAATACCGAAAGCATGCTATTAAGATTGCTAAGAAATCTTCCAAAGACGGAATTGACATCATTTGTGCTGTTGGAGGAGACGGTTCTGTTCATGAAGTAGGAACGGCGCTAATTGGTAAGAAAACTCATATGGCGATCATCCCAGTTGGTTCTGGAAATGGTTTAGCTCGACACCTCAAAATCCCATTAAATGTGAAAGATGCTATTCTTTGTATTAACGAAGGAAAGTACATTCATATGGATACAGTAAAAGTTAATAATCGTGCATTCATTGGAATTGGCGGTTACGGCTTTGATGCTGTTGTAGCAAAAGAATTTGACAAAGGAAAAAAACGCGGTCTCATGGGCTACGTTTTAACAGTTATCCGGGAATTTTTCAAATACAACCCCTTAAATGTTTCAATTGACATTGATGGAAAGGTGAAAACGCTTCCAGTAATGCTTTGTACAGTTGCTAATTCCTCTCAATTTGGAAATGGCTTCACTGTTTCTCCTGATTCAGATGTAGAAGATGGCGAATTGGAATTATTTCTTCTTAAACCTTTCTCTATTTGGTCAGCACCATCAATTGCCTATAACTTCTTCCGTAAGAAAGCTCAAAAAGCCAAATTTGGAGAAATTATTCGCTTCAAAAATGCACGTATCAAACTTTCCAGAAAAATTGCTCATTATGATGGTGAACCGATTGATGTAACGGACGAAATAAACGTCAGCGTTGTACCAAAAAGTCTTCATGTATTAGTTGGAAAAAAAGGATAATGAGTGACTTTCTTTCGCCAAATTTAGAAACCTTTCTTGGAAAATTAGCTGATTTATCTTCGGATACTTCTCCCGAATGGGGATCAATGAATGCTCAACAAATGATTGAGCATTTATCGAACAGCATGGATTTATCCATTGGGGAATTAAAAGTAGAATTAAGCATTCCCGAAGAGAAAGTAGCAGGCGCTGTTGCCTATTTACATTCGGAAAAACCATTCCCAAAAGGCTTCAAGGTGAACTATGCTCCTGAGAACCCTTCTTTAAGAAACAAAAACTTAGAAGCAGCAATTGATGAATTAACGATCAAATGGATTGCTTTTCAAGAATACTACGCAAATACTCCCGACGCTTCTAATCTTCATCCTGTTTATGGGGAATTAAATGAAGCTGCTTGGCTTAGAGTGCACTCGAAACATTTTACACATCACTTCTTACAGTTTAATTTGTAATGTCACCTTTACTCCTCTATCCAATATTACCTGCAGTTGCACTTGGTTTACTTAGTTGGCTTTACTATCGTAAGCAAGGATTAGTTAATTTACCACAACTCTTCCTTGGAATGATAGTCTTCTATGCCATTTTTTATAGTCTATTTAAAGTGTTTATATAATTGCCAAAATTTGATCAACGAGAAAGAACATGAAAGCGATTAATTATCATATCAAAGGGATCATCACATCGCTTGAACAATTGTTCAAAGGCAAATACTTGATCTATTTCCTCCCTGGATTAATTCTAACAGGAATTTTCTTGTATTTCAGATCACGCTTTACAGAAATCGATTTAACTACCGGGTATTGGTGGCTTAGCTGGTTTGATTCTGGAGTATCTAAAGCGCTAAGTATTGTAGACTTCCTCTTCGAACAACTGTATATCTTCATCGTTCTAACGGTTCTCTCTCCATTCTTTACTGCTCTTGGCGAGAAATATGACCGAGAACTTACAGGAAAAGTAACTGAAGGTGGAATTTTACGATTCATAAATGACATGATTCGAATGATTTTTGTTGTGATTCTGTCCTTATTCCTTGAATTTATATTTCTTGTCATTTATTGGCTTATCTCCAAGATTTTCGGCTTCTCAGAAATGGTTGATACCATCATCTACTTTAGTATCGCTTCCTTTTTCTTTGGTTTCGCATTTTACGATTTCGCACTCGAGAGATATGAGAAAGGTGTATTCTCCTCACTTGGATTCGCATTCTCTGCTCCTATTGGGATGATTATTATTGGTGCAATATTTCAATGGCTTTATATGATTCCGTACATTGGAATTCCAGTTGCACCAGTATTGGTCGTAATGATATCAACTGTTGCCTACGCTTATTACATTAAACAATTGCCGAAATCAAAACAACTTTCGAATGAATAGTTTTTTTAAGGAATTTAATCCAGTTGGAAAAGAAGAATGGATCGAAAAAATCCATGCCGACTTAAAAGGGAAAGATCCCAGCTTACTTGATCATCATGATACAATCGAAGAACTTGATTTTTCGTGTGTTTATCACGTCAGCGATCAAACAAAACACGAAACACCTGGAGGGTTTCCATTCACACGAGGTTTAAAAACCAAATTGAATGATTGGAAAAACACTGCGTTTGTTCAGGTCATGGACGAAAAGGAAGCAAATTCTAAGATTTTGCATTTCTTGATGTCTGGCGCAGATGGATTATGGATTGTAGCAAAAAAAGAGAACATTAATTGGAAAGTCGTTTTGAATGAAGTTCAATTAGAACACATCGACGCTCAATTCAGTGTGAATTCGATCAAAGACGTTGAAGCGATTCAAGAAATTGCTTCTTATACATCAAACTCAGTTCATTTCAATTTTGATTTTCTTGCCAATAACGATTTCAAATTATCAGATTTCGTATCAATCTATAAAAGTAATCAACAGCGTTTTGCTCTAGTGAATGGATTTGGAATTCAACAAAGCGGCGGAACGACTTGGCAAGAAGTTGGTTTTTGCTTAAATGCTGGACACGAATACCTTGTTCAACTGATGGATGAAGGTCTTTCTATTGACGAAGCATCAGCGTGTATTGGTTTTCACATTGGAATTGGAAGCAATTACTTTTATGAAATCGCGAAAATCAGATCACTGCGTGCGCTCTGGGCGAAAATCATTCAAGCTTACAGTCCTGAACACAAGTGCTCACACAATTGTTCAATCACTGCGGTAATTGGCCATACGAACAAATCACTTTCTGATCCACATACGAACCTACTTCGCCAGACAACAGAAATCATGTCTGCCTTGTGTGCTGGAGTAGAAAACATTGTCACTTTACCGCACGATTTATATTCTGACCAAGGAATTACAGAGATCAGCGAACGAATGGCAATTAACATTCCACTGGTCCTCAAGGAAGAATCATACTTCGATAAAGTCATCGACCCACTTGGCGGAAGCTATACGCTTGAAACATTAACGGACATGATTGGTCAAAAATCGTGGAAGCAGTTTCAATCTCTGGAAGGATCGGGAGGACTATTCAACATTGGCACACTCGATACTTTTAAAGGAGAAATCCGATCCAAGCGTAGCTTGCGAGAAAAAGCTTTCCTTGCTGGAGAACTTCTTCTGATTGGAATAAATAACTACTCGAATCCTGAGCCAGTTCTTTCGAATTGGTTAACGATTCCAACTTACTTAGGAATGGACGCTTTGAATTATGAACGAATCGCTAAAACAATATCGGCATGAAACGAGTAGATTTTAGTACAATTTCATACACGACCGAACATCAACAAAATGATGTCGCTCCAACTTCGACGTATACAACTGCTGATAAAATTGATCTTCAACAGTTTTACGCCAATTCAGGTGAGCAAAAAGAAACTGAATTTGTTTCAGGAATCGCGCCTTACTTGCGAGGACCTTATAGCTCAATGTATGCTATTCGCCCTTGGACAATTCGTCAATATGCTGGCTTTTCAACAGCTGAAGAATCGAATGCATTTTATAGAAGAAACTTAGCCGCTGGACAAAAGGGACTTTCTGTTGCCTTTGATTTAGCTACGCACCGTGGATATGATTCGGATCACCCTCGTGTAGAAGGTGATGTTGGTAAAGCTGGTGTTGCAATAGATTCTATTCTTGATATGAAAGTGCTGTTCGATCAAATTCCACTTGATCAAATGTCTGTTTCAATGACGATGAATGGCGCTGTATTGCCAATTATGGCATTTTATATTGTCGCAGCAGAAGAACAAGGTGTCGGTCAAGAAAAACTAGCTGGAACCATCCAAAACGATATTTTGAAGGAGTTCATGGTACGGAATACGTACATCTATCCTCCTCTCCCATCGATGAGAATTATTTCGGATATTTTTAAATATACTTCGGAGAAAATGCCACGCTTCAATTCGATATCAATTTCAGGGTATCACATGCAAGAAGCTGGGGCAACAGCTGCAATTGAATTAGCATACACGCTTGCCGATGGATTGGAATATTTAAAAGCCGGAGTGAATGCAGGAATGAACATCGATGATTTTGCACCGCGCTTGAGTTTCTTCTGGGCAATCGGAATGAACCATTTCACGGAAGTTGCAAAAATGCGTGCTGGGCGATTGCTCTGGGCGAAAATGGTAAAAAAATTCGAACCAAAGAATACTAAATCACTGGCTTTAAGAACCCATTGTCAGACATCTGGGTGGAGTTTAACTGAACAAGATCCGTTCAATAATGTCGCTAGAACCTGCATAGAAGGACTTGCTGCTGCATTTGGTGGAACACAATCTTTGCATACGAATGCGTTGGACGAAGCGATCGCCTTACCGACTGATTTTTCTGCTCGAATTGCTCGGAACACTCAGATTTATCTTCAACAGGAAACGGGAATAACGAAACATGTCGATCCACTTGGTGGAAGTTATTATGTAGAAGAATTGACCAATCAACTTGTCGAAACAGCTTGGAAACTTATTGAAGAGGTTGAAGAACTTGGTGGAATGGCCAAAGCGATTGAAACTGGAATTCCCAAAATGCGTATTGAGGAAGCTGCTGCGCGCAAGCAAGCAAGAATTGATGCTGGGAAAGACGTTATTGTTGGTGTGAATCGCTATCAACTAGACGAAGAAGCTCAAATGGACATTCTCGAAGTTGACAATACTAGAGTACGGGATTCTCAAATCGATCGATTGAATCAATTGAAAGAAAATCGGGATACTCAAAAAGTAGCTGAAGTACTCAAGGAATTAGAATTAGCGGCAGAAAACAATACTGGCAACTTATTGGAAATTGCTATTCGCTGTGCACGAGAACGCGCTTCATTGGGCGAAATTTCCTCTGCACTTGAAAAACCGTACGGTCGTTACAAAGCAACAATCCGCTCTATTAATGGAGTTTATTCATCAGAATCTATGGGAGATGCAGATTTCAATAAGGCCTTAGAGCTCGCTGATCAGTTTAGTAAACTAGAAGGGCGACGACCACGAATAATGGTGGCAAAAATGGGACAAGACGGTCACGATCGTGGAGCAAAGGTTATTGCTACTTCGTTTGCTGATATTGGATTTGACGTGGATATTGGTCCATTGTTTCAAACTCCAGATGAAGCTGCTAAGCAGGCTGTGGAAAATGATGTTCACATTTTGGGAGTATCTTCCCTCGCTGCGGGACACAAAACACTGATTCCTAAAGTCATCGCCGAACTAGAGAAGTTAGGCAGAGGAGATATTATGGTCGTTGCAGGTGGAGTTATACCCCAACAAGATTACGATTTCCTATATGACGCTGGTGTATTTGGTGTATTTGGACCAGGAACTAAAATTTCAAAAGCCGCTCAGGAAATCTTATCCCTTTTGATTAAAAGCTTCGAAGCGAAATAATTATCTAAAAATTCATACTTTTAGAAAAAAGAATTGGATTCGGCACAGTATTTGAATTCTTATAGGCAAAACAAACAGACATGAAACATTTAGTAGCAATTTTCAGCTTTCTACTTTTATCAATTACAGTTAACGCACAGACCCGTGAATATAAAGATCTAGTTATTCTTTTTGCTGACGGAACATACGATAGTTACAAGAAGCTTGTCAAGCAAGCTGAAAAATACACGCTAAAGGACGCAACAAAGAGGGATCCAGTTCCTTATTTTTGGTTGGCCAAAGGACTGTACAAAATTTCGATTTCAGGAACAGATGATGAGAATTACAAGAACGCATATAAAGATGCCATCAAATTCTTAGGAAAAGGAATAAAATACGACATCAAGTATAATGATGGATCGTACACTGTTGAAGAAAGTGAATTTGTAGGGATGTTTCAATTGACTTTGTTCGAAACGGCCAACAATGAAATCTCTGATGGTGGATTCAAAAGAGGGTTTAGTTGGGTTCTTAAATACGCGAAAATTTCAACTAACAAAGTAGGTGCAAACTATCTAATGGGTGCTTGTAAATACGAAGCTGGCGATAAAACATCGGCTCGTGAATACTGGAAAAACGCGGATAAAGGACTAGAAGCAATTGAATCAATTGAAGGCTGGAGCGAAGCCGACAGAAATATGTTGAAATATGGAGTCCTCTACTCTGCTGGTGCATTAAAAAGATCGCGTCAAGTAGATAAGGCTAAGGCACTCGTTGGGAAAGTATCTCAATGGTTCGAAGAAGACGAAGATTGGTCAGACCTTTACGATGAAATCGTAAACAGACCGAAAGATTAAATTCGCCTCATGGCATTTAAATCCTGATCCTGACATTTATCGTCATGGTCAGGATTTTTTTTTGAACCAAACTTTGGGTTTGATGTACAGCATGAAAACAAGCCGATACGTTCCGTAACTATTGGGAACATCAAATTGAACCAATTAATCAGACCCATGAAAAATTTTGCACTTCTTTTATCTATCGTATTTTGCATTCCAGTATTCGCTCAAGACAGCGATTCCCCATTAGTTAGCTTCGATGACTACGAAAACTTAATGAAAACAGTTAAGGAGCATCGTAAAACCCATTTGGTCGATTTGAACACATTCAATGAGATGAGTCCGAAGGAAGAAGTATATATTCTAGACACACGCTCGAAAGAAATGTACGATCGAAAACATGTGAAAGGCGCAATTCATTTGAACTTCTCAGATTTCACTCAGGCAAATCTAGACGAACTCTTCCCAAACCGAGATGCTACGATCCTTATTTATTGTAACAATAATTTTTATGACAATTCTATAGCCAATCTGCTCGATCTAGACATTTATGAACTAAGAATGGATGAAAATTTCGCATCCAAAGTCTCTACCCCTGATTTCTCAGCGATGATTGACCTATCTACTATCGACATGTTTAATCCTGTAACAACAGAAACTATTCAAACTGCAAATCAAACAGAAATAGAGTTAGAAGTTGAAATGGATCAAGTTGAAACAGAGAAAACGATTGTTATTGAGGAATCTTCAATCACTCTAGCCTTAAATATTCCAACTTACATCAATTTATATGGGTATGGTTATAGAAATGTTTATGAATTGAGCGAACTCGTTGGGACCTATGATCCAAGGATTCAATTTGAAGGATCAGAAGTTGCTCAAATTCAGAATTAATTTCGAGGTGAATTGCTATATTTAGAGACTATCAATCTGAATATTCACTATGCTAGACCATCAAAAAGATCGACGTAAAATCATTAAGACGCTTGTATTAGCTGGATTTGGCATTCATTTAATTGGCTGTACAACTGCTCCCGAACCCGTTGAGAAGAAGAAAATCCCAACAAAAAAGGAACCAGACATAATCGTTGATGAAATTGTAGAAGAAGTTGAAAGCACGAATGTTGTCTACCTAACGAAACAGGATGAACAGTTTGATGCATTAGCAACATATTTCAACAAATTCACTCAAAAAAGTCCAGCAATCATTGCACTTGTCTCGAATGCAGATGGAGTTTCCGAAGCGATACTTCATGCAAAAGAACTGAATTTACCCGTTTCGGTAAAAAGCGGTGGTCACTCATTTGAGCAGTTTTCTTCAAACGTAGGAGGAATGGTCATTAATATGTCACTTCTGAATTCGATTGAATGGAAGGAAAATGACGAAGTAGAGATTGGTCCAGCCTGTTTATTGAAAGAAATGTACGATGAATTGCTTCCTAAGCAACGGATTTTGCCTGCTGGTTCATGTGGTACAGTTGGAGTTGGCGGATTAACATTAGGTGGTGGTTATGGATTCTTTGCCCGCAAATATGGTTTAACATGCGACAATATGATTGGCGCGACGTTTATCGATGGGAATGGCGAAATCCATGAACTTTCAGGAGATCACGAATTGATGTGGGCACTTCGCGGTGGTGGAAATGGAAATTTTGGCGTTGTTAGCTCATTCCGATTTAAAACATATCCGATTCCAACACATTTCAGCTACACGCGACTCAAGGCAAAAAAACTTGATGCTGCACGTGCAAAAATATTGATGACTACCTGGTTTGAACACGCTCATCTTTTACCTGGAGATTGCTTTTCAGCATTTGTATTGAACGGCAAGTCGCTCACAATTTTGATCACTAATTATGAATCAAGCTCTCCTATATTGGATGAAATGATTGCTGCACTTACCGCTATTTGTGATACCGTAAGCTCTAAACGAAACACAGATATTGCTGGTGCTCTCAGGAATTACTACGGAATTCAAAAGCCGATTTACTTCAAGAATGCTTCAGCTGGATATTATTCTAAATTCTCAGATATTTCCGACTGCATTGATCAAGTCTTGGAAAAAGTTGTCACAACGCCAGGATTGATTTATCAGGTGAACACGCTCGGAGGCGCAATCAACTTAGAGGAAAACCGTGAGAAATCAAGCTATGCTCATCGCACGTATCAATATTTAAGTGAGCTTCAGACATATTGGAGCGAAGGACAAGATCAAAAGCGGGATCGTTATTTGAAAGAATTCGAATACATTCAGAACCTGTTTTTTGAAAATGGAAATCGCGCTCAATACAGAAATTACCCAAGCACGGGCTTCAAGGAATGGGAAACGTCCTATTTTGGAGAAAACTATGAACGTTTACAAGCGATCAAGCGAAAATACGATAGAGACAACACCATCCGTCACCCACAGAGCATTCGTCCTTAATCACAGGTTTTGAACAAATCAAGTTGCAAAAGAATTTCACATTGAATAGAAATTGAGCATCATCGACCTTAACTTTATCGTGTGAAAAAATGGCTCTCATATTTAAAGAACAAGTTCATTCTGGCAACCGTCATCTTTATGGTGTATGCCCTGTTTTTGGATGAAAACGATATTTTCACGCTCATTCGCCACAACCGAAAATTGAATCAATTAGAAATCGCGAAGCAAGAAGTAAATCGCGATTTGTTGAAATCGAGAAAAACCCTGCGTGAATTGGGCAGCAAAAGTGAATTAGAGCGCTATGCACGCGAAGAAAAATACTTTAAGAAAGATGACGAAGATATATTCGTGATTTTTGAAGAGTAAAGGATATACAGAACCGTTGTCATAATTAACAACCATCCTGTACTACCTCATCTAAGATACTGATTCAATCAAATTACTCTTTTATTGAGCGGAATTTTTCTCGAATCTCTTCCAAGCATAAATTACCAATACTTCCTTCGTGAGAATGTCGGACCTCCTTTGTAGGAACGTAACTATCATTTAATACTTTCTCTCCTATGATTTGATACGCTTCTCTAAAAGGAACTCCTTCTATTACCAATTTGTTTACATCCTCCACTGTGTACATAAAATTGTACATATCATTGTCCAAAAAATCAGATTTGATTTCAATGTGTTTCAGCATAAAGTCACACACGTCAAGGCAGTTTTTCAATTCGTCAATCCCTCCCATTAAACTCTCTTTTAACAATTGAAAATCGCGGTGATAGCCCACCGTTAAATTATTGGTAATCATCATGATTTCGCTTGGTAGATTTTGAATTTTATTACACTTTGCTCGCATTAATTCAAACACATCAGGGTTCTTTTTATGCGGCATAATACTCGATCCTGTTGTGAGCTCTTTAGGGAAACCAATAAAATTGAAATTCTGACTCATGTACAGGCAAATATCTGCTGCGAATCGAGAAAGAGTACCTGCAACAGAAGCCATTGCAAAAGCCAGAGATTTCTCCATCTTTCCGCGACTCATTTGGGCTGCGATAACATTGTACTTAAGCGTTTCAAATCCCAACAGTTTGGTGGTCATTAGGCGATCAATTGGAAATGAGGAACCGTATCCCGCCGCAGATCCTAGTGGATTTTGATTACAAATTTTGTATGCCGCATTCATTAAATACAAATCATCAATCAAGCATTCGGCGTATCCACTAAACCATAAACCAAAAGAAGAAGGCATGGCAACTTGCATATGTGTGTACCCCGGCATTAACACTTCCTTGTGCTCTTCAGCAAGAGATAGCATGCGCTCGAATAGTTGATTTACCAATAGCGTAATTTCATTGATCTCATTCTTAGCATACAAATGTAAATCAACCAAAACTTGATCATTTCTAGACCGTGCCGTATGAATCTTCTTCCCTGCCTCGCCAATCAATCGCGTCAATTCAAATTCGACCTTACTGTGCACATCTTCAAAGCTGTCTTCAATCACAAACGTGCCATTATCAACTGTCGCTTGAATGGTTTTCAGTCCTGATAAAATGTCATCCAGTTCCTGATCAGAAAGCACTCCTATATGATTAAGCATTTTCGCATGAGCACAGTTTCCTTGGATATCATATTCCACTAGTTTTAAATCCAAAACTCGGTCATTTCCAACTGTAAACTTGTCGACTACATTGTCGATTGTATATCCTTTATCCCACAATTTCATAACTATTAATTTTTTCTATGAGTTTTWTATAAATGSTGATCCCCTCCTCTATTTCGTGCAGATAAATAAAYTCGTCTGCAGTGTGGGATCTTTCTGTTTTYCCGGGYCCTATCTTCARTGAAGGACAATTAATTAATGCTTGATCAGAAAGCGTTGGYGATCCAAAAAYGGTYCTCCCGAGTTTTAATCCMGCCARTACRATGGGGTGATTMTCGTCAATAGARGATGAATTCAAGCGGAACGATCTSGGYGTTAATTCACTCAAAGTATTCGCATCAATGATCTCGAAGATTTGTTCGTTCGAGTATTTATCGTTSACMCGYACATCAATGACATAATCACATGCRCCCGGAACCAAGTTGTGTTGTTGTCCTGCGCTGATCTGTGTAACACTCATTTTAACTCTTCCCAGTGARTCTGATTTYTGTTCAAAATCGAACSTTGAAATCCACTCGATATCCTTYATGGCCTTGTAAATGGCATTTTCGGTGTTRTYATGAGCTGCATGYCCAGAAATTCCCGACGCACARCCATCAATCACTAACAATCCTTTCTCTGCAACAGCCAGGTTCATCTCAGTTGGTTCSCCCACCAAYGCAAAATCGATAACAGGTAACTCTGGRTAAAGTGAAGAAATACCCTTTTTTCCAGAAATCTCCTCTTCTGCCGTAATCGCCAACAAAAGGTTATACTGTAAATCCTCCTGCTCGTAGAAATGCATAAACGTGGCTAGGAGAGAGACCACCGCACCCCCAGCATCATTGCTTCCCAAACCAAATAGTTTACCTTCATTCACCATTGGATCAAATGGGTTTAAGGTGTAATTGGCATTCGGACGTACTGTATCGTGATGGGAGTTCAGTAACATTGTTGGTTTGTGCTCGGAAAACCACTTGTTCTTCGCCCAAACATTATTGTTCGATCTTTCTACTTCCACTCCGCGTTCAACGAGCCAATCTTCAATAATCGTTGCAGTGTCTCCTTCTTCTTTTGAAAACGAAGGTTGCGCAATAAGTCGTTTCAATAGCTCAACTGCCTCATGATAACTCTGATTCATTTTGTAAGTTTTAATACGGTTCCTTGATTTTCCTTTGAAAGACTCTGAACATTTCCTATTCGCACATTTTTCACCCCGTTTTTTAATGAGTGAAAGCAATTGTGAAGCTTCGGAAGCATTCCTTCATTGATGATGT
>NVXP01000039.1 GCA_002733985.1 Fluviicola sp. | reverse complement strand
GAAGTTATTTAATACAACAATCAAGTGTGTTCTAAATCACGGCTTATTGTTCTGAAGCGTAGTTTTCACCTTGAAAGAAATACCCAATTTTACATCATGTTTATGAAATGTGGTAAATCCAACCGTGCTGTTTTTTTGAACTTTATTGGTTTGCAGCAACCCTTGTATATTCTATTTGTCATTTCATTATTTACCTTTTCTTCTAACGCTCAAAAAACTGTTCACCCAGAATATGTAATTAAGAAAGTAGGACTACAACACTTGCTACCCTTATCGATACTAGATAAGCCTCAAAAAACGCTTGATCGAGTTGCATTTTTAAACGATTCTCTCGACTTGAGCCCAAAAGATTACAAATGGCACTGCCTTGAATGGTTTAGACTAAAATATTCAGTTGAGAATTTAGATAATGTTAGAGACGTCGATCTCTGGAAAGCCGCTATGGATCGTTCGATAACATTTGAAAACAGTTATATCCATCGACTCTTCCGGTTTTCCTATGGTGAATGTCTCGTTTTCGGCAATGTTACAGATGGAACAGAAATAGAATTATCAACCTTTCTAGAAACAATCGAACTGGCCAACGATCAAAATGATCATCAAATGGTTTTTGATGGATATATTTTAGTTGCTGACATTTATATTGATCTTGTTAAACGAACATACGCCCTAAAATGGCTCAATCGAGCAAAAAAAGTGCTTCCTTTTATTAATGACAATGCAAACAAATCACTCCTCTACACCTTTTTAGCAGATGCGCAAAATCCAGAAAAACATGATACTTCAGGATTACTCAAGTGGAAATCAGAAAAACACAAAAAGAAGGCCCGCAATGACGCGAAAAAAGGAATTCATTTTGGAGAACTGGCAACAACAGAAGGTCAAGGGAAATTTATTCAATTACACTTATCGTACTGTATCCTATCTGATTTTACAGATGACATACGTGAGAGCTTAAAATATGATAAGCGCGCATTGATAAGTGGGTATGTTCTTAAAATACCAATGGTTGATGCTCAATATCAGTCCCGTATTAGTGGCGTTTATCTTAGACTGAATAGTTTAGACACTGCAAAAATGTACCTTGACTCTGCTGCTTTGATAATGAACCAACCCGATGCTGGTACCTTTTTCAATTATCGAGTTCTCCGCAAATATGTTGAATATTACTCGGCTTTAAATAATAAGGATTCACTGATCAAATACTTGAGGTTATATCATGAATCTTCCTTAGCATTAAATCGTGATCAGGCAGCTGTCGATCTTAACCTGAACGAATCAATGTTTGAAGACGAGAAACAAAAAGCAACAATCAGAGAGCAAAAATTAATATTAACGCAAGAAAAATCTCGATCTCAGTGGTATACTGCCTCCTTTGTTATCAGTCTTTTATTTGTGCTACTGATGTTATTTATTCTCTTGCGGTTTCGTAAGCAAAAGCGAGAAGTTGAGAAGAAAAATTCTGAAATCAAGAATGCCAATACCCAACTGGAAAATTTACTAGATGAAAACAAGGTTCTTTTGAACGAGACGCATCACCGTGTAAAAAACAACCTGCAAGTTATCTCAAGTTTATTAGAATCTCAAGTTGATGTAGCTGAAAACAAAGCCGTTGAAGATGCGATCAGAAATGCCCAAAGTAGAATTGGAACCATGGCCTACGTTCATGATTTACTCTACAAACAGGATGATCATAGCAATCTAGAAATTGGCCCTTACCTTAAATCTCTCGCAAAACAGGTAGCACAATTTCACCGAGACGAAGACAATCTATTGGTTGAAGTAAGTTCTTCCAATATTCGCTACCCGCTCCACCGAGCTGTACACATGGGAATCTTCGTTAATGAACTACTCACAAACGCTCACAAACATGCGCGCGAGGGAAAAAAGCAACTCCTTATTCAAATTAACTTACGCGAAGAAGAAAACAGCTATGTGCTTACATTTAAAGACAACGGCCCTGGCTTACCAAATGGTCTTGACACTGAAAGAAAAGGCAGTATTGGAATGTATTTATTGCGATCAATGACTAGACAACTTCGAGGAAAGCTGACCTATAGAATGGACGGTGGATCTGTGTTTACACTTACTTCGAAAAAATAACTCTTTTATTTAAGTCGCTCTAAAAGTTCTTGTTGATACGTTCTACTCACTGGAATTTCTGTTTCTGAAACAAAAACTATTCCTGCTCCAAACGAAACTATGTGATCTATGTTTACTGCGTAACTTCTATGAACTTGGAAAAAGATGTTCTTTGGAAGGGTTTCTAATAAATTCTTCAATGAGCTACGAATTAACAAGGTTTTATTTGTTAAAAACACTTCTACATAAACATGATCGCTCTTTAAGTATAAAATATCCTTCACTGATACTTTTTCCTTTAAAGTTCCCGTATTTAAAACAACTGTTTCATCTGTGTTTTTCTCCTTCTTAAAATTGTGGAGTGCTACTTCAATTGTTGTGTAAAGGCTTTCAAAATGAAAAGGCTTTGTTAAATAACCAGATGGTGATGTTTCCTTGGCTAAACTTAAGGTGTCCGAATCTATGTGAGATGTTAAATAGATAAAGGGAGTGTTGTGATTTTTTCGAATGTACTGCGCAACTTGAATTCCATTTTTTTCTTCTTCAAGATTAATGTCTAAAATGATCAAGTCTGGGGATTGCGTGTCAATCATCTCTATTGCCTCATCATAATCGATAGCATAAGGAATAACAGTATATCCGTGTTTAGAAAGGTTTCGCGCCAAGCTGTCTGCAATGAGAACCTCATCTTCTACAATTCCAATCTTTATTACAGACTTAGTCATGTTATACTTTGCGCGTTCGTTGTGTTAATCGATTTCGAAAATAGACAAAAATTTCACAATGTTCTGAAAAACCTATTTAAGTTCTGAGCGACATTTAATTAAAAAACAAGCTGTTAACTTTGTACCATTAACTGTTCACTAACGAAAATAACAAAGATGAAAAAATTTATTACTCTCATTGTTCTTGCTTTTTCTTTGCAAGGGCTTTATGCGCAAAACGCATTAAACTTTCCTGACAATACTGATTATGGAACGGTACCAAATGACCCCTTATTAGAATTTACTCAAAGTTTCACGATAGAAGCTTGGGTGAAATTAAGTGGAAGTGGCTATCAAACCGTAATTGCTACGGACTCATTAAACGGTACAGGACACACAGGATATTGGTTTGGTGTAACGCCTTCTGGAGCGGCTGGAATTCAACTATTCCACAATAGCTTCAGTTGGACAACCATTACTGGTACTACAAATGTAAACGACGGTACGTGGCACCACATTGCAGTCACTTCAAACCAAACAGTCATTAACATTATCGTTGATGGTGTGCTAGATGGAACTGGGGCATATACGGCTCCTGCATATAATGGACATGCGCTTGATTTCGGTGTAGATCAAGAAGGAAACTTCATTACTGGAACCATTGATGATGTTCGTTTATGGTGGAGATCTGTTCCTGTTGCAGAAATCAACACATATAAGGATAGCTGCCTTACTGGAATGGAAGATTCATTGGTTGCTCTTTACAAATTTGATGAAACTGCTGGTTCTACATTTGCAGATGCTGGTTTATATGGATTAAATGGAACGTTAACGAACATGACCGATAGCGATTGGGTCACTGGTGTTGTATGTCAACCAACTACTCCTCTTATTCTATCTGCTTTACACTTTGATGCGATTGATGATCACGTTAAAATCGATACTCTACAAGACGCAGTTTTGGATTTTACTGGAGACTTTACAATTGAGGCATGGATTAAAGCAGAAGTGGGAGGTCTATGGCCAACTGTAGTATCCAAATTTGATAATGTTGGAGGCTCGAGATACGGTTTCTGGTTCGGAATTACCGGTAGTGGTACTGTTGGTATGCAGGTCTTTGACGGAACAGCTGGAACTTGGCCAACTGCTTTTGGAACAACTTATCTTCAGGATAATATGTGGCATCATATTGCTTGTGTCAACGAATCAAATACATTGAAGGTATATGTCGATGGTGTTCTGGAAGGATCTGTCACAGCTACGTCTCCTGTTTTTAATGATCACGCAATGTGGTTTGGTAATGATGCCGAAAACGATATTTTCTTTGGGTCAATGGACCGCGTTCGTATTTGGAATACATCTCGAACGGATGCTGAAATTCTTGCAAATAAAGGCGTTTGCTTAAATGGACAAGAAACAGATTTATTGGGATTATATACAATGAATGAAGGAACCGGAAGTGTAGTAGGTAACAGCGTGGGTACAGGACTTACTGGTTCACTTGTAAATATGGATCCAGCAACTGATTGGGTTGAAGGGACTACATGTGAATCTACGTCAACAGCATCTATTGATGTTCTTTCATCTGAAGACGTGAGTGCATATCCAAACCCAACTGAAGGTAAAGTAAGTCTTGATCTTGGAGGGTTGAATGATGTTTCTATTCAAGTTTATTCAATGGATGGACAATTGGTTTATTCAGAAGCAAATATTACTGCCGAAGAACACACATTCAACTTGGAAGGTGAAGCGGGTATTTATCACGTAATTATTACTACAGAAAATGTACGTAAACACTTAAAGTTGATTCGACTTTAGTGAGAAAGAATAATTCACAATTACAAACGGCTGTCTTTAATCGAGACAGCCGTTTTTCGTTTCTATAAAACTCATTAATGTTCTGAATCACACATACTTGTTCTAAGTGGTAGTGAACAAAACGCTATCTCAACGTAAGTTTGTTCAGAGCAAATTAATACAACTTTAACGGACTCTCTCCTGAATAAAACTCTGCACAATCAGGACTTTTAACCACCAAAAACACGTAGTAATCATGAAAAAAACACACCTAAAAAAAGCCATCTCGCGATCTTCTTTAGCATTTGTCTTTCTAGCATTAACGGCTAGTTTTACCAGCGAACCAATTGAAGATAATAAATCAAACCTTGCACCTTCWSATGAAGTTGGAGTAACAGGAGAACTTTATCGAATAAAAACMGTMGAAGACCTCAAAGGTTTAAATGCAACAGAAATTCAATTYAAAAATGTCGCTACCGGYCATTAYATTATTCTAAAAAACGACCCTAGAGGCGGTGGTGTTTTGGAATGTTCTGATACCATGCAAATGAACCCATGGTATTTGTATCAAGCAGAAAGTGCTGAATTCAATAATTTTGAAATCAAGATGATGGACGCAGCCATGTTCAATTGGTCGAACTATCCAATGCGAACAGATGAGCAAAGCTTCGTGTCCTACAATCATGCAAAACGTCATCCTAATAATACAGCACCAGGCACTCCTCATGATTGGACATTCTTCAATGCTGAAAATGGAAACATTCGCATCCAATGGAAGGATGGATCTCAATTAGAGGAGATAAACCTACCTTCTTATTTGAGAGGAAGTACTGGTCCAAAAGTAATTACTAAACTGAAAGTCGAAGGAAATAAGGCTCAGCTGTGGGAGATTTATGTAAACGTACCTGTTGAGGAAAGTATCGCATTGGATAATAAACAGTACATCCGTGTTGAAAATGCGCCAAGTTTGAACCCTACAGGAGCGCTCAGTCTTAAAGCCAAAATCAAGACGGAAAATACTGAACATCAAATTATTATACATAAATGGGCCGGTGGTAGACAGTACTCTTTGGAAATATATGAAGGTAAACCCACKTTYGTCTTGAAATGGAGTGGTCCCAACGTTGTCGTGTCGGCRACTGAAAATGTCACRATAAATGAATGGAYGACTATCACAGGAACATTCGACGGTAYAACTGCTCGTTTATATGTCAATGGTGTTGAAAAAGGTTTTAAGACAATARATCGTGGGAATCGAATAGCYCTAAATGTTGGTAATGGACCACTTATTATTGGTAAGCGATCTGATGCCGCTCCAACAGATTTTGATATCGGCTATTTTCATGGTTCAATGGAAGATGTTTCTGTACACAATACGTGTTTAACACCTGAACAACTCAATGGTGCTTCCATTCCTTCGAGTTCGTATCAATTACTCTTTAATCATTTTGAGCCAGGAGTGAAAACGATCACTGATAACTCCACAAACAACAACACGGGAACAGTAATCACTGATAAATAATAGTAAAAAATAAATGCTGATAAGGTGCAGACTTCGGTTTGCACCTTTTTTTTGTTCTAAACCTTGAGTTACGCTTTATGAATATAGCGCATCACTTCAAAACAGAGTTGAGTGAATAAAATTTTCGGATTAGCATTTCGCTCAATATGGTAATGAGCATCACTGAAGGTTTCTAAAAAATTTCCAATGTTGTTTCCAGTAATGAACCTTGCGAATTTATCTAAGAAATCCGCTTCCTCATCAGAAACACGTATGAGCGTCTCTTCTGTATAGTTTTTCAATAAGCTCTGACGAAACATGTGCAATGCATATTTCAAAAACACTTTCTGAAATTCACGGCTTTTTTGACTGATCCCTTCCGACCAATCCATCATGTCGAGCACATTTTTCTTGTAACAAACCCGCATCAACTGAATAAATCGCTCACGGTTTTCATCTTGCTCAGCATGATTTCCTAAAAACTCGAGAGCTTCTATTAGATCTCCATCCACTCGGGAAGCAATACTATCGGCATTACTTGATGATTGTTTTCTATGTGTCCGTAAATGAGCACTTAAATCATCCATTTTTATTCTTGGAATACGTACTTTTTGTGTTCGAGACAGAATTGTTTGAAGCATCATATCTTCCGACTCCGCCATCAAAATAAAAAGTGTGCTTCCTGGAGGTTCTTCTAAAATCTTCAAGAGTTTGTTCGCACTGGCTTGATTCATCTCCTCAGCCATCCAAATCATCATCACTTTATATCCACCTTCGAATGAACGCAGGTTTAATTTTTTAATGACTTCTTGACTTTCATCCTTCCCAATGATTGGTTTTCGCTCTTTTGGGTCCATGAATTTGATCCACCCATTCAAATCGAAATAAGGGTTTTCGGAAATCATCTCTCTCCATTCTGAGATTAATCCATCCGATGTTTTACTAATTGGCTGAACTGTTGGAAACGAAAAATGTAAATCGGGATGTTGTAATTTCCCCACTTTTTTACATCCTTGGCACTCACCACAACTGTCTTTCTTTTGCCTGTTCTCACAAAACATATATTGAACAAAACTCAGTGCGAGAGGAAGAACTCCGTAGCCTGGTTTTCCAATAAATAATTGGGCATGACTGATCTTGTCTTGATTGATTTCATTGATCAAATCCTCCTTCAATTCTGCATGTCCAACAACCTCTGAAAAGCGCATGGGCTAAAAGTAGTGGAAAATTTGGAATAATTTTTGGCTAGTAATCTGCGAACCAACTCGGTTTTCCGTATTTTTAAGCTCAGGTCAGAAGTTAAATTATTGATCAGACCGACAGTAAAAGAAGGTGCTTTAGAAAAAACGATGTGAAAATAACAGGTTTTTAAGGCGTTTTGACGAAAAAATCCATTTTTTCACGGCAAAATTGTTTTTTGCTCTTAAATTAATTACTTGAATTCTGAACATTAACTAAAAACGAACTGGGGTTTTAGGAACCGATAAACAAAAACAAATGAAAAAAGTATACATGCTTGTTTCGTTGTTCATGGCTTCTTTTGGAAGTATGGCGACAACGATTGAAACAACAACAATCGAAAATGTGGTGATAGATGCCGTTTCTGTATCAATTACAGTAACTGCTGAGGGAAATCCTGTTGCAGGCGCTCTTGTAAAAATTCTGAATGAAAAAACAGTTGTTGCTGCGGGAACAACAAATGAAATGGGTATCGCGACGATTAAATTACCAACATACAGTGGTGAGGGATTAACGATCGAAGTGTACCACAGACTTTACAAAACGAGTAAAAAAGAAGCTGTTGTGTTATCGGATGCTGGTAACGTAGCTTTTGCATTGAAAAGCAAATCGGGTACACTTTCTGAAATTGAAGCTGATGCTCAAGTAAAAGAGGATAAGTTAAACGAGAAGATTCAAGGTAAAGAAGAGTCGAGAGAAGACTATGAGCGTCGAATGACTGAAGCTAAAAAACGCCAAGAAGAACTTCAAAATGAAACAAATGACGTAAAAACGGCAACAGAAGATCGTTTGAAAGTTACCGAAGAAACGCGTGCAGCAACCGAAGCGAAGGAAAAAGAAATGGAAGCGAAGCGTCAAGAAATCGAGAAACGCAGAGCAGAGCAAGAAGCGCAAATTGGCGATGGTCAAGCGGATCGTGAAGCTGAAATGAAAAAGCGCAAGGAAGAACAAGAAGCACGTATGAACGCCATCGAAGAAGAGAAGGCTAAGAAAATGGAAGAAGTTGATGCTTCTGGGGCTGAACGTGAAGCTGAAAGAGCTCAAAAGGCCCAAGAACAAACAGCGAAAGATGCAGAGAAAGTAGCTAAGGATAAAGAAAAGGCCTTAAAAGAGGAGAAAGAACGCGCATCAGACGAAACAAAAGCAGCGAAGGAAAGTGCTAAGGCTGAAGAGAAAGCTGAAAAGGCTGAGGCTGAAATGAAAAAAGAAGCTGAGAAAGCTCAAAAGGAAGCTGAAAAGGCACAGAAAGAAGCTGAGAAGGAAGCAAAAGTTGCTGAAAAAGAGGCAAAAGTAGTTGAGAAAGAAGCAAAGAAAGCAGAAGCACTTCAAGGTAAAATTGACAAGCTAGATGCTGAACAAAAAGGTATCGATTCTTCTCGTAGTAAGCTTGATGGAAAACAGAAAAAACTAGACGCTAAAATAGCGAAAGGCAAAAAACTGGATAAGCTTCAAGCCGAGCAAGAAAAGCTGCAGGATGCTCATTCAAAGCTGGATGAAAAACAAAACAAGCTTGATTCAAAGCGTAAGAAGTTAATGAAGTAACGATTCATTTCATTAAAAAACATAACCCTCTCAGACTTCCGATAGTTATCGGAATGTTTGAGGGGGCTTTTTGTTTAATTACGATATATAATTAACTGAAAAATATTGACAGAAATATAGGTACGAAGCAATTAACAATGCCTCTCCTATGAACAGCGCAGAAATGTACTTCCAAAAATTCATTCGCGTTCGTCCAGCCACGTAACAGATCAGATCTGTTGGAACAATTGGAAAAAATGCCCATCCGAGTACGATCCAAAAGCCATGTTTCCTTACTTTTTTATTGATCGTATTAATTTTCTTAACCTTCTTTTCACCAAAATCTAGAAATTGAGCTGCGAGATAAATAAACGTTCCGGACCCCAATATTCCAAGAATAGAAACAATAAAAACCAACCACAATTTATTTGGAAATAATAAAGCTCCAGCCAATACAAAAGGAGTACTCGGTATCAAAAAGAGTCCTCGTATCAAACAAATGAACATGTATACAACAATTGAAACAGCATTAAATTGAATAATAAATTCTTTTATTCCTTTTGCTGTAAACTCTTTTGGGAACAATACATAAAGCACAATTGCTGCTACGATCAGTGCAATCCATATGCCCAAAATAATTTTTTTAGTTTGAGGTCTTTGAATGAAAAGGGAAATTGTTTTTAACATAAAAAAGGCAGAGTTCCGACTATCGTGATACGGCCGCCAAAGGTATCTCTTTAGATTTAAATAACCGATGAGTATATGCGCAGTGTACTTAATACTCTTTTCGTAATTTTGCAGCCGTGTTCGGAAAATTTAAATATTACATCTTACTTCACTTCATCATTCTTATCTGGGGATTTACCGGTATTTTAGGTAAAATCATTTCACTTGATCCAATTCCCCTCGTTTGGTACCGTGTTATGATTGCTCTTATTTCTTTGGGAATCATTCTCCCTATTTTAAAACGGTCCTTAAAACTCAACTCACTTAGGGAGTTTCTACTTCTTGCATTCGTTGGTGTCCTTGTCGCTATTCATTGGGTCACGTTTTACATGGCCATTGACCTATCCACGGCTTCACTAGGAATTTTGTGCTTGTCTACAACTACAATTCATGTGGCTTGGTTAGAACCGCTCATTACAGGAAGAAAATTTTCTTGGATTGAACTCGTACTTGGTTCAATTGTAATTTATGGAATCTACTTCGTTTCAGCCGATTTCAATGCTCAAGATTATGAAGCCCTTGCCTATGGTTTAGTTTCAGCATTACTGGCAGCCATCTTTTCTGTATTCAACGGTAAACTCGCACAAACGATGGCCCCCACAAAAATCACATTTTACGAAATGTTGGCGGGTGGAGCATTTCTAACGGTTCTACTCATTGCTCGAGGTGAAATGACGCCAGAATTGTTCGACATCTCAATAGAAGATATTCTGTGGTTGCTCTTTTTAGGCTTGCTCTGTACTTCTTTTGCCTTTTTAGTCACAGTGGAGTTAATCAAACGACTTGGAGCATTTACCGTTTCCTTAAGTGTCAATATGGAACCTGTTTATACGATCATTCTCGCCATCGTTTTATTGGGAGAAAATGAAATTGTAGGGACGCAATTTTACATTGGTGCTTCCATTATTGTAACCGTTGTTCTCATAAACCCAATATTGAAACGAATTTTGCGCAAGAATGGCTAATTTTAGTTCCTATTATTTTTCCTTAAATACGCCAATTTTAGTTCGGAAATTTTGCTTATTATTATATTTGTAAGAAATACTGCAACCGAAAACAAATTCGTTAATTAGAACCTCAACTTATGAAACCAAAAAACTTTATTGTTCCTCATGATTTCACCAATGTAGCGGATATTGCTTTAGAGCATGCAATCGCAACAGCAAAGCCTCTTAAGGCTGAAATTTATCTTCTCCATGTTGTAGGAAAAAATAAAGAAATCAACGATGCAGAAATTAAATTAGCAGATCTTGTCTCTAAGTATCCTAGTGATGTAAAAATCATTCCTTCTGTTCGTGTTGGGAATATTTTCGATGATATCGGGGATTTTGCAGCTGAACACCACGCTGAATTGATCTTCATGGGTACACATGGAACACATGGTTGGCAGCATGTTACTGGAATGAATGCCTTGAAAGTTGTGACACATTCTTCTGTTCCTTTCGTTATTGTTCAGGATAAAACAGCAAAAGAAACGGGTTACGATGATATCGTTGTTCCTTTGGATTTAAACAAAGAAACAAAACAAAAATTGGCGATCGTTGCGAACATAGCAACTTACTTCAATTCAAAAGTACACGTGATTACTCCTGAAGAAAAAGATGAGTTCTTAAGACATCAGGTGAAAGCGAATATTCAATTTGCGAAAAAGTATTTCTCTGAACGTAATATTGAAGTTACGGCAACAATTGTTCCGAGCAGTGGTTTTGATAAAGAGGTTGTGAAGCACGCTGTAAATATCGATGCTGATTTGATCGCGATTATGAACTTGAACAAAAACAATGTATTGGGAGTTTTGACTGCCAATCATGAAGAATATATCATTACGAATGATGCAAAAATTCCAGCATTGATCGTTAATCCAATTGAAGGTTTGAAAATACTTTCTGTTGATTTCAACGGATAAGATTCACGCTTAAATCTATTGAACCCCATTCCGATAACTATCGGGATGGGGTTTTTATATTCTATTAAATATCCACTTTCTTTTCTATAAACTCTAGAACTTGATCTGTTTCCACATCAATTATAAAAACACCACTCGAATTGGAGAGTCCTTTCTTTAAAATAAACTTGCGTTTAAGGTGTTCAGAAAAATCATCGACTCCAACTGTTGGAACAATAATCTTCTTTAAATCTTCCGACAGTTCCACACGTTCAATAATGAAATGTGTGTTTGCATCCATTTTATGCTCAACCATAAACTCAATTATTTCATCGTATGACGGATCCAAAATTGGTCTAGCTTCCAATGAATCGCTGATCGCGATATAGCCTAATGGATTCGTTCTTACTGAGCCACTGTTAGAAATAGGCATTGTCTTCTGTAAACAAGCTGTGAAGATTACAAGAACAGTAAAAAGTAGCGATGTTTTAATCATCGTACTCGTCTTTTGCCAAACGCGCTTGAACTTCCTTCAGGTTTTCCTTTTTCTTCTTTCTACGCGTTTTAATTGCTGTTTTCGTGAAGTATTTATGTTTCTTAAGGAAACCTATTTGAATTTCATCCCACTTCTTATCACTTTGGATTTTTTCGTGCTCTTTTAATTCTCGACGAAGCTTGTCTGCAATTTCATGGAAATCATCTCTTCCTAGGTAATCCAAATCGGCATCGCAAATAATCTCTTCCAGTCGATTTTTAGGCTTGTGCGGAATCGCTGTAACGTAAATCAAGTCCTTAATCTGTTCTATGTGTTTTTCGGTATAGCCATATTTTGGGAGAATTTCATCTGCCAACCGCGCCCCAATAGGTTCATTTTTATCGTATTCTTCGATAAAACCAGCATCGTGATATGTTGCTGCGGATTTCAATAAGAACAAACCTTCATCTGTTACTCCTTCGAGCAATGCGATACGCTCTACAGCAGAAACAACATCTTTGGTGTGGGCAATACTGTGGTAATGCAAATTCTTTGAAAGTCGTTGTTCCAAGAGTTGCATAATATGACGTTCCGCTTTGTAGTAATTGATCGAGCTATATAAATGCAGGTTGACGATCTGATTAAATCGATCATTCGGCTTCAACCCTGCTCCTTTTTCGGACAGCTCAGGTTTAATTCGTTCAACCACATACATATCGATCAACCCTCGACTTTTCGATTGAGCTTTCCCTTTAAACGTACATTCAAAATACGGCTCAATAAAGTTGAATGTATTTCCTGAAATGGTGATTTTTCCAGGTTCACCCAACATTTCCATTCGTTGTGCTTGGTTCACTGTTGCTCCCCAGATATCATACGCCAAGCGTTCACTTCCGATTACACCTGCAGTAACTTCACCTGTGTTAATCCCTAAGCGCAGCTCCCAATATTCTCTTCCATTTGCGATCGCATCATTCTTGCGCTTTTCCATGTACGCCTGAATTTCCAATGCAGCCAAACAAGTATCAATTGGATTCGTATTATTTCGAACCGGAACTCCTCCTGCACACATGTATGCATCACCAATCGTTTTGATTTTTTCCAAGTTATTGTTTACAATAATTTCATCGAATTTGGTAAAGTAAACATCCAACTTCTTCACCAATTCTGTTGGGTTCATTCTGTCAGAGATCTGGGTAAATCCAACGAAATCTGTAAACAATACAGACACTTTTGTATAGGCTCGTGCTCGTGCTTTTCCTCGTTTCTTTAATTCCTCAGCTGTGGACGCTGGAATTATATTTTTAAGCAGCTTATCTGTTTTATCCTTTTCTATTTGTAGTAATTTCTGCTGGCGAACTACTTTGTTTTTTTCTTCTTCTATTTTACGTCGTTGCTCTTCTATTTTTTCGTTCTGCTTCTGAATTTCACGAGTACGATCGTGGATTTTCATTTCCAAACGAACTTGTTCTCTACGCGACGAATCTATTCTTCTTCGAATGAACCAACGCATAAGTATTACTGAAACAATCGCTAAGACAATCCAAAACCAAAGTTGTTGCCAAAATGGAGCTGCTACAATAATGGATAAAGTGGCAGGATAAACACTCCAAGGACCATCTCCAAGTCGAGCATACACCTCGAGTACATATTCTCCTGGAGCCAGAGCGTTGAAATGAATTTCATTATCCGTTCCTATTAGTATTTCTCGTTCGCCTGATCCTTCTAAAATGTATTTGTAATTAACCAATTCTGGGTGACTTAAATCTGACGATTGGAAACGAAGAGTGAAACTTCGTTTTTGATAAGACAATGCAATTTCTTGCATGTTTGAAATCGGCTTTGTAAGAATTGTATTTGGCTTAGGTTTGAGCCAATCATTTTCAAGTTTGAATTTCGTAAAAACAACACCTATTGCGCGCTTTGGTTTTGATAACTCCTCAGGGTTAAAGAAATTATATCCAAAAATCCCTCCGAAGTACATCTTTCCTTTTGACGACAGTAAATAAGCCCCGATATTAAACTCGTTGCTCATTAAGCCATGCGTTTCTGTGAAGTTTCGGGCGTGCTTATTTCGAGGGTTAAATTGACAAAGCCCTTTATTTGTACTCAACCAAAAATTGCCTTTTTCATCACGCAGCACACCATAAATCACATCATTTGGAAGTCCATCGTTTTGATTGTAAATGGTCGTTTTTTTCGTTTTCTCGTTCCATCTAAGTAAACCTGAACCAAGTGTACCCATCCAATACTCTCCATTTTTGGCTTGATAAATAGACGTAATGTACTCTTTCGATGCCGCTTTTAATTTCGCATTATACGCATAAGGTTGAATGAACCAAGTTCCACCCTTTTTGCGCATCACGTTTAAACCTCCTGTACTTGTTGAAAGCCAAACAATCCCTGATGGGTCTTTGTAAGCTAATCGACAAATCCCTTTTGAAATAGATGTTTTCGGGTTTTTAGAATCATGCGTAAAAACTTGCATGCTCTTCGATGAAATGTCATACGTTAACGCTCCCTCTTTTGTCGCTATCAAATAGGTTGTTCCCTCCAGATTCTCGATTGAATAAGATCGCTGATGGCGTTGTTCAACTTCTTTCGAGGTATAATTTATTTTCTGATAGGAATAGCTGTTATCGTTCACTTGAAGTTCAAACACCCCATCTGTACAACCAACGAGCAACATACTCTCACTAACTGGCATGATGCTGAGGACAGATATTTCATTTGTAAATTGAGTCGCTTGATTCTTTCTATAAAATTGTCGGAATTTACCTGTTCTAATATCATAGCGAGAAACGCCATTGTCTGTTCCTATATAAATATACCTAGACGAAGCACTTTCGGCAAAGCTCCATACACTAGGTGTTGGAATTCCACTGTCTTCATTTCCACTCGGCCCTACCCCAATAATTTCTTCATTGGATGGGTTAAAAACTGAAATTCCGCGCTGCGAAGCAATCCATAAACATCCAGAATTATCTTTAAATATTAAGTCTGTTGCATTTGTGAGAAGTGCTGTTTTTTGAAAAATATCCTCTGTACTTTGGTGAATCTCTCCATTCTCATAAATGACATAAATCCCTTGATTTTTTGTACTTATTATCCAACCGAAGTCTTGTGCATCATAAACGTCCGTTACAGCAACAATTCCTTTTTCAATCGTCAGATTTGGGAATTTGTCTGTTACCGTTTTATTCTGAACGTTAACCGTAAACACACCTCTATCGGTAGCAACAATGATTCCATTTCTTCCATGAAGAATAAGGCGATTAATACTTGAAAAAGATGTATGCTTTGAATTTAGCTCTGTGGTTTTATTTTTTTTAGAATCATAAAAAAACAGACCTCCCCCGGCTGTTGCAACCACCACCACTCCATCATCTGTAACTTTAACGTGTGTTGTTTTCCGAGATGGAACATTTGATTTATAGCTCTCAAATTGAAATGAGTTCATGTCAAAGCGAAACAATCCGCTCTCACTTGTTGCTACCCATAAGTCTCCTTGTTTACCAAGAGCTAAGTCTTCTATTTGAACTACTTCTCCCTTACGAACGAAATAGGTTTTGAATATCTCAGTTTTTGAATTGTATTGAGTGAGTCCATTGTTGGTTCCAAACCAAAGGTTTCCCTCATCATCAATGAGTGCACATTTAATGTATGCACTTTCAAGCCCTTCAGTTTTGTCTGCAGTAAAAACTTCAAATTCTTTTCCATCAAAACGATTTAAACCATCTTGGGTACCCACCCACAGACCATCATTTTCATCTTGTACAAGGGCAGTAACGGAACTCTGTGAGAGTCCATCACTGATGCTAAAATTTCTAAAACGAAATTCTTTTTGCGCAGCACTCGAAAACGAGAAGGCGCAGCAAACTATATAAGCAAGGTATTTTTTCATTTCGGTTTCGAACGTTAAAATACCAAAAACCAAAGACTTCTTAGGCTCCCGGGTTAACTGTATTTGCGGAAGCAGCTACAATTGTTGAATTTTCTAGGTCACGATCAAAGAGGTAAAGTCCCGCTTTGTCTTCACCAATCAATTTCACTTTATCCAATATTGCTCGCGCTGAAGCTTCTTCTTCAAGCTGTTCGGAAAGATACCACTGAATAAAATTGTGAGTTGTATAATCTTTTTCCTCTAAACAAACCTCTACTAAATCATTGATACTTTGAGTAATCGTAATTTCATGACTCAATAATAATTCAAAGACATTATTTACTGAATCAAATTCGGTTGGAGGTGTATCAAATCCAGGAATAATTGCTTTTCCGCCACGTTCATTTACAAACTTTACCAATTTCAACATGTGAAACCGTTCCTCTTCCGATTGTTTGTACATAAAACCCGAAGTTCCGCTCAGCCCTTGAGTCTCAGCCCATGATGCCATCGCCAAATAAAACTGTGATGATTGTCCTTCTTTTTTTATTTGATCGTTTAACGCTTTTTCAATTCTTCCTTTCATCTTGGTGATTTTACAGCAAAGTTATCATAAAGAAGCCAATTGTTTTAGTCTCTGCTTCGCATAATTATTCTAAATTAAGTGTACTTTCGCATTATATGTCTAGAAAAAAGCCGAATGGGAAGCTTAACCGAAGCCTCTCGCATGTCATTCGAAAGGTTTTTACAGAAAATCCCGAATCAACTTTAAATCATCGTCAAGTTTGTAGTCTTATTGATGTTAAGGAAAACGCCCTACGTAAGTTAGTTTTCAACATCTTAGAAGATTTAAAACGTGAAAAATTCATTTCTTCCATCAGTCACGGAACGTATCGTTTAAGCGGCGAAACAAATTACATGATTGGTGTATTGGAAATGACTCAACGTGGTGCTGGGTTTGTAATCGTTGATGGCGAAGATTCTGACATTTTTGTTCCTCCATCACAAACCAATCAAGGCTTGGACGGAGATCGCGTGAAAGTGCAGATCACCAAACACGGAAAATCGCGGAAAGAAGGAAGAATTATTGATGTTATTGAGCGTGAGCGAACACAATTTGTTGGAACGATTCAATTGACCAAAGATTTTGCTTTTCTAATTCCTGATAATTCGCGCGTTGGAACTGATATATATATCCCGAAAGAAAAATTAAAGAAAGCAAAAGACGGTGAAAAGGCCCTTGTTCGAATTACGAGGTGGCCAAAATCCGCAGATAACCCTTATGGTGAAGTAATTGAATTATTGGGTAAAAACTCCAATAATGACAACGAAATGATCAGCATTCTGGTCAATCAAGGTTTGGATTTTAAATTTTCGAATGAAGTTCTTTCTGAAGCGGAAGTCGTGACCATTGATTTGGACCCGAAGGAAGTCGCGAAGCGACGCGATTTTAGAAATATTACCACTTTCACCATCGATCCAGATGACGCAAAAGATTTTGATGATGCTTTGTCATTTGAACGACTTGAAAATGGAAACATTTCAGTCGGAATTCACATTGCAGATGTATCACATTATGTAAGACCTGGTTCAGCAATGGATGCTGAAGCGGTAAAAAGATCCAACTCTGTTTATTTAGTTGATCGTGTTGTTCCAATGCTGCCTGAACAGTTGTCGAATTTAGCTTGTTCACTTCGTGCACACGAGGATAAGTTTACATTTTCTACAGTCATTGAAATAGATGAATCTGGAAAGGTTCACAATGAGTGGTTTGGTAAAACAGTTATACATTCTAATAGACGTTTTTCATACGAAGAAGCACAAGAAATTATCGAAGGTGCCGAAGGTGATCATAGAGAAGAAATCCTTGTTTTAGATAAAATCGCTAAAATTTTGCGAAAAAGGCGTCTAAAAGCGGGTGCAATGAACATTGAATCAGAAGAGGTTCGCTTCCGTTTGGATGAAGAAGGCTTCCCTGAATCCTTGATGATTAAACGTTCAAAAGATGCTCACAAACTGATTGAAGAATACATGTTGTTGGCCAATCGCTTGGTTGCAATGTTCGTTTCAAAAAAGAAAAAAGGAGACTCAAAAATACCGTTCGTTTATCGCTGTCATGATAAACCCAATCCGGAGAAAATTGAAATGTTCAACATGTTTATCAACAAGTTTGGATATGAGATTGATACGAAAGACCCGAGTGCTATTTCGAAAAACATCAATGCTTTATTGGATGATATTCGCTATAAAAATGAATATTCTTTGATTCAATCGATGGCAATTCGATCGATGTCAAAAGCTTCTTACGAAACGAAAAATATTGGTCATTATGGCTTGTCTTTCGATTTCTACACACACTTCACCTCTCCTATTCGTCGCTATGCAGATTTGGTTGTACACCGAATTCTTCAAGAGACATTGATGGTTACTAAGCATCAATACAACACAGAACTAGACGATATTTGTAAACGAATTTCGCGCATGGAACGGAAAGCTGTGGAAGCGGAACGTGAAAGCACGAAATATTTCCAAACCCTGTTCGTTTCAGATAAAATCGGACAAGAGTTCGATGGTGTTGTTTCTGGCGTTGCTGATTTCGGAATGTTTGTAAAAATGGATGAAAACCAATGTGAAGGAATGATTCCACTCCAAGATATTCCTGGAGATCACTTTAGTTTTGACCAAGAACAATACATGATCGTTGGATCGAAAACGGGTAAAACGTATAATTTTGGAGATCCTGTTCGGGTCCGAATTTTTGAAGTTTCAACGAAAAGACGCCGAATCAATTTAGAACTTGTTGAGCAATAAACTCTATTGAGTTAAACCAATTTAATTCGGTTATTTAAGTCATCACGGTAAGATCCTCCAATTGGAATAAGCTTATCGATGTCTTCCAATGTTAAATTCGGATATTCAATCGTTGCTATTTTATCCAGTCGTACGATGAAAGATCTGTGAACACGGACGAATTCATCCTGCCCCATTTTAAAATCGATGTCCTTCATTGTTGAATGAATCGTATAACGTGCATCTGTAGTATGAATTACTACGTAATCTTTTAATGCTTCTATGTAGTAGATGTCTTCACTTTTCAGTTTGACAAGTTTACTGTTTGATTTAACGAAGATGTATCCTTTTTGAGTTGAATCTTTATTTTCAACCAGTGAGAATAACAAATCTCTTTCTTTCACCACTTCTTGTTCGCGACTGTGTTTATAGATCGCCATTTCGATCGTCGTATGAAGATCTATTTCTTTAAATGGTTTTAAAATATAACCGTAAGGTTCCGTAATTTTTGCTTTCGATAATGTCGCCTCATCTGCATAGGCCGTTAAAAAGATAACTGGTATCGATTTGGTTTTACGAATTTGATCTGCCGCTTCAATTCCATTCATTTCTCCCTTCAACATGATGTCCATGAGGATAATATCTGGAAGAGCACTTGTTGCTAATTCAATCGCTTTTTCACCCGTTGAAGCTGCTCCAACTACGCTATATCCTAATTTTTTTAGGCTATGCTGAATGTCTTTTGATACAATTGATTCATCTTCGACTACTAAAACATTAATCTTTGCCATTTGAAAGGGATTTGATGTTATCAAAATTAATTAAATATTCCGTTCCATTCTTAACATTAACGATGAGTTCTCCATCCAGCTGTTCTATTAGCGTTTCAACCAATTGCAGACCAAGAGTATCTGAACTCATATCTTCAAAACTATTTGGAAGTCCTACACCGTTATCTGCAATTACCAATGTAATCCGAGAACCTACTTGTTTCAGTTTCATTGTTATAGTCCCATCCATATCATTTGACCAAGCATACTTGAGGGAATTTGTAATCAATTCATTTACGAGAAGTCCACATGGAATAGCTTGATCAAGCACAAGATTAATTTCTTCCACATCAGACTCAAGGTGGATTACGTCTTGAATTCGGTACGATGCGATAAGGTTTGTTACTAGGTTGAAAAGATAATCTGCAAAATTAATGCTTGAAAAATCTTCTGTTCTGTATAGGTTCTCATGTATAATAGCCATTGAACGAATCCTATTTCTACTTTCTTGTAGAATTTCCAATGTGTTTTCATCGGTAACAAACGAAGATTGAAGGTTGAGAATACTTGATATTATTTGGAGATTATTTTTTACGCGATGATGAATTTCCTTCAACATTACTTCCTTCTCCTTGAGTGATTCCACAATTTCATCACTGGTTTTCTTTTTCTCGCTGATATCATGCGCAACAATTGAAATTTCAGCAACATTTCCTTTGGTATCAAAAATTGGATTCATAAAAATCTCTAACCAGGCACTGTTATTCTCGACATCTAACAACACTTCGTATTGATGTGATTTACCTTGTGTGATTTTATGAAATAAAATATGGAAGGAACGCATCTGCTCTTCAGAATAAATATTCTCGAAGTATTCTGCAAACTTCATCCCCTCTTTGATCTTAACACCTCTTAATTGGTACACATAATTTTCAAAATGCGTGTTAAATGAAGAAATCTCTTCCTCTAGTGATAATGTTAATAAAAACGTGTTGGATGAACTATCAAAAATTGCCTTGGTTCGGAGAAGCTGTTCTTGAACCAAGCGTTCAGCGTTGATTCTTTCCGTGATTTCATCCTCCAGGTGTTTATTCGTTTCCTCTGCAAGCTCAGCCCTTAACTTTTCCTTTGCTAAGGTGTTTTGAACTGAAATATCCTTTATGATAATTAATGTAGCCTCTTTATCTTCGTAATTCGTCGAAACAAGGGTAACATCCACCTGTTGGATTTCTCCCCCCTTGTCAAGAAGATCTAATTGAATATTTTGGTGGTTCCCAGACTTTTTGTGCATCTCTAGGCACTTATTAAAGTATAACTGGTCTTCTTTGGAAAAGAGTGTCTCTAACGAGCGATTCTCGCCCAAAATTATTTTTATCTCTGAATTTTGATAGAGGACCTCATCATCATGAATTATTAATATTCCTTCTGGGTTATTTTCAAGAATGTTTTCAAGGTTTTTTCTATTCTGTTCAATTGATCGCATGGTTCTATTCAGTTCCGTTTGATCGCGAATAACACATTGATAAAATAGTTTATCTTCTAAAATAACTTCAATAAATGATACTTCTCCTTCTACAACTCTACCATTTCCATCAAATAGCCAATCAAATTTTATACTTCTGATATTGACCAACCTTCTTCTTAAGTTCCCATATGCCTCCTCATTTTTGGTGGACTTATCTAAGCTCAAATTGAACAATGTTGTTTTTAATAATTCTCTTTCTGATTTCCCAAAAAGCTGAATAGCCCGACGATTAACATCTATAATTTTATCGTCATCCAATATTAGAATCGCATCATTTGATTCTTCATAAATGGATCGGTATTTCTGCTCGCTCTGCCGTAGTGCTTGAGATGCTTTTTGAATATGTGTTAAATCAATTACAGAACCTTCAATGAAATTTGTTTGAGTATCCAAGTACCAACTAAAAATTAAGGTTTTTTGTTGATCATTTGCCAATACTAATTGGGTTTGATAGTTCTGAACACTTTCTTTTTTATCAAGCGTGTTTAACACTTCGCTCCAATCAGATAATCTATCCTTAGAAAAAAGTTTTTCTCCAATGCTAATTGTATTTTCAAGCATTGTGAAAAAAGAAGTATTACCATTTATAATCACGGAATCTTTGTTCATCGTGAAAACGCCTGCTTTGTTTCTGTAGTACAGATTTCTGTACTTTTTCTCATTTATTTCAAGCTCTTCCCTTTTTTTAATTTCTTCGGTAACATTATTGATTTTGGCTAACCAATATGTTCCATTTTTAAGTCGAAGTACAATTACGTGAACCTCTAGAACATTTTGTTTTACAGAATTTGTCTTTAGCGTCTTTACGTACTTATTTCCAAATTTAAGTTGTCGCATTTTTTCACGATCATATGTTTTAAAGTGTGCAAAAAATTGAGATTGGAGCGTGTGTTTGTTTTCAGATAATAAACCTAATTCTTTCAGTGCCTCCGTATTGTAATCAAGAATGTTAGGAGTCTGATTTTCAAAATCAAAAAGAATATATCCAGATCCAGGATTGTTTATGATCTTCTTGAGATAATCTGAATAATCTTCAATTCCATTGATCATTTTATCGCGGGAATAAAGGACCAAAGTAGAACTCATAGCTAATGTCCCAAAAATACCATAGGCCAAGGTGCTATTCATTTCGGCATCTGGCGTTTTTTGAAACCCATAGATCAATAAAATTAAGACGAAAATATTGTACAGAACTGCCGGGTACCATCGTTGCATAATAAAAATGCTAACACTGTATAATCCAAAAAAGCAGGTGTACTCAACTTCGTTGATGCCATTTCTAAATAAACTTAGAAAGGCAAACAAGGTCATTATGAATAAATGCGTGAAGAAAAAGTTAATTAGTTTGTCCTTGAGAAAAGGAATAACAGAACAAAGCACAATGTACACTGACATACAAACGCTGTAACTAATACCCAACCAAAAATATACCTTTGGGACGTCTATAGAATCAATTAACAACGAGAAGAACGGTGCAATTAAAAAAATCGCTACTAATTGAAGGCGAACAAGTCTCCCCAGATTATTTTCACTTTCGAAATATGGCTTAAATTCACCATCACCTTTATTTATTAATTGCCAAATTTTCACTTCACTTATTTTTTGTTTCAATATGATAGAAGTGTTAATTTAAAGGTTCTTTTTTGATTGAATAAATTTCAGAGCGAAATGAAGCTTATTAATTTATTTTTTAATTATTAATTGATTAGTTATCAGTTAATTAGTGTTTATCCTACTTTAAGATAGCAACTATTTCGGATAAAGCTAATTTCTCTTCTAAAAGAGAATGAAGTAATAGAATAATTTAAATACTTTTTATAAAAGAAGTTTTATTAGTCTTTATTAAGGGTGTTGATATGTTTAGAAAATTACTTGATTTTACTTGGTTTTGATCTTATTAAGATAAAAGTCTCGGTTATCAACATGTTTTACACTAGATAATCTGTTAGTCTATAAGGGATTATTACACTTGTAAACAATCAGGGTATTTTAGTGATTGTGGATGAAATAGTTTAGTCTTGACCCTTGTTTTGTGTGTATGGAGTAGTGATAAGTCGCTGAAAATTAACCAAAACTTTTCTAGGTATTCTAATTAATATATCTGTATATACAGCTTTATCAATATTCCTACTAAAAGATATTGAAAGTTCTGCACAGCTATCAACAATTGAAATACCATTTTGGTTGATAAGTTGTGAGTGGAACCCCACTGTTTATAGTAGCTCGTTTTTACAATGTTTAAAACTTTGATCAATTGTTAATAAGGACTAGCTTTGTCGAAAACACATTAATATCATGAAAAAAGTCATTCCAATTGGAGCAGATCACGCAGGATTTGAATTGAAAGCAGCAGTTATTCAACATTTAGAGGCTGCAGGATATGAAATGAAGGATTTTGGATGTTATTCTGAAGAAAGTATCGATTACCCAGATTTTGGTCATCCAGTTGCTTCTATGGTAGAAGAGAATGAAGGAATGCTCGGAATACTTATCTGTGGATCTGGAAATGGTATTAATATGACTGCTAACAAGCATCAAGGTGTACGTAGCGCATTGTGTTGGAAGAAAGAATTAGCAGAGTTATCACGATTGCATAACAATGCTAATATAATTGCTTTGCCAGCACGCTTTATTTCTGAAGCAGAAGGATTGGAAATGGTAGATGCATTCTTATCAACCGAATTTGAAGGTGGACGTCATGGTCGACGGGTTGACAAAATTGCATGTGCTTAATTACTCAGCGAGTAATTTTTCAATCAAGGAATTTGTTTTACTTACGTATTCAGTATAATAGTCTCCGGTTCCAGGACCATTGAATCCAGTGTGGATTCGTTTCACTTGGCCATCTCTTCCAATAAAAATAGTCGTTGGAAAAGAAATGATTTTATTCAACATACTGAAATGTTCAGAAGCCAAGTTTTTATTTGCTGCACCGCCAATAATAAATGTAAAGTTTAAACTCAGTTTATTTCGTAGTCGGGTGACACTCTCTATATAGTCTTGAATTGAGTCACCAATTTCATAGGCAATAGAAATGATTTCTAAACCATCAGAATGGTACTTATTATATAGTTCCTTGTAATAAACTGTTTCATCAAGGCAATTTGGACACCATGTTCCCATGATYTGAATGATGACTACTTTTCCGTCGTAATTTTCATTTGGAAAAGAGAAATTATCACCTTCCATATCTTGTAGGTCAAAYTTCACTTCTTTATCATCAACGATGTACGTTAAATYATCTGGATTTTTTAATTCTATGGTTTCATTTCGCTTTCCTTCCCAGAAAGAAGACCAATGCGTTCCACTAAAGAATTTTCCTTCTAACATTTCTCCTTTGATAGCGGCTTTAAATAGAAATGCATGGGATCCATCAAAACAAGAAAGGAATACACTATCTTCAATAATATTTCCTTCAAGGAATCTATAATCACCTGTTTCAGTTAAGAATGTTCCAGAAACTTCACTTTTACCTTTTTCTTGGGTAAAAATACCAACAGCTGGATAAGCAGAGTTTGTGTTTGGTTCGAAAGTTACCTCCCATTTTCCATCCAAATTCGTATCCATTCCTTTTTTGTTTGCTAGAGAGAAACGCTGAGATCGTTTCTTTTTAGAAGAGAAAGGAATTTTGTAAACACCTTTTTTATTGAAGTTTATCCAATAACCATTAATTGATCGTTTAGTATCGGCTTTGAAAACCAACATGGAATTAAAGAAGGGAAATCGAACATATAAACTATCTCCTTTTTGCTCAGGATCATTTAGTTGGATCATTTCTTCTCCATTTTCTACCATGAAGGAATAACCATCACTCGTTTTTGATACAAGGAAATTAAAAGGAAGCTTATCGTGAGTGTTTAAAGCTAATTCTGCTATCCAATTGCCTTTTTTAAGAGCAATTTTGGGCAATTTTTGAGCATTCGTATAACAAGTAACTAACGCGAACGTCAGGAGTAGTATAAACTTCATTGATTATTTTTGGTAGGGCTAAAATACGATTTTTACTATAAAATTTAGAGTGTTTCTGTATGAATTGAGGGTGGGATATATTTAACAAGAAGGTTAAGAGTCCAATATAACTAATGAAGTAATAAGGCTTTTTAGGGCTCGTTGGCGTCAAGAAGATTACTATCTTTCCTACCTCATAATCGTCATGCAACCTTTTTTAAATAATAACAGTCTAGTGATTAAGCGCGATGGATGAAATTACTTTAGCAACGAAATGTATTGAAGGAGATCAGCGTGCTCAGCGGAAGTTGTTTGATATGTATGCCCCAAAAATGATGGGAGTTTGTTTGCGTTATATGAAAGATCATGCGCAAGCCGAGGATGTATTACAAGATGGTTTTGTTAAAGTATTTACGAAGCTGGAAAAGTACTCTGGAGATGGATCATTGGAAGGATGGGTACGACGAATTATGGTGAATACAGCATTGGATCATTTGAGAAAAACCAATAAGTTCAATGCAAATATTTCAATGGATGAAGTTGGTTATAAAGTTGAATCAGATACGGATGTTTTAGCATCATTGATGGAGGAAGATTTATTAAAACTCATTCAAGAAATGCCAACAGGTTATAAGACAGTGTTTAATATGTTTGCGATTGAAGGATATTCTCACAAGGAAATAGGTGAGAGGCTAGGTGTTTCAGAAAACACATCCAAATCGCAGTATTCACGAGCTAAAGCATATTTAAGAATAAAAGTAGAAGAATTAGAAATTGGAAGGTAAAGACAACATAAAAGAACTGTTTTCCCAAAAACTTGGGAGCTATGAAGCGAAGGTAAACCCAGAGTTATGGGCGAAAATATCTACGCAGGTAGCAGCTGGTGCAACAACAACTGTTGCAACCGGGCTTTCTTTGTTTGCTAAAGTGGCCATTGGACTAGGTGTTTCTGCAGCAGCGATTACAACAGTGATTATTTTATCTACTTCTTCTGAAGAAATAGTTTCTAAAAAACCAATAATAGAAGTTCAAAAGGATGTATCTGATTCGAAGATTGCAGAAATCGAGAAAGTATCAGAAGTTCAAGATCTGGAAACAATTCAAGGCAGTATTGTTGAGAATGAGTTAAATTCCATTGTGACGGCAACACCTTTTCCAACAATTTCTTCAAGCGTAGGTACTCAAAAAGCACGAGATAATACTCCAATCGCAAGGTTAGTAACGAAACAAGCGAAAGTCCTGAGTGCAGGAACTTCAGCACCAAAGATAGTGGAGGGAGTATCGTATCAGGGAATGACGAACTACGGTAGTACACCAGTAAATCAACCGGATGTTTCTCCAGAATTAATTACACCCAAAGCGGAGGCAGTTAAGCGTTATGTGAATGTCTTCACACCGAATGGTGATGGGAGAAATGATTACTTTTTCTTAGAAAGCGAAGGCTTAACTGATTTCTCTGTAGTTGTCTTCGATCCTACGGGTGAAATAGTATTCCAATCAAAAGACCCAGACTTTAAATGGGATGGACGTGATATTCGATCGGGAGAAATTGTTGCTTCAGGAACTTACATGTACATGGTTTCAGCCTATGATTCCGAAGGAAATCCATATCCAATTTACGAACGGATTACAATAAACCGTTAAGAAATAGATCCTCTTTCTTCCATTGATTGTTGTGCTCTTTTCGAATTTGTTTGAAAGCGATAATATCCTCGCGCAGCAAAGAAATAGAACAGAATGTTTACAAACATTAATATATGACTCACATCATTTCTATCAAACCATTGATGGAAGTTGATCTTCATTGCTTGAAATAGGAGGGAAGGAGCAAAGATGATTAAGCTCCACCACAAGTATTTGAAGCTTGGAGTAATCATTTTTGAAAAGCGAGCCCCCAGAACACCAAGTACGAAAGGAAACGCGGTAAGGGCTGCTAGAATCGAACCAATCAAACCTATTCCGGGCTCTTTCTCTAGATCAATAAAAAGAATAACCAAGGCTTGGATTACACAAATAAAGAGTGTCTTTATTATGAAGAAACGGACCAATTTTTTATAGAGTTCTTTTCGTAAAAGAGACGCCATAGCCAGTTCTATAAAGATGGTACTGATGATACCACCAACATACCAGGCTGGAATTTTACCGGAAATTCCCCAATAGTTGTAGCAGAAATGACCAAACCCACCATAAGCAAAACCAATTCCAAACACATAAAAGAAATGCTTCCAGTGCTTAAAGAAGATTAAGTTCGTTTGTTTGTAATATCGTGAACAAAGAATGGCGAAGTACACAGACAGTGCTCCAACTATTACATCACCATAAAGTGCATTAGGTTCTAGAAAATCGTAACCTAAAAAATTGAATTCTATTTTTTCAAAGTCTTGACCAATTAACATTACTGCATATCCATTATTTTCCGTCTATTCTTCTTCAATACCGCTAATGAAAGTGTTGGGAACAGACGATACATTGTCTGTAGCGCACGTCCTTTGTAAGAAGAATACGAACGAAATTTACGTTTCTCAATTTGACGAATGATTTTATTGACCGTTTTATCTAATGGTTCAACTTTCACGTCATCTCTTTTAATCATAACCTTTGACTCACCAGAAGGAGACAAAATTTCTTTTTTAGCATCATTTTCAGTGAAACCAGGGTAGTTTACACCAATATATACCTCGTCATCAACCAATTCGTTTTTAAGACTTTCTGCAAGACTAACAATTGATCGTTTTGTTCCTGAATAAGCAGAATAACTAGGAAGTCCAATAATACCGGCCATAGATGAGATGAACAAAACACCGCCTTTGGTTTTCTTAATTTCAGGAAGAAATGCCATGGTAGGGAAGAGGCTTCCTAAAACATTCACAGCGTACATTTTTTCGTAAACATTCGCTTGAGTATCCGTTATTTTTCCTTTAGCTGCTAATCCTGCATTATTAATGAGGTAATCGACCTTTCCGAATTTTGCAACGGTTTGATTTTTCAGTTCCAAGCAAAACTCAAAATCTGAAACATCACCTGTTACACCTAAAACGTCGTGTCCTTTTGCTGTAAATTCAGCAACGGTTGCTTCAACCTTGGCTGCTGTTCGGGAATTGATCACCACTTTAGCTCCTCGCTCTGCAAATAATTCCGCTGTGCGTTTTCCGATTCCTTGAACCGATCCTGTAATGATGATGACTTTATCTTTAAACATCTTATTTTTTATCTAAGTATCCATTTTCCTTGAACCAAGCGAAGCATTCTGCCACAGCTTCTTTCACAGGTGTAGAGGGTAATCCTAATTCCTTTCTCGCTTTTTCTGCTGAGTAATAGTGAATATCACATGAAATTCGAGCTAATTCTTTCGTAACGGCAGGTGTAGATTTGAACACCTTTGCAAAGAAAGAAGACATTCTACCGTAGATTTTCACAATGAAATCAGGAAGTCCCATTTTAATTTTCTTCGCTCCAATTGTTTCAGCGATCATGTTAAACGCCTCTTTGAAAGTCAAGTTTTCGTTTCCAAGGATGTAAGCTTCGCCAATTCTACCCATTGTTACAGCATTTGAAATTGCAACAGCAGCATCTTTCACCGCAACGAAGTTTTTACCACCACTTGTGTATCCAGGAACCTTTCCTTGATGAACAGCAATGATCATTGCTCCAGAACTTGGCTTCGAATCGTAAGGGCCAATCATAAAGGTTGGGTTTACAATTAATGCTTGAAGGTTCTTGGTTTTTACTGATTCCAAAATTAACTCTTGTGCCGTGCGCTTTGAGTCCATATAATCTAGACCGTATTTTACAGAAACATAAGGGTTTCCTTCTTTCCCGGGAGTCTTAGAATCTCCATAACCGAAAGAATTAGCTGTTCCAACGTAAATTAATCGTTTGATATCGTGTTTAAGAGCTGCATCAATTACATGCTGGGTTCCCTCAATGTTGACTTTATTAACGAATGCATCTCGAGCAGGATAAACTGACGTTGAAGCGGCACCGTGGATCACAACATCGTGTCCTTTGAAAGCTGTGTCGAGCTCGGCAGGGTTTAGAATGTTTCCATAGAATCGCTGGATAGCTAAACCATCAAGAGTTGGAGTTTTTGCTGATGCATCCATGAGCATCACACTTACTTCGTAATCGCGGGAGAGTAACTCACGCACTACATTGCTCCCTAATACACCGTCGGGTCCGGTTACTAATATTTTCATAAAATGAACTACCTTGTAATTTTTGCAAAGTTAAACTTAAATATTTGAATCACCAGATGAAGAGACTGTTACTCACACTGATTAGTTTTGTTTTAATCATAGTGTCTTGCCAATCAATAGAAACAGAGCTTGACCCGATCTCTAAAGAACATGCAGCTTTTTTCGGTACGTGGGAGGAGGAAAAAATGGATAAAGAGGTGGAAAAAACTACTTGGACCTTTGATAGATACGAAGTTAAGTGGAATGGTTTTTCGCATTTTTATGAGGTTTCTGGAGACAGTTTGATCATTTCGGGAATGGTTTACCGAATTTTGGATCAATCAGAAAAAGAAATAAAAATAGTGAAGCTAAACGGTAAACCTGGTACACTCATCAGAAAGGAATGATTATTCATTTATAACAAGTCTTTTTTTGGTAATTTTGAACTCCCGAAATGATTACCACTTAGATACTTATGAAATTACTAGCAATTTTCTTTTTGATTTGCATAACTGGATCAGTTTACTCCCAAAATGGAACTGTTTCTGGCGTTGTTTCAGATGAGTTCGGAGAGCTTTCTGGGGCTAAAGTTGAGCTGATAGGAACAAAACAAAGCACATATTGCGATATTAACGGAGAGTTTAAGTTTGATGTTAGTCCTGGATTATACACGATCAAAGTGAGTTACCTTATGTATAGATCGGCAGAGCTGGGTGTCAAGGTAGATTTCAATAACTTAAACCCAGAACTGAAGATCATTTTGGTGCCAGGAAGTAGGGCAGATGAAGACATTGTTCTTGGTTCTCGTTTTGCACCAAAATCACAACTTGAATCGCCGGTTGCACTTGAAATCATTACTAATTCCGAAATTACCAGCAATGCACATTTGTGTTTGAGCGAGGTGTTAATGTACTTGGTCCCATCATTTAATAGCAATAGACAAACGATTGCAGATGGAACAGATCACATTTCTCCTTCTACTATTCGTGGACTTGGTTCAGATCAATTTTTGGTGCTTATTGATGGGAAAAGGAGGCATGCAAGTTCGCTGGTAAATGTAAATGGAACAATCGGAAGGGGTTCGGTTAGTACTGATCTAAATGCGATTCCTTTGGCTGCGATTGACCACATTGAAATTATGCGTGATGGAGCTGGAGCGCAGTATGGTTCCGATGCAATGGCGGGAGTCATCAATATTATTTTGAAGGATCAAACAACATCATTTTCCTTGCTTACAGCTTATCAACCCACAATCGTTGGCGATGGTGATGAACTTTATATAGGTGTGAATTACGGTGTGGGTTCTAGCTCTACTGGACACATTAATTTTTCTACTGAAATTAGGCGAAGAGAATCCATTAATCGTTCGGGACAATACACTGGAACAGTTTATACAGAGAACTCTACGATTGATGAAGGTTTAGTTGAGCAAAATGGTTTTTTCCAGCAAACAGGGTTTAGTGATATGCAGACCATGGAGATTGGTGGTGCGTCTACGTTTGATGGAGCCGTTTTTCTAAATGGATCATTCGAAATGGGAGAGAAAGCTCAGTTTTATTTTAATGGTGGCTTTAATTATCGTCAAGGAATAGCACATGCGTTTTATCGTTTCCCAAAAGATGAGGAAAAAGTTGTTTTAGCATTACACCCAAATGGTTTTTCTCCAGAAATCCGGACGGATATTCAAGACAAAGCGATTACAGTTGGTTTACGTGGTACCAATCAAGGCTGGCTAATTGATTTGGGCAATACATTCGGCGATAACCGCTTCGACTATTCCCTGAGAAATAGTAACAATGCATCCATGGGAATTGCTTCACCGACGGATTTTTATGCAGGAGGGTTTACATACGGACAAAATACGTCAAGTTTGAACTTTTCACGAACCTTAGGATCTGTTCTTGGTTTGCATAGGGTCGATTTGGCATTTGGATCAGAATTTCGGGTAGAGAATTATACGATTGTAGCAGGTGATGAAGAATCATGGGTAGATGGGGGAGATACAACAGCAAGTGGAAGTGCTTGTGTTGCCGGGTCTCAAGGTTTTATTGGTTTTCAACCAAGTAATGAACTGGATAAACGAAGAACGAATGCTGCCGTTTATGGGGATATAGATTGGCATATTGTCAAGAACCTTTTGCTTGAAACAGCTGTTCGTTATGAAAAATACAGTGATTTCGGCTCAAACCTCAGTTGGAAGATTGCTTCACGTTATAAGATTGCTGAAAAATGGTCCATTCGAGGTGCCATTGGAACAAGTTTTAGAGCGCCATCATTGCAACAGATTTACTTTAATAATATCAGTACTCAATTCATAGACGGTGAAGCTTATCAGGTTGGAACGTTTAACAATGAAAGCGCTGCTGCAAATCAATTTGGAATTGAACGATTAAAAGCAGAGACTTCAACAAATATGAGTCTTGGATTTACGGGGAAACCAAATGAGCGTTTAACATTCAGCTTGGATGGTTATTTCATGCGGATTATGGACAGAATTGTATTATCCGGACGCTTTAGCGATGGTTATGAAGAGCTTCTTAATCCTATTAATGTAGGAGCAGCACAGTTTTTTACAAATGCTGCAAATACGCAAACGGTGGGGTTTGATATTACTTCATCATACAACATTGTTTTACGTAAAGGAATTATTCGATTATCACTCAAATACAACCACTCTGAGACTCAAATGATTGACAGTGTAAATGTTTCAGGAGTACTAACAGGAAGTGCAGAAACGTTTTTTAATCGTGAAGAAGTATCACGGTTGGAAGCAGCTCAACCTAGAGATAAAGCAATATTTTTCATGGACTACTCAATGAAGAAGTGGGGTTTCAGTATTCGAAACACCTACTTTGGGAGCGTAGAATACATTCACCCAGACGATGGAAACACGGATAACTGGGTTCTGAATAAGTATACAGGTAAGGTTGAGTCGAGAGATCAAACATTTAGTGGTAAGTTAATTACTGATTTAAATATTAGCTATAGTATTGATAAGAATATAAAGATTTCTATCGGTGGTAGTAATGTATTCAATGTTTACCCAGATCAACACCAACATTCTGCCAACAGGAGTGAAGGCTCAATTAAATACAGTCGCAGAGTTCAGCAATTTGGCGTTAGAGGTGCGGCTTTTTATATACGAATGCGCATGAATTTATAATATGCCGAAATCCCTATATCTGATATTCTTTTTGCTGCTCATTGGGAAGTCAGGTCTTGCTCAGCTGGGTCTTGAGGCGAATAAATCTATCCGAAATAAGCAACGTGTAAATTACATTTACAACTTTACGGATTACATCACTTGGTCCAATTTGGATGATAATACAACAATTAAGATTGGAGTTTTTGGTGAGGATCAACTGGCTCTAATAGATGAATTCAAGAATGTAGCAACGAAAAAGAAGATTAAAAACCTTCCTGTGGAGATTGTGAACATTACCAACATTAATCAAATTCAGGGAATACAAATTCTTTACGTTCATGAGCGATGTAAGCTTGAAATGGATGCGATTTTACCACTACTTACGTTTAGTGAAGTTCTTCTGGTGAGTGAGAATTACCCATTCCGTGAATCAATGATCAATTTCATGGAGTTCGAAAATGAATTCCATTTTGATGTAAATGAAACACACATTAATGCTGCTGGATTGCTTGTTTCTCCTCAATTGCTGACGTTTTCCATTCAACAACAAAAAGATTGGGAAGAGATCTTCGAACAATTGAAACATGAGCAAGATAAGATTGAGATCCAAATAAATGAGTTAGAAGCACTGAATGATGAAATCGAACTTCAAAAAACGAGGTTAGAAGTTCAACGCGCTCAAATAAAGAAGCAGCAACTAAACTTAAAGACACAAGAGGGTGATATTGAAGCGAAGAAGAAAGAGTTAGCGGATAAATTAGCGGAGATTGATCGGCAAAAAAGGGAACTATCTAATTTACAGAAGCGAATTAACGCACAGAGTGACGAGACGTTTCGACTCACAAACACCTTGGATCGACAGGAAGACTCTATCCAATTTCGTAAACGACAATTGTTGGTACAGCGACATACGATGTCAGAACAAGAAATACGCTTAGCGAAGCAGGTAGGAGCGATTAATATACAAGATCAAAGGCTAATCACCCAATTTGAAAAACTGCGCTCTCAGGGACTTCTAATCTATGTGTTTCTGGTAATTATTTTGGTGATCCTTGGATTGATACTCTTTGCGTGGAGGGAATATAGAAGAAAGAAGAAAAGTGAGAAGGAGGTAAGAATCCAAAATCAGAAATTGCTTGTACTAAATGAAAGCCTTGATAGCTTTGTTTATCGGGTTTCACATGATTTGAAAGCTCCTGTTATCAATGTTAAAAACATGATAACAATGTTGAAAGAGCATTGGGTAGTGGAAGAAGGAAGTTTGGTACCGAAAATTATTGATAACCTGGAACTGTCATCGAATCGTTTGGATTTAACAATTACAGACCTTCTCGAGTTGAGCAAGATTGAAAAAGTAGATGAGATCAGAGAGCAAATAAGGATCAAAGATGTATTACAATCAATTTTACCGGATTACCAGGATGAATTGGAAAGTATTGGAGCCAAAGTTGAGTTGACATTCTTAGATAGTGGAACGTATTCGTCATTTATAGAAATGTCAAGCGTGTTTCAAAACCTATTAACGAATAGCATAAAATACAGAAGAAAGGATGTGCCCTTGCTTATTGAGATATCCACACGTGATATGGGTAGTATCATGGTGATTGATTATCGAGATAATGGTTTAGGGATTGATCTAGAGCAATTTAAAGGAAAGTTGTTCTCAATGTTTCAACGTTTTACTTCTGACCAATCTATTTCAGGAACAGGGGTTGGAATGTATATAATTAAGCGACTGATCGATAAAAACAGTGGGACGGTAGAATTGCGAAGTGAACACAATCAAGGTCTTGGATATTTGATTACTTTACCATCTAAGATGCCTAAATCATGAAACTAAAGCACTTATTACTGGTTGATGACGATCCAACGACTAATTTTTTTAATCGTCACTTGATTAATAAAATGGGGCTTTTTGATCATATTCATGAAGCAGGGAACGGGCAAATCGCCTTGGATATAATAACAGAGTTATATGGGAAAGGCGAATCTCCAGATATGATTCTATTGGATATCAATATGCCAATCATGAATGGTTTCGAATTCCTAGATCGATATGTTGACCTTGACAAGAAAATGAAGTCTTCTGTGGTTGTTTGTATGCTCACGACTTCATTGGCTCAGGAGGATTTGGAACGCTCAAAGCATTACGCCATTCTGGATGATTATATTGATAAACCGCTTTACGAAGCAAAAATGAGAGAGCTCATTCTAAAATATTTCGGGCAATAAAAAATCCCCAAGTCAAAAAGACAAGGGGATTTTCGAGGTTCCGAGCAGATTCGAACTGCTGTACATGGTTTTGCAAACCATTGCCTAACCGCTCGGCCACGGAACCAGCGGAGCGCAAATGTAGTAAATTTTTGAATCTTCTTACTACTCCTCAATAATTATTGCAACGTTATCTACATCTCCGTTAATAGGGGGAGAAAGTTTCACGATTTTAACACGCAATAACTCTATAGTATGAAGCTCTGCTTTTAAGTGGTTTACAATCCTTTGACCGACATGTTCTATCAATTTTGAAGGGATTGCCATTTCAGCAACAACGATTTTATTTACTTTGACGTAATCAATGGTTTGTGATAAATCATCTTCTCGTGCTGCAATACTGAAGTTGGTGTGCATTTCAATATCTACGATATAATGACCGCCAATAGCTGTTTCTTCAGGAAGACACCCGTGATGTGCATAGCACTTGATTCCATTAACTTCAATAATATGCCGCATGCTTAGTTGCTTGAAACAAGTTTGTCCATCGCTTCTAATCCTTTTTCAATGCGATCTACACATTCGTCTTTTCCTAAGAATTCAGAAACTTCAAACATGCTTGGTCCCATTCCTTTTCCTGTTACAAGTAAACGGAAGAGAGGAAGAACAGCTCCAATACCAAGTTCTCGTTCGGTAATGAATGATTTGAATTCTGTTTCAACATTGGCCGCGTCGAATGATGTAAGTGTAGAAAGTGTTGTTTTCCATTCACTCATCAATACTGCAGCATTTCCTTTCCACTTCTTACGAACAGTTTTCTCGTCGTAGTCAGATGGTTGAGCTAACAAGAAGGATCCCTCAGTTAGAATATCTTCAACGAATGTAGCGCGTTCTTTGATGAGACCAGCAATAGTCGCCAATGACGCTAAATCGTGGTTATCAGTTAAAAGTTGCGATAACTGAACCGCAATTTCTTCATTTGGTGTAGAACGTAAGTATTGTTGTTGGAACCATTTCGTCTTGTCTGGATCGAATTTCGCTCCTGATTTTGATACACGAGGTAAGCTAAATGCCTCAACTAATTCTTCAAGTGAAAAAATTTCTTGAGTGGTTCCTGGATTCCATCCTAAAAAGGCCAACATGTTGATGAACGCTTCTGGTAGATATCCTTTTTCGCGATATCCAGAGTAAAGCTCACCTTCAGCCGTTGTCCAGTTTGTTGGGAAGACAGGGAATCCAAGTCGATCACCATCACGCTTGGAAAGTTTACCGTTACCATCAGGTTTCAATAGAAGTGGCAAGTGAGCGAAAGTTGGAGCTTCCCACCCAAATGCGTCGTAAAGCATAATATGGAGTGGGGCAGACGGCAACCATTCTTCTCCTCTAATCACATGACTGATATTCATCTTATAGTCATCAACGATATTTGCGAGATGATACGTTGGCATTCCATCAGACTTGAATAGAACTTTGTCATCAATGTTATTTGTATTAACAACAACCCAACTTCGAATTGCATCTTCAAATCGGATGTCTTTATTTCTCGGCATCTTCATACGAATCACATACGGCTCATTTGCTTCAATACGTCGTTGTACTTCATCGGATGGAAGTGTCAACGAGTTTTTCATTGAACTACGTGTCGTATTGTTGTATTGCCAGTTCGGCATGCCCATTTGCTTTGCTTGATCGCGCATTGTAGTCAACTCTTCTGAAGTGTCAAAAGCGATGTAAGCATGATCGTTTTCTACCAGTTGATCGGCATAAGCTCGGTACATTGATTTTCTTTCCGACTGTACATAAGGCCCACAATCACCACCAATTCCTGGTCCTTCAGTTGGCATAATTCCGCACCAAGCTAAAGCATCCATAATGTAATCCTGAGCTCCAGGAACGAAACGTGTTTGATCGGTATCTTCAATTCGAATAATGAACGTTCCTCCATGCTTTTTTGCAAATAAATAGTTGTACAATGCAGTACGGACACCTCCGATATGAAGAGGTCCAGTTGGGGAAGGTGCGAATCGAACGCGTACAGGTCTTTCAGACATAATTGAAATTATTTAGACGGCAAAGATAACGAGAATACTCATAGTTTGGAAGTATTAGTAGAAGCATTGAACGCATGTTATATACGATTGTACAGTGCATTAGCGTTTATATAGAGGGAATCAGCGTAATATGTAGTATTTTGGTTAATCAATCTATAATTTATGAGTGCATTTGATCGCTTATTGGATCAGGTAGATGGCTTCATTCGGAAGTTCTACAAGAATCAAATGATCAAGGGAATCTTCTTGTTCGTTGGTGTTTTACTATTGACATATTTAGCGATCATTACATTGGAGTATTTCGGTCGTTTCAATTCGTATGTCCGTGGATCCCTTTTCTTTGGGTTTTTAGCCGTAAATGGTTTTATTCTTATCAAGTATATTTTCACGCCTTTGCTAAAGTTAAAGTCGTACGGTAATCGAATTGATCGGTATCAGGCTTCTTCTATAATTGGGTCATTCTTCCCAGATATCTCAGATCGCTTGTTGAATACACTTCAGTTGAAGGATCAGATGGATGAAAATTCAGCTGATTTTGAATTGTTGAATGCGAGTGTACAGCAGCGTAGTGTTAATTTGAGTATGGTGCCGTTCACAAATGCAATCGATTTAGATGATAACAAAAAGCATTTAAAATGGGCCTTACCAATTGTTGCGTTGTTCTTTGGGCTGTTATTATTCGTTCCCGGAATGTTCAAGGACGGTACGAAGCGTGTAGTTCAATTTTCGAAAGAGTTTAAAATTCCACCACCGTTTGAATTCTCATTTCTAAATGAAGGAAAGAGTATTGAGGAAGGTGAAAACTTCCCGTTTGAGGTGCTTTTACTTGGAGACAGGATTCCTGATAAGGTATATGTACGATCGTCCAATGGACGCGCTCTATTGAAGCGTACAGCAAAGAATAAGTTTACAGGTGAATTGAATCAACTGCGCGAAAGTACGAGCCTTAGTTTTGAGGCGAATGTTGATGGAGAGTTAGTTTCTAGTAAGGACTTTGGCGTGAAAGTTATCTCGAAAACGGCAATAGGGAAAATGCAAGCGACCTTGGTGTATCCTGCATATCTTGGATTAGAAAATGAGATGGTTGAGAATGCTTCAGATCTGACAGTTCCAGAGGGAACACGTATTTCTTGGAGTGTGGTGACCAAGCATAGTCAAAGTACGGAGTTTTGGTTAAATGAGAAAAGAAGAATCTTTTCAAAGGATGGTTTTGTTGTCAGTGATGTTTTTAAGTCGGATACAAAGGGACGTGTTGTACTTAAGAATAAAGTCAATGGTAATATTGACACAACTGAATTTTTAATTGAAGTTGATAAGGATAATTTCCCTTCTATTCAGGTAGTGGAAATCCAAGATTCTATCAAGGATGGGATTCGCTACTTTTCTGGCTCTGTTAATGATGACCATGGATTATCTAGTTTGAGTTTCGTTTACACAATTACTTCTAAGAACGGTAATAAGCGAACTGAACGAATGAATGCAGGGCGTGTTGTTGGAACAGAAAGCCCGTTCGATTTTGCCGTAGATTTCAGAAGAGAGGACATTCAATTAGAAGATAAAATTGAATACCGTTTTGTGGTGACAGACAATGATGGTGTGAATGGAAGTAAATCAACTTCTAGTCGTTCGTTTGTTTACAAGCTTCCGAACTTAGAGGAGTTGAACGAGCTACGTGATGAGCAGCAAGATAAGGCCAAGGAAGATTTAGCTGAGATGATGAAACGAGCAGAAGAGTTTCGTAAAGACTTGGAGCGTTTAAGAAAAGAGACTTTGAACTCTAATAAATCAAATTGGAACAAGCAAAATCAAGTTCAACAGTTACAGGAGCAGCAAAAATCTATGATTGAACGTCTGCAGGAGCTGCAGGATGAAATGGAGAGTTCGTTGGAAGAGAAGGATCAACTCTCTGAAATGGATAAGGAATTGATGGAGCAACAGAAGCAGTTGGAAGAGCTAATGGAAGAGCTAATGGATGATGAGTTGCGGGAGATGTTAGAAGAGCTTGAGAAGTTAATGAAGGAACAGAACAAGGAGGCTGTTGAGGAAAAACTAGACGAAATTGAGATGTCGGCTGAGGACATGAAACGCCAAATGGAAAGAAGCATGGAGATGTTGAAACGTCTGCAGGTGAATGAAAAAATTGATGCAATTGAAGAGGAACTTAAAGAGCTTGCAAAGGAGCAAAAGGATTTAAAAGAAAATATAGAGGAGAAAGGGAAAGCGTCTGAAGCGGATAAGAAGGAGCAGGATGAAATCAACGAGAAGTTTGATGACTTAAAGAAGGACATTGAAAAGATGGACAGTCTGAATAAGGAATTAAAAAACCCGATGGATATGGGTGATCCAAACGAGAAAAGTGAAGAGATCAAAGAGGAGTTGGGTGAGGCAAAGGAAAGCTTAGATAAAGGTAAAGAAGGCAAGGCGGGTGAATCACAAGAGGGTGCGGCTGGAAAAATGGAAAAGATGGCTGAACAGATGCAGGAGATGCAGAAGCAAGCCAATAAGGAGAAGGCTGCAGAGGATATGGACATGCTGCGGAATATTCTTGAGAGTCTGATGACCTTAAGTTTTGATCAGGAGGATGTCATGAGGCAACTGTCTAGAGTAGACGATAAAGACCCTGCATTTCGTAAATACACGCGTCAACAACGTAAGATCGTTGACGACACGAAAGTGGTTAGGGATAGTCTTTATGCACTGGCGGAACGTCAACCAAAAATTGCGAGTTTCGTCGATGCTGAGTTGAATAAGATCGCAGTAAATCATGAACTAAGTTTAGAAGATATTGATGAGCGAAGAATGTCAGACCTTGGTATTCATCAGCAATACACAATGACATCCTACAATAATTTAGCGTTGATGCTGAATGAAAGTTTACAGGAGATGCAGAAGCAAATGCAGAACTCAAAACCTGG
>NVXP01000038.1 GCA_002733985.1 Fluviicola sp. | reverse complement strand
AAAAGTCATTGCTGCTGCAATCACCAAAGAACTAAATACTTTTTTCATGTTCTAAAAGATTAATTTAATCGAATTCTAAGTTTTAATTTAAGCCAAAAATAATAAAATTTCCTTCACACAATCATGTATAAACTAATAGATCGTGAATGTTTTCAATCTATTTTCCTACACCGAATACAAAGTATTCTATATGATTGAATCAAAGTTGGATATGAATGTTCCTAGAAATCTCTCCGAACTTGGTGACAAGTGCTTGCTGTTTTCTGGTCTGAATAAATGCAAGTTGGTTTTATTTCCTAGAATATTTCACTAATTCCGAACGAATATAGTAGTTTGATTTTGATCCGCAGGTGGGTATTGAGTGTACGATTGAAGTTATTGAGTTAAGTGTAGTGTGGAGTGGACTCGCAAGCTCTTAGATTTTCAGATCGCTCTGCTTTTAGATTCGCTGCGCTGTTGGACTGAAGTGGTTTGTGGGTAGGTCCAGGTTTTAGACATTAGATAAAAGACCATTACGCTGTTAAACTGAAGTGGTTCGGGTTAGGTTGAAAGAGCTTGGGCTTAATTAACATGCGGTAGGTTCAGATATTAGATATTTCATGAAAGACCATTACGCTGTTAAACTGAAGTCATTGGTAGGTTTATTTTTTGGCGCCTAATCAACTTACGTGTTACAGTTTGGTTATAAAACACCATTTCCCTTTGCCGCAGACTGGTAATGGATTACTCGTCTGAGCAAGTTCAATAGGTGTTTTTTCTCCCAAAGCTACCGCACTTCATTTGGGCGTTTTGTATTAAAAATTAGAATTGATCGTTCAATTAGGAAACGGCAATTACCGTTTGACCCACAACTGAAGAAGACCTTCAAAGTACATGTCTTTTAGATCGAAATCTATTGAAATGTCGAGGTCTGGTGAGCAATACATTACAAGCTTCGTTCCTTTGGGAGTTTTCTTCAGTTGATCAACCACGAAATCTTGGTAGAAATAATAGGCTTCTTCATCGAACTTAATTTGATCGTCAATTGAGCCCGAAATTGCCATGTGCTCGCAGAACGGATTGTAGAAATAAAACGACGTAAAGTTTTTGAAATCAATTTCCTTGATGTCTGAATGAATGAAATCAACGTTACTTAACTTGAGTTCCTTTTTTAAGACAATTGCTTCATCGACCAGGTTTTTACGTGTTTCCACTCCAGTAAAATGTGCACGACTATTCATCGCCCCAATAATGCAGAACTTCCCAACTCCAGATCCAATGTCTAAGATTCGGTTTTCACTTTTGGTTCCCAACCACTCCACAGCTGTTTGAATCACTTCAATTGGTGTCCAATGGATATAGGAATGACCCTGCACCGATTTTTTCAGTGCATTATCGAATGCCGTATCATTCTGATTGATCTTGGATTTTTCTTTTTGGTTCACTCGGGAATAATTTCTTGAAGAAAGGTACGATTTAATCTGGGTTGGCTTTGGGTCTATCTGAAGTCAAGATTGTACGTCCAACTTAATTGTACGTTGTGATTGCGCTCGATATGTATCCCATCCGATTTAAAAATCATCTGATTCAAATATCCCAATTGCACGTTTGAACGTCCGTTGAATTTCCAACCAATAGAACCGAACAATCGATTTTGATCGAGGATATTTTTACCGATTCCTTTACCGAAGCCAAGAAACACCTCATCGTATAAACTTAAAAACAGGGTCTTGTCTTCCATCGTTTTTCGCGTTATTGGAATTGAGATCATGAAACGATATCGTGCACGTTGTCGAAATTTATATCCATCCACTTCCTTTTCTTGAATCCCATTTAAGGAGGCATTTTCAATAAAACGTTGCTCCAATCGGTAGCGATGATTAAAATTGAACCTTCCCGAAACTGATTTATTGATGAATTGCTGCCAAATTCGATGTTCAGTTGTATTTACGGCGATTGCCTGCTCTCCGTATGGAAAAGACACGATCCAACCGTATCCAGCAGTGAGGGAATTTTGCGGGTTGAAATGATAATCAACTCCAATACGTGCAAGTGATTGCTGCCAATCTTTGACGAAATCACTTCTCCTCAACTGGTATTCTGTATGGATGCCCCATTTTTCCGTCAGTCGATGGTTCCCAAAGTACATGAACCAAGCGCCGTTCTGGGTGACGATTTCTTTCTGTCCAAAAGCAGAGAAAGTCATAAAGAGAATACAAATAGGAATGAGCCAAGTTTTCATATTTTGAAAAGATTGATTTCTTTGAAGTCAAAATTACAGGAAAAATTAATCCTCGGCATGATTGAATGAGATAAGTTTTTCATCTAGAAAACTATTTCTACTTTTAGTCTCTAAGTTCGTTTCCCTCTACCCATTTCATTGGAACGATCGCACTAAATAAACTCTGATAGCAACTATTCACGTATGAATGAGAAAAAACTCTGGATCTATTCCTTCCTTGCAACTGCGTTGCTATTAATTTGTTTGCTCGTTATGTGGACAAAAATGAATGCTACAAACATTCCTGAAAATCAACTGAGTAATCAAAAACAAGCCACGGATTTCCTCCGTGAAAATTGGGAGGAAAAGCATCCTGAATCCGACGAATTGATTAAAATCAAAACAGGACTCTTCATACAATCCATGAAATTTGATAATACCCATGACGTTGAAATTACGGGTTACCTATGGCAGAATTATGATAAAGGTCAAATGGAAACACTTGGATTAGACTCGACTGATGTCGGATTCATTTTCCCAGAACAAGTAGATTCTGGCTCGAGCATTGAACCCAAAGAAATAAATAGAACGACTGATGAAGATGGAAATCAAGTGGTGTGTTGGTATTTCGAGACCATCCTCCGACAACCCTTCGATTACCGACAATATCCTTTCGATCAACAATCTGTTTGGATGCGCATGTGGCCAAAAAATTTCACAAGAAATGTTGTCCTCATTCCAGACTATGATTCATATCTGTCAACGGACGTAACAAATATTTTCGGTGTGGAAGAAAACATTGTCCTAGGAGATTGGCAATTGAACAACACCTTTTTTGATTACAAATTATCTAGTTACGATGCTGATTTCGGAATCGTCGATTATTTTGGACAAAAAGAATTCCCTGAATTGCACTTCAATTTATTCGTAAAACGGAAAGTGGCCAATTCCTTCTTTGTTTACGTACTCCCTCTTCTTTTGGCGGCTTCTCTCTTGTTTGCACTTTTGTTAACAGTGATTCGTGATGAAAAGAAATCCGCTGAAATAGGTTATTCCATGAATGGCTTTATTGGTACTAGTTCTGCCCTGCTCTTCGTTGTTTTTTTCGCGCACTCCAACTTAAGACAAGAATTTCAAGGAACGACCTTGGTCTACTTGGACTTCTTCTACATCATCATGTACATTTATATGATTTTACTGAATATCAACGTGTACATATTCACAGTTAAGTCTGCCACTTGGCTCACATTCATTCACTATAAGGACAACCTTATTCCTAAAATATTATATTGGCCAGTTTTATTGCTTAGTTTGGTGCTTGCAACGATTCCTTATTTGTAAGAATAGGAATGTAGTTCTTATTGAGCATTAACTAATTTTAGTTAGTGGATAGGGATGATTCTGAAAACTGAAGAATTCAAGCCCACCTGTGCAAGCCAAAGAGTTGGTACTGGAGCTCATCCGTTCAAGCGAAAAACACGAGTCCTTTTGGATCATATGTATTTTATTGTCAGACAATTAAATACAAGAAAATTCACTAAATCGGTTTAATTCTGAATGATATTCGTTAATTTCGGCGATCTAATTAAAAAGAATACGTACATCTAATTTGAGAACAAATGGATATACTTGCTTCAATCAAAATAGGACAACGTTGTTGAAATTAATCCTTACAGCTTCTTTTCTTCTACTAACAACTCTGGGACTTACTCAAGACCCTGCTTACCATCATTATACAACAAGTAACGGGCTCTCAAGTAGCGAGGTATATGACATCATTCAAGATGACTGGGGATACATTTGGTTTTCTACAGATAATGGCTTGACGAGATATGATGGCTATACCTTTAAGCACTATAGTACGAATGATGGCTTAACAAATAACACCATTTTTAAATTTTTCAAGGACGATAAAGGAAGAATTTGGTGTACAACATTTGAGCCTTCAGTCTTTCTAATAGTAGGTGAAGAGCCCCAATTTATCCCTTATCAAAGGAATGATATTTTTGAAACTCTTGGCACCATTAATGTCTTGGACCAAATATATTTTGACTCCTTAAATATTCCTGTTTTCACTTTTTTGAATGCGCTTGGCTATCTGTCCATAAATGCTCAGGGTGATCTAGAGAACAACCTGATAACGAGTAAGCAGGATGGAATTCTTCAGTATCATGTAGATTCAAAGCAAAATACATTCACATATGTAACCCTTGATAGTGAAGAAATAAGAACACAAAAAATTCTTGGAAAGACTCTCGGTGGTTTACATAAAATTAATGGTCGTAGGTTTGGAACCGTTAGTTTCGGTGGATTGAATACATTCATACTGGCAAATGATTCCGTTTTCAGGAATGAAAACGGTCGGGAATCGATACTTTTTATTGGTTCCGAATTACTTGGGATAGACAAACTAGATTCAACCCACTTTGCTGTCCTTACAAGATCTGATGGAGCTTTTGTTTACAATAAGCACGGGGTCATCACTCAGCGACTTTTACAAGGAAAAGCTGTTTCGTCCATGTACATCGATCACGAAAATGGGACGTGGATTTCAACGCTCAATGATGGCGTGTTTTACTTTAAAAATGCAGAAGTAAAAACAGAGCACATCAAAGTAGAAAACGAAGACATCATTGATCTTGCGTTTGACAATGAGAAAAGATTATGGATCGCGACTCAAAATGGAGATGTCTGGGTTAAATCCAATAATGGATTAAAATGGGTTAGCAGCTCCCAACTCAAACGACCTGCTCTTTTGTCGTTCAATAAGAGTGACGGCGTTATGTACTACCTTTCGAACGGGAAAGTCTGGAATAGTCAGAACTCAATGTCAGTTGTTGTAGGGAGTACTTCAAACATTGAAGCACAGAAAAACGGGAGTGTCTTAATTTTTGGAATCCACTCGGCAGAAAAAGGTTCTTTGAAGAATGGAGAACACGAATCCCTGCATTCCGGATATCGATTTTATGATGGTGTAAACTTCAAAAACAAGTGGTACTTCGCAACAGAAAAGGGCTTGTTTCGGGAAGAGAAAAAGAACCTTTTTCAAGTAGGAAATAGCCTCAAATCCAATCCTACTTTCGGTGTGAGAATTGAAGATTTATGCCTTTTTCAAAACAACCTGTTAATTGCCTCAAGAGGAAATGGAATTGTCATTTACAATGGCAACAAAATCATAGGTCATATTACTACGAAAGATGGTTTAACAAGCAACTTTGTCTCAAAAATGTATCCAGAGGACGAGCACACTCTTTGGGTGTGTACAAATGTTGGCTTGAATCGAATCCGTATTAATGATAATGGAACTTATTCAATTTCTAGTGTCACATACAAAGATGGCTTATCGAGCAATGAAGTTAGCTCATTGGCCATTGATGATGATAAAATTTGGGTTGGAACGAAAGAAGGATTAAATTACTTTCCTCGTTCTTACTTTGACCGTAGTATACCAACAATTGACTATCGCCTTAAGCTTAGAAAAGTATTCGTGAATGATAAAAAGTGGAATGGAATGGATAATGTTTCTCTCTCCTATGATCAGAACCGACTAGAATTTCACTTTGCAGGAATTTCATTTAACCAGTCTGAAGAATTAACCTATCGCTATAAACTTGAAGGAGTCGATGAAAGTTGGACATATACGAAGAATCGTTCTGTCACATATCCAAAACTTGCACCCGGAAGTTATGCGTTTATAGTTCAGTTGAAAGGTGAAAATCGTGAATGGAAAATGCAAAGAGCAAGTATGAACCTGACAATTTCCCCGCCTTTTTGGAAACGCTGGTGGTTTAAACTTTCGGTAATCCTTTCTGTCACCTTATTGATCTACGGTTTCTTTCGTTTTCGTGTATTGATATACAACAAACACCTGGTTAGAGAGCTCCTTCGTCAAGTCTTGAAAAGATTAAGCAAGAGCAACACACCGCATATAATTGTTCGAGAAGGCAATAATGATGTGAAAATTGAAACGGGTACCATCCTCTTTGTGAAATCAGATAGAAATTACCTGGAAATACATACAGAAACAGGAAGGCATGTTATTCGTGAAAAACTAGGTGACTTTTTAGAAATGGTGCCCGATCCTCTTGAATTCTTGAGAGTTAGAAGATCTTACATCATAAGAATCGATAAAGTAACGCGAAAAGGTAAAAAACACATCTATATAAATGAATATAAAATTGATGTTGGAGAAACATATCTATCAGAACTAAAAAAGATTTCTTTATAAGGCATTTGGTTTGTCCCATTTTACCTAATGGTTTGTCCCATAACCCTGTCTAATAGAGTTTTATTAAATCTGTTGAGGTACAATTGCATGTTTAAAGAATCATAGTAAACGATATGCATCAACTCCTCTTGTTACTCCTACTTCTCATTTCCTTTTCAGGAATTTCTCAAAATCCATGGATTAATGAAATCCATTACGACAATATAAGTACGGATGTCAATGAATGTATAGAAATAGCTGGAACAGCTGGAACTGTCATTACTGGCTATCAAATTATATTGTACAACGGTAGCGTGGGAACTTCTTACAACACACAGACACTTTCTGGGAGTATTCCAGATGAAGGATGTGGCTATGGAACAATCTCCGTTTGTTTTGGCCTAATTCAAAATGGTGGCCCTGATGGAATAGCACTTGTCGATAATGGTGGAACCGTCTTGCAGTTTTTAAGTTATGAAGGTAGCTTCACTGCAACAAATGGCCCTGCTAACACACTAACGTCGACTGATATAGGCGTTGCAGAAAACAATTCGACGACTGCTGCTGGAACCTCGATGCAACTCACAGGTTCAGGTGTCGCATATAATGATTTCATCTGGGCAACAGGCGCCGTAGCATCACAGGGAACATTAAACTCAGGACAAACTATTCTCCCCTGTACAATTGCCAATACGATTACAACTGGTGCAATTTCTGGATCGCCATTCACCGTTGATTGCACAACTGATGACGCAGGATCAATTCCCTTCACTTCAACAGGAACTTTCGGTGCTGGAAACGTATTCACAGCACAACTCTCCGATGCCACTGGTAGTTTTCTTTCTCCAGTAGATATCGGAACACTTAGCGGGATTAGTGCAGAAGGTATTAATCCATCTGGGACAATCAACATTGCAATACCCGCCACCATGACAAGTAGTGTCAACTATCGAATTCGAATAGTTTCAAGTGCTCCTAGTACAATCGCATCTAATTCCATAGGACTTCTTATTACATTAATTGGTAGTTGCACTCCTCCTCACATTACTGGTGTTCTTATTAATTCATGTAACGGTATGTGTCTCAATGAAGGCTATAATGAACTGTTATTTGGAACAACTGGCGACTATTCAATAAATGTAACAACTGGGAATTTCAATATTAATTATGGTCTGACCTATCCACCCAATATGAATTTCACCGATGTATTAACAATGAATCCAACAACGACTTCGGCAATTAACACTGCCGCAGGTTGTCCGGGCAATTTCGTTGAAGGAACTGGTGCAACAATGCCTCCAAACTCGAGTTTTATCCTAGCATATGACGGGCTATGTATTGACGCCCTTACTTGGGATGGACTATGTGGACTTGGACCCATTTACATCATCTATCAAGATGATCCGGATTGGGTGCTAGATGGTAATTACAGTAATTCAACAGCACCAGGAACTCGTTACTTTAATTCGGACATGACAACTACGAGCGGACAAGTTTTTTCTATTGACTACGAATACGATCGAACCTTAAACACCGGTACTGATGGAGATTTTATCACATTCGACGAAAATGGGGGAACGGCTCAAACATACAGTAACAATGGCTGTGCAATCAGTCCCATAATTCTGCCTGCTGAATTAGCCTATTTTTCAGGCGATTATGTTTTTGATCAGACTCAACTGCTTTGGGAAACAATTTCTGAATCCAATACTGATTATTTTGAAGTACTCCATTCTACTGATGGTTACCAATTTGATCAGATTGGCACACGTCCAGCTGTTGGGTTTTCACAATCACCAATCCAATACCGAATGCCTCATTATGCTCCGCCAACAGGAATGAATTACTATTGGCTCCTCGGTTATGACTTCAACGGTGCCGTTTCCAATCATGGAGTAATTGCCGTAAACGTTGAAAGAAACTTGGTTAGCTATAACGCGACGAATTCAGAATTCATCCTTTCAAAGCCCTATCACTTAAAAATATACGCTACTGACGGAAGTCTTGTAAAAGAAGTATCGGAAGTCTTGACAATTCCATTCTCTCGACGAGGTATTTACATAGTTGTAGATCAAGAGACTGGGGACATGCAAAAAATCGTAACGTTCTGATTTACTGATTGACCGCACTCTATTTTCATCCAGTTTAAACCTAGTTAACAAAAACATTATGAAACTACTTTGCTTATTGCTAACGCTATTTACTGTTCAATTTTCAGAGGCTCAATCTGACCCTTTAACTCCGAACATGGATTTTAAAGGACTTTGGGTTAGTAAATTTCAAGATTCAGTACTTGGAAACACCGTAGAGGAAGACCGTTTGTTGGCTTATGCAAGTGGAGCGGATTTCAATTACCTGATCTTAACGAACACCTATTTTATGCTAGATGATGATTCGACTAGCTTGAATAGTACTGAAATGCTCTTAGCTGGTTTTATCGAAAAGGCGCATGACGTTTACCAATTAAGCATTCACGGAAATGTGGGCTCCGACGCAACTGCACTAAAGCTTAAACAGTACAATCAATCTGCCGATGTCGATCCTATTCAACGCTACGACGGAATTACCTACGAGTGTGAATTCTACAACAGCAATACAAACGGACCATGCAATACCGTTACCTCTTACCTAAATCAATTAATCAATATCAAGACATATTGTGACGGAACTCTTGGGAGCAATAATTCATCCGACTTAGTGTGCGAAGTCTACATTGGAGGCGGAGGAAGTCCTGGTGCCTTTGTCAATACAAATCCCACTCCAAGTCAGGTGGCCACCTTGATCGAATTCAGTGACCATTTATTGTTAACCTACTACAAGAGCTCGCCTTCAACAAATGGAGGGAACTTTTTCAATTATTCTGAAGCTCGGTTAGAGATGTTGACCTCTCCTGGTTTGGAAACCAAAATTGTACTCTTATTAAAATCGAGAGATACAGATGGCAACAACATGTACGATTACGTTGCGAACCATAGTGGAACGCATATCGAAGCATTGAAGGATCCTTATTACTCTTGGTTAGATGGGACAACGTTCAATCCCGCTTTAACAGATGGTTTTATGGGCAATTACGCTAATTATCAATCAGATCCTGTAATGTATCCCTTTGGGCATTTGGAAACTATTAGATTAGTTGGATACACGTGGTTTGAGCAGTTTGCGTTGTTAGAAATCTCAGATTCCTTGACCTTGGGCGTATCAGACCATCCATATACAAGCAAATTGATTGTCTACCCGAATCCTGCAAAGGACGAGATTCGCTTCAAGAGCAAGGATTGGACTAAGCTGTCTATTTTTGGATTGGATGGAAGATTTATTCGAGAAGAAGGCTATAAAAACGTTGTCAACGTCATTGACCTCCCAATAGGGGAATACCTCCTTGAATTTCAATGGAAGAATGGTTCTATTACTCGAGAAAAATTGATGAAATAACGACGAGTTGCATTAGACTGGATCAAATCGCGTAAACGTGCTCGTACTTTTCATTCGACAAGAATAAAATGACGTGTTTGAGCAATCTACCTACAAACTCTTTACTTCAAACGTTGGATTCCCCTTATCTCCCATTTGATTATAGAAATCAATAAAATGTATTTTGTAGTATGCGCCTTCTGTTGTTTTCACAATATAACTTTGCTCGGCATTCGTTAAATAGTTACCTCCAGTAAAGGTTTTCCAATCATACCCAATTACATCAATGTTTTGAGAGAAGGTATAGTTTGAAACATCAGCAAACTCAATCTCATCAAATGGCAAATCGAATACTTCGGTCACTTCTACTCCATTTCTATTGGACAATACTCCAGTGACCAAATATGGAAAAGTTGGATCAAACAAATGCGTGTATTGACCAAACACAATGTCCCAATCTTCTTTAGGTGGTTGAATCCCAACAATACTGTTCGTCTCAAATGAGAAAAAGGTGAAATTAAAATCAAGGTCTTTCTCAATAATTACTGATTGTTGATTGGATCCATCTAAATCGGAATATCCAATTTCATACTCGTTGCCATCGACAGTTAAGATTCGAAGTTTCCGAAAGCCTTGGTGAATTCCATCGTATGAATAACCACGATCGATTAAATAAAATGAGTTTCCATTTTGCCAATTTCGTATTGCTGTTGAGTCCAAGTTTCCTGAGTTAACATCGTATCGCCATTGCGAACCAGTTGTATCTGTTGTAGACGCGAAATCAGCAATAGGAAACTCAGCGATTCCCATAGCTTTAGACGTATTCAACACAATGTGCCAGCCACTTGTTCCCGATTCAAACCCAAGATCCCATTCGGTTTTTTCGTGTTGCTTCACAAATGAATTGCTTCCAAAATCGTAATAAGCCTGGTAGCGATAATCAATTCCTAGTTCAATTTGATTCGTTGTTGTATCACCTGGGGAATGCTTAGAAACAGGAATTTCATCTTTCATACAAGAACTAATTCCCAAAAGGATGATGGATAGGTAGATTAGTTTTTTCATTTTTTATGCGGTTTAATGGCTTTTCTTAGATTCAATTTGACTGACGCGAAATACGTTCTTCCAGTACCGACGGAAACTAAATGTCCACCATTTGAGTGAACGCCAGAAGCAGAATTACTCACTATTTGAGTTACGTTCAACACGTTTTTCGCCCCAAGCGTAAATGAGAGCTTGTTGTTCCATAATTGCTGAGTAACTGTTAAGTCGAGCAAATGATAATCCTCTGTAATTCTTTGATTCGCATTCCCTTCATCGTCTAAGACAAAATTTGGCAGCTTACCTTGGTACTTATAAAACACAGCGAGCGATGTTTTGGTTTTGGAGATTGAATAAATAACAGACGATTGAAGTTCAGGGTAAAACAAAAAATCATCCAATAGTTCGTCTGAGATGATGTTACTCGCGCTCCCAATCCACCCTACTCCTCCATTGATAATCAATTGTTCATTTGTGAATTTCGACGTCAAACGGATTCCTTGTGATTGAAATTTACCGATGTTAACATACGTGAATTCTGTTCCTTGAATTGAAGCCAATGTAATTCTGTTGGCAATGGAATTATAGAAACCGTTTAGTTCCGTTTCCAATGACCATTTGTCCTTAGTTCGCCTATGCGTGATTGAGCTCAAGAAGTTGTTTGAACTTTCTGCATTTAGGTCCTCATTTCCTAAAATATTGTGGTTGATGTCAACGAATTCAAAGTACAATTCCTTTATTCCTGGAGACCGAAATCCCTTTGCATAAGATGCTCTTAAATTCCATTTCCCAGCAAATTTCCATTTCACATTTAACGATGGTAAGACTGGAGGAGGATACGTAGTATTATATGCATAACGAAGACCCGGTCGAATGACCAATGACCTGATTGGTTGATATTCAGCTGTTGCAAAGAGCGCAAAATCACTTTGTGTTTGGCGTGTATCACTAATTCGACGTCCTGAAGCACTTTCTATTAAAATATCGTAGCCAACTTGAAAGTTGAGCTTTGCTGAATCTCGAAGTGAGGAAAAGCTGCCTCGGAATACCCATTGATCAAACATCGAAGTATCTTGATCAGATGGATTGTTCGTTAATTGTTGATCCAAAGTCGTCAAGTCGATGAAATACGTATTCTTGATTCGATCGTACCTGTTGTAGGCAAACAAGGAGTTAAAGATTCCGTCTTTAGAAATTTTCTTCTTTAAGGTCACTGACTTGTCAATGCGACGTGTCGTGTACTGATCATCAAATGCCGTTTCTTGATACGGAGCGCGAGGATATCCACGATTAATGATTGTTTCAGTGAAGAAATTCAGTTTTGAACGTACAAACCAGCCATTTTTATTCCATTGAAAGAATGCCCCTCCGAATAATTGCTCTTTTGGCTTCCAGGTCATGAATCGATTTGAATCAGCTATTGGAATTGGATTTCTAAAGGTAGTGTGATCTTCTCTCCAGCCATCAAAAAAGTTTCTACCAACTGAGATTCCGAAAGCATGGAATTTACTCCCGTAATTCAATTCCACATTTGCATTATAATGTCCTACGCTTTCATAATAGGAGGCTACAGATCCACTTACTTGTTTGAATTTTGGTTTTTTTGAGATCAAATTGATCACGCCAGCGAGCGCATTTGTTCCATAGTTCACCGAGAGTGGCCCTTCAACTATTTCAATTCGTTCAATTTCCTGCAGGTTAATTTGACTTACGTCAATATTACCATCTAATCGACCGACAACGGGAACGCCATCGATTAAAATTTTGACATTTTGTCCAGAAATCCCTTGTAAAGTCATGCTGCTTCCAAGGATATTATCTTGTGCTAATCGAACTCCCAATTCATTGCTCAACACATCGCGTAAAGTCACCGCTCCCATTGCATCAATCTTTGTTCGGTCAATCACTTTAATTTTATGCACTGAATTTTCAGCTGATTTGGTATTGTATTGTGCCGTGACTACAACTTCACTCTTGTCTTGGTAGTCATCTTCTAAATAAATGACCATTTCTCGCTCAATGAATAGAATAGAATCCACCGATTTGTAGCCAATGCTGTTCGCTTTGATGCGTATCATATCCTGCGACGCAAGTTTACTCGACTCGATAATTAACCGACCTTGATTATCAGAAATTCCGCGAACCAAGAACGCTCCGTCTGTTGAGAAAATATGCGATTTCACACCAACAACAGATTCTCCATTCTGATCCAGAAAATGAACTGTTATCTGCGCGCTAGCACTCAAAACAATCATCTGCATCAAAAAAACAAGGAAGTATTTAACTTGAACTGATCTCATAATTTTTAATTATAATAAAACTGCCGCCTAGTAAGCAGCAGTTTTATCATTAAGTAGTGGTAGGAAGTGCTTTCAAAAGAGCTCTCTGCTGACATAAACAGAGAGCTCTTACCTAACCTAGTCTTTGCAGAGACTGTTATTATTGGATTATTAATTTTTTTGTTGTGATTCCACTTGCCGTAATTAGCTGTACAAAATAACTTCCAGCACGATAATCAGAAGTTGAAATTAAGCAAGTCACCAAGCCTTTCTCAGTCAATTCCTTCTGAAAAACTTGCTTGCCCGATAGGTCAACAATTGAAATTTGTACTGATTCTGCTGTTGAGTTGAAGACTACAGTAGTTTGCTCATTTGCAGGATTTGGATACATTCCGAATGCGGTTAAATCCTTAAGATCATCTATGCTCGCACTCGATATTTGCTCTTTAGCGAATACAACTTTTCCTGTTGATCCACCTTCAAACTTTGTAAATAAAAGGTGCCAAATATTACCCGTTTGATCTTCTACAAAGTAAGATAGGTCTGGGGCAATGTCGTATGAAAAAGAAGTCATATTGAATGATTTCCAATCCCATCCAATTACGTTAATAACCGAATCTACTGCATAATCAGTATAAACCGCAGTCGCAGGAGAAACTCCATTTGCTTCGCGGACATGAACACCCTTATTCGCTAAAATTCCCGTTACTCCATAATTCGCTCCTTGTGGCAAAAGTGCGCTGTACTTAGTAAAAACAATATCCCACGAATCATTTGCAGGCTCACGATCAATTGTTAGGTCATTTACAATTGAATAATACACAAAGTTCTTATCTGTGTAATCTGATTTTGTAATGGAAGCAGAAACTTCATTCGAACCATTTAAATCAGCATGCTTGAATGTATAAACTCCACTCGTAAGGCTTTCAATCATCACTTTTTTGTAATCGCCTGAAGACAATTTCACGATATGAATTGAATCTCCGCTTATTGCATGTGTCACTGGATTGTACACTCCCCAGCCAATATCAAAGGGATTAGATCCATTGATTGATTGATCAAATGAACCAAAAGACCATCTCGTCTCACTGTTATGCATCGAATTCCATTGCATTCCAGTTGTGTCAACTGTTGACCAGTCTGTTCCGTTTGTGTAAACATAAACTTCTGTACCAATGTGTTCATTCGTTCGAATTGACGAACCAAATCCACCTAAATCAAACGCAATATCCCAGTCAGTATTGACGACATTTAGTTGTTCATCGTTGCTCAAAGAGTAATATGATTCATTCGTATATCCTGGTAACATTTCTATTGAATCTTCCACTAGTTGCGCTGAAACTGTAAATCCTGCACCAATGAATATCCCTAAAAGTATTCTTGTTTTCATCTCTTGTTTTTTTGACAAAGTACGTGACTGTTAGAGCCGTTGACAATACCATGAAAGTGGTATTTAAAATCATTCTAAATAAGAATTAACGAGCTAAACACCTGTTTTAATTGACGTTAAAGAGGTTTCAAAAGTGCATAATGAAACCGATTTGTAGGGCCAAAATACCTTAAACAGGGTATTCAATTTTGGTTCAAGGGCGATCATTTAGAACAATTCCAACACGTTCAGTCCATTCCAAACACCAATTCTCAAATTCTGAAAGCGATTGTTGGTTGATTAATTTTAGCGATAAAAATTCTTCGCACGTATCATATCGATCAAGTTCTGTTGAAACATCTTTGGCAAATTGACAGAATTGGCGATAATCGTTTGAACCAAAACCCACAATTGAATAGTCAAACGCCTTTTTCTGGTGAATTTGCTGAAACCTTTCTATGAAGTCTTTCGAATTCGTAGGAGCCTCCCCATTTCCATAAGTCGATGTTAAAATGATCAAATGCTCCAAGCGATTATACATCTCATAACTACTGAGATCATCTACGTAGACTTTTTGACCACTTTGAATCAAGCGATTTTGGAATTCCTTTGCAAACTTAAACGTTGTTCCGCCTTGAGATCCGACAAGAATAACTATTCTACTTTTATGTGGTTTAAACGAATTCTTCTTGCTCCCTTTCATTCGATTAAGGGTCATTTTAAATCCTGAAAAAATAAAAAACAGAATGCTCGCAGAAGCCAAACACAAAATTATTGACCACAAAAGACTTCCTTTTCCAGTATGGAGATTGTAGCTAAATTGCTGCCACAACGTGAATTGATCAATGGGCTGACTGCTAATAAGCTGACCGTTAAACTGGTTTACAATGATCTCCTTTTCCAACAATTTCAATTGAAAATAATCTTCTCTATCTCTTGAAAAAGGAAACTGAATGGACTGAACTTCGGACAACTTAGTGTTTTGAAAAATGTCGAATTCTTGCTTTGGAAAAATTGACGTGTCTGTGAAGAGTTCATCTTCTAGGCTGTGCTGGACTTTTTGTTTGTCAGGCAATAAACCAAAACGGTCCATGGAAAGATAAGAACCCGTTAGTGCGATAATTATAATAATGACAAGTGAAAGACGTCCCAGCCAAACGTGCCAAAACTGGTGAAAATTATCTCGATTAATTCGCTTGAAAAAATGCTTAATTCCGAGCTGTCTTCGTATGATTAAAATTGTTCCCGAAAGTGCTATTAACAAAAGAAGAAATGCCGTAATTCCAATCGTTAAACGACCTGTTTCGCCTAAAAACAGCGAACGATGAAGTGTTCTTGAGAATACAAATAGTCTAGATTTCTCTTCTATTTCTGCGATTTTTAATCCTGTCTTGGGATCGGCATAGAATGTTTCAAAGTCTCCCGCTTCGGTAATAACTGATAATTGAAGAAACTCATTTTCCTCAATCTTAACTTCAAACACTTCGTCATACTGCTTTTCCAATTGAACAATTAAATCGCTCACAGAAGTATCAGGTGCACGACCAATATGGCATTCACTTAACTCGTTTTGAATTGGTTCAAACGACAAGATCACCCCAGTAATTGAGGTAATCAAAAGGAACAAAAACGATAATACCGCAAGAATCAAATGAATTCTACGCCAAAAAGAAAGGATCATTCTAAATCAAATTACTGTGGAAGCATTCGAACATATCGGATAAACCCTTTCCCGTTGTATTTCTTTTGGAGATTCGCCGTCGTTAAAGAGAACTCAATGTCCTTTTTGTAATAGTTATTGGCTTCAACAGCACTTTCGAAACGCAGTTTATATCCCTTATTGATTTTTGCAGCATCAAGTTGAATGACGACCATCGAGCGCTCTCCTCCACTGATCGTACTTCCTGTGATTCCATCTAATTTCGTTCGTTTCTTCCCGTAAAACTTCCACCAGCTCGTCAATTCATAGTACCATTCATTATCATCGCCTTGGACATAAACTGTTTTTTCATACTGTCCTTTGGGATTGATCAATGAAACGATAACATAGGCCCCTTCTCCTTCATAATTTGTCATTTGAATGAGGCATTTAATTTTTTTAGTTGTGGAACTTGCAAAAGAGCAAGCGATAAACAGTCCAGAGAAGAGAAGGAAATAACAGACTATGCGTTTCATAAATTCTATTTTAAAAAGGTTAAAGGAATATGTTTTGATTGGAGAACTTCATTTTCACTAGCCAAGTCAAAAGCACTTTCTTTGAATTCAGTTAGGATGTATTTGTCCGCTCCAGCTGAAATGAGTTCTTTCAGTAGGTGATCATTTTTCGCTTTCATTGCCGCAATATGTAATGCCGTCATGCCATCAGATCTTTTCGAATTAATATCCAAGCCAAATTTCAACACCTCATCCAATACTGATGAATCATTCCTTTTAGCTGCTAAATGAAGTGCATTTTCTCCGAGCCCATTTACCGAATGTTCAATACCTGATTTTTGAGAAAAATAGTTAATGATCTCGACCTCATTATTGCTCACTGCAATTAACCAAGGTGAATTACCTTCAGAATCTTTCGCATTAAGGTCGCTGCTATTGGAAGTGAAAAAGTCAAGGACAATCGTGTCTTTACATTGACTAGCTAGGTGATGCAAAGCTGTCATTCCTTGATCATCTTGTGCTGAAACTGATAGCCCCAATGCTGACAAGTATTGATATACTTCAACTGAATTTTCAACGCTACGTGTTCCTTTGCTTGCAAATATCATTGCAGCATCGTTATTTGCCCTGGGATCAAGTCCTTGGTCTAAAGCAAATTCCATTAATTGATGATTCCCAGTTCTCGCAGCATAAACGAAGGCATTATTCCCGTGGGAATCTATTTGATCAAATGAAAGCCCTTTTTCGGTAAAATATCGAATCATTTCAGGGGATTCCAAGTAGGGAATAATCAACAATAAGGGAGTCGCACCATCGTTGTTGAATTCTTGATCAATACTCGCGCCGTTCTCAATACAGATATCGTATAGTTCAATATCCAACTGGCCCGTAGTCGCAGAGAAATTGATTAGCGAATACCCATGATCATCGATTAAGTCAGTTTTCGCTCCCTTCTCAATCAATTGCTTCATCAATTCAATGTTTCCTCTGTATGCCGCCCAAAAAATGGGAGTCCGTCCGTCGTGTGCACGCTTATCTACATGATTACCGCTTTGATCTAATAAAAACGCAACAGTTGTGTTCGGAACGCCTTCAATAATTGCCCATGTTATGGGATCAAATTTATGTTGATTGAACTCAGAGGGATCATTGCCATCGTCAATATCTCCTTTGATTTGTTCCACTGACGGCATTGACTTCCAGTAGGATCGATTCAGAAAAACATTCTCTGTTTGTCCATTTGAATACAACACGGAAAGTAGAAAAACTGAAATTAGACTAATTTTTATCATCCTATTCGACGTTTACTTAACAAATGATTTAATCGTCTTCTCAATCTTTCTTGGCTTCGTTGAGTTCACATCCATGGAGAATAAAAATTCGTACAAATGCTTTCCATCCACTTTTTTCGCTAGCTCAAGGTTCTTGCCTTTTCCGTAAACCACCTCCCATGCTTTTCGGGCTTCTGACCAAAACTCATTACTCTCCTGCCACCAGTCTATGGCTGTTTTACATCTTGAATCAGCTACTTTTGTATAGGTGTTGTAGCCTTTTTCTTGAGCAATAAGAACGTCATCTTCACCAATTGTCCGAACTACTTTGTCGTTGTCCTGATCATGAATCCAACCACCATCAACGATCTCTTGTCTATTTCTTCGAACAGTAACATTGTAATCGCTTCGTTGTGTGTATTCCCTTCTTGGAAGCGGTGCATCTGTTCTATTTTCCCAATAGCTTTTTCCATCCACATGCACCCAAGATGACGAACCTTCATATCTTGGACTATCATCTACTTGGTAAACCTTTTGTGTCCATTGTCCTTTTACATCATTTGCTGATTTCTCAACATAATCCCAATGATTGTCGCCATTGAACATGTAAAAACTAGTGTTCTCATATAACCAATCTTGACGCCAATGCTTAATGATCATCTCATCGGAAGAATCACCAACAATAAGCAGGTGTTGGATAACAATTTTCCCCTTAGAATCTTCAATCAACGTAGCCCATTCCAATGCGCCTGCATGTTTCGTTCTTGAGGGGATATACGTTGAGTCATCTGAATAAGAAAATGTCTCTGTAAAGTTAAAGCTGACGTCATAACAACCACACATACTTTTGATGGCCGTTTTGTCATTTTCTAGTTTGTTTTCTTGTCCAATTACGGAACCGATTAATCCAAATACAAGTAAATAACTTGCTACAATATTTTTCATTTTCTCTTCATTTATGGCATTTCTTCGACAAACGTAATAGACCTATTTTAAAAACCAATACTTTATTTAGATTAAATCCAAATAAGGGTAAAAAATACCGTGTTCGCGGTATTCAAAAACGTGAGTACTGCCAGAACCCTTTTAAACAAAGACTTACAAGAATACCGTTTAACTGGTATTGCCCATGGGAAATTCTTCATGTAACTTTGAATTCAAAATAAAACAACAGAAATGAGACCACAAAGCAGCGAAAACTCACCTCAACTGATTGAGAATTTCTATCATTTACGTTCTGACTTTGATCGTATGGAAGTTCAAGAGATTCTAGCTTATTTAACATTATCTCACCGACGGTATCAGAACACTGTAATCCCTCAAATTGAACAGAGTTTTTTTGGATTATTGAAGTTATTTCCAAATCAACCGTCTCTTTCTGTCATCTTCAATATTTTCCTAAAATTTCAAATTTCCCTGGAACTTCACATGAAATTGGAAGAGGAAACTTTTTTCAAAAAAGTACTTCGTAAAAAGGAAGTTTCTAGTCAAGAAATGAATAGTGACCATGAACATTCTCACGAAGAACCATTTTTAGATGAGCTTATTTCATGTCTTAAACGGCAGAAGTGCGCATCTAATCCATTTTGCCAAATTTTACTTAGCCAGTTAAGGAATTTTGATAGAGAATTACAAGAACATGCGTGGATCGAAGAACATTTGATTTAAGCGCAAGTATATCATATAGTAGCATGAAAAATCACACAATTATCCATACCAATCCTTTCGGGTATATCTCGCGATGTAACTGTTGCCAAGACTTACAATTGTGTTTAGGAAATGTTGTGCTTGTATTAGGCGAAAGCGATTTTGCCAATTTCAAGCGAAGCTTTTTCGAACTGAACGATTTCAATTCTGTCAGGGTACATAGAGAAGGAAGAATAAAGCGATTTACTTTTTTAACCTCTTATTCTGATATGACATTGAGCCTCTCGAAACAGGAATTTCATTTCACGGAGGACTTACTAAACATCGCTGAATTAGATGCTATCATCAATCGTGAATTGAATCCATTCTAGTGAGTCTTATACACATAACTCTACATTATGCGGAAATTTGAGTTGAAACCGTGGTTAAAGCGGATAGGCTGGCTCGGGTTTCTGTTTTTTTCTCTCAAAGGAGCATTTTGGTTAATTGTCTTTTGGAGAAGTTTCCTTTCAGATTAGATAAACTCTTTTCTAATTACTATTCTCGGTGTGTTTTCTGATCCCTATTTATAAAGCATTTATCATCTAGTCTTCGATAATGGCATTTTTTTCCACGTTCGGAAATTCAAGCGCAAATAAAATCTTTTTTGGACGCTACAGGTGAGTTCAAAGATTTAAGTTGTGGCGAATCAGCGATTTAAATCTATGAATCGCACAAATAACCTAATCAAAAAGCTATGAAAAAGAATGAATTAATCAATTACACAAATTTCAACTGTCAAGAAGATGGAAGTACCTTAATCCAGGGAATAAGAGGAGTGAATGGGTCAGATAAAGTATATATCGCTGGAACTTTTACAGAAAGCTCGAGCTTGGTACTTGGTCTATTATATGTGGGGCCGTTAGCACTCAATGGTAACGAAGGACAATGGCACAAATTGAAATTCACCTCAGAAGGAGTTGATGATGTAGTAAACACATCTTGTTATGGTCCTAATAATCTTGAAAATGGAAATGTACAGATTGTTGGTTCCTATAAGGTGGCAAGCAGCACAGATACTAAAGGATTCTACTATGAAGGTCCGGTTGATGGATCAGGAAAATGGAAAACCGTTTCACCAAACAATGGTGACTCAAAAATGGTGTTTATGCACAGCACAATGGGAGGTTTTGCTGTTGGGAATTACGACACAGAATTATACAATGCATACGCCTTTATCTACACCATTGAGACTGAAGAATTTCAACAAATTGCTGTCGAAGGTGCGTATAGCACAACGTTATACGGGATTTGGCACAATGGTGGAACGAGCTATACCCTAGTGGGAGGAGCTTCTTTTGACGGAGCAGAAAATATAAGCCAAGCGTTTATCGTTGATTGGGATTCTGAAACAAAAGAAACAAGCAATTGGTCGATGTATCAATATTTAGATGAAAATGTTAAATCCTTAATTACCCACTTCGAAGGAATTACAAGTGATGGTGAGGGAGGATATAACCTTCCTTGTGATTGGGTAGCATTTGATAAAAAAGATACGGAACCTTTGGAAATGAGTGGTGCTTTCGTCAATATTAAACGAAACGAAGATGGGACCTTTGCTGCTCCAACTTGGATTCCACTAAAGTTCCCAGTAAATGGCGCATTGACAAGTGCGAATACAGCATATGAAAACAACATATTAGGCGTCTACTTCATGCCAAATAATAGTGGTGGAATGTATACAATTTCCTACAATGCAACTGTCGCCTCGAACTAGTAAATAGCGTTAAGTTAATTATTCAACTGAATATGCTGCCTTGAATTACGCAAGGCAGCATAATTGGTTGGACTTGTCTCGTTTGTTTTGGAGAAGTTTCCGTTCAGATTAGGTAATCTCTTTTTTAAAATGCCAAACCTTTCGGTCTGGCATCCTGTCGCCCAATTTCTCGAGCTATATCTATTACTGCGACCTAAAGTTTCGCGAATCGTACTTGCTTGTGGCCGTGTGAATCGCTTATTTTAATGATGTATACTTGCTGGCTTAAATGCGCGATGCTAAAATCAGATTCACCATTCATATTTGCAGCTTCTTTGTGTATCAATCTACCTGAATAATCGAACATTGAAATATACGTTTCATGCATCTCGAAATTGCTATAAGTAAGCGTGATATTATCGGTTCCAGGATTTGGAAAAACACTGATATCGGGCTTGTTACAATTCGTGTAGTATAAACCTATCTCCGTTGAGGTACCGTTTAAATCAACTTCAGACAAGCGGTAGTAATTGTTATTGAAATCATAGGGCTCTTGGTAGGTGTACGAAACAGGTTCGTTTATCGTTCCATGACCATCAACACTACCGGCGACTTCAAAATTTATGGCATCTCTACTTTTTTCAATTAAGAAATGGCCACAGTTTGTTTCTTGATTAGTTTGCCATTCGAAGGTTACATTGCCATCTGAACAGAAAAGATCAACAGAAGACACCTCTACACCAAGAATAGAGGTTACATCCATTGTGATGCAATCTTGAGCATCGCAAGGATTAACCCCAATATCGTAACAAATGCTATGCGTACCTGATCCAGCAACAGCAGGATCAAACAGACCAGTAACAGGGTCTATACAAGCACCACAAGATGCAGTCCAAGTTCCACCACCGTCAACGGCTGACATATTTACTGGAGGAGCGGAACTCGGCACTGGTGTAACAGCAGAGATTGTTGGATCAGGAGGCCCCGTTTGTGCTCCTGTACCAAGTTGTAAGTTGAACGTGAAGGAAACACCAGACCAATTCTCTACTACTATCATCAATTCATCGCCTGTACTTACCAATGGAGCAGGAACCCAAGAAGGACAACCAAAAGACGTTCCGAATTGATTACATCCGCTTGAGTTACTTGCATAATTACATCCTATCTCGTTCGCATTATTTGTAATAGCGACACAAGGATCCATTCCAGGGGGAATGTTAAAGACAGCTACATCAATAAAGCCATTAACGGCATTTGCATCGATTAGCATTTCAAGTGGTCCTCCATTAGTAATGTGCAGCGTAATATAGGATACTGAAGGGCCGAAAAAATCTAAGCATGTACTTACGGGTGTACCGGGAATATTAAAGTTAAACGGTCCAACTGTCCCTGGTGTACAAATTGAGGTATTCGTATTACACTGTGAGTTTACAGTGAATGATATGAGAAGTATTTGTAAGGCGAGGAAAGTATTTCTATAACTCTTCATATCCATTGTATTTAAAGTGATACAAAATTTTAGAGATTGTGCCAACGTCTGCAGTATTAAGCACCTTCATTGTTACATAATTTTCAATGGCATCAATTTCTATACTCTGGATGTCCGTATAACGCAGAAGTAAGCGCTCTTCGAGCCGCTCTGCCTTCCATTCTGGGATTTCGTGGATAATCCTGAATGTATACCAAGATGCATTTGATTCTTTAACTACTGTTACTTTCGCAACAGGAAACTCATTGGTTGTAATCGGCTGTTGATTCTGTTGAGATGTCTGAGCAAAAGTAGAAGACCCAGAGATAATAAAAAGTAAAAATACGCCAAACACTGATGACATAACAGAGGTGCTGTCTTTCATTTAAGTAGATATTAAGTAAGTATTAGTGGGAGAACTCAAATATAAATTAAAGCATTCAATACTTCACCTAAAACGTATAGTACATTACCAAATGGCACATAGGAATGAATAAATGGACGCTCTTCGTTTTTAAACAACTGATCTAGTAATGATCAAATACAAATGGAACACGATAACTTGGATCTCGAATTAATTCCCTAGTGCGTCAAGAACAATTCTGCAGCTAAACTTGTTTTCCTTTGGGAATCACAACAGCTGTGCAAGCACAATACAATTTGAATTTATTGATATTTTTTTTGCTGTAAGAGACTCTGAATTGAATTTCCAAACATGTGCCCCATATTTGTCTCGATTTTTGTTGAACTTCATGAAAACCTCCATCTTAATGTACTCTTGTAGGTTTTGCGAAAGAATGGAGATTAGTTCCTCTTCAGGTCGAACTGAGGTTCTCATGCAATCTATCAAAAATGAATAATTAACAGTTGTAGTTACGATCTAAATGACTTTCATTTTAGCGACGAATTGCTTTTTGTATCTTCTTGAAATTGGCACGGTAAATCCTCGAATCAGAATAAAGGAAGTATCGAAAGATTCTAGCATATTGAGATTGATTAAATACGATCCGTGTACACGAATTATAAATGGGATTTTTATCCTATCCATAAAACCAATTAGCGATTGTCGAATGACAATCCGTCTATTTTTCAAGTAAACTTCAATGTACTTACCTTCTGATTTAACGAAAAATATTTCATTAACCCGAACTTTAATATGGGTTTTCCCATCTTTAATAATCACCTCTTTTTGTTCGTCATTTTTGTTACTCGTGGATTCTTCATTTATCAAATTATTGACGGTCATTTCAATGATTGCGAACACTTCCATTTCCTTGAAAGGTTTTATTAAGTATCCAACTGGAGCCGTTTTAACTGCAGACTTAATCGTTTCCGAATCATTATAAGCTGAAATATATACAAACGGAACAGTCAGTTGTTCTCCCACCCAAATTCCTGTTTTTATCCCTTTAACGTTAATATCCAATAAAGCAATATCTGGTTTCAAAAGGGCGATTTCCTCCAAAGCAATTTCCGCTGAATTTGTAATTCCGCAAACCACGTAACCCAAACCTTGAAGATATTTCTTCAATAATCTTTGAGTAATAATCTCATCTTCTAGTATGTATATCTTAATTGCTCTCATATCTCAAGCTTGAGTTTTGTTGCTCATCGATATCTTGGTCTTGAAAAGTCAATGTGTATATCAATCCATTTTCATTTTTTTTCTCAATTTCTCCTTCCAATTGCTCTGTAAACACTTCAATTAACTCACTTCCTAATGAATCTTCATTTTGCAAATTATCACCCATTTCCCCAATACCGTTGTCTCCAATATTTAATTGAAAAAGTCCCGATTCTAATCTTTTCAATCCAAATAAAAGAGATGGGGAATCAATGGTTTCAAATGCATATTTACATGAATTAGTCGCAATCTCGTTTACAATCAATGCTAATGGTACCAATGTTCGCATCCCCATACGGAAGTCTGCAACATCAATTTTCAAGGTGATGTCTTTATGAAGCCGGTAAGAACTAAGTATGTCCTTTAACAAGTCTACGAAATATGATTTCACATTTACTGAAGTGAACTGATCCAAGCCATATAATGTTTCGTGAATCTTCGCCATCGTAAGAATCCTACCTTGACATTCCTCTAATATTGAAATTAGTTCCGAATCTTTAACCCGATAGAGTTGCAAGCCAATCATACTTTTCACTATTTGTAAATTATTCTTTACCCTGTGATGAATCTCTTGTATCATTTTTTCTCGCTCAACAGTTTGAAGTTCTATTACTCTTTTTTGCTTTCGAATGAATCTAAGTTGATAAACAAGAACCGCAATCCAAATAACCAAAAATGACAACCCAACTAAGAGTATTCGCCCAATCATTTTTTCCTGATTTGCACGGACTTGTTCTTCTTTTATTTGCAGTTGCATTGTTCGTTGCTCTTGAGCATCTTTAAGACTGTCGACAATCATCTTTTTTTCAAAATCGATTTGGTAAAATGATTTCACAGCAGCCCGATGAACTTCTTTACGCTCCAATTGAGCTTTGTATTTATTGTACAGAACGTACATTTCTAGAGCTTCTTCGAACTTGCCTTGCGCTTTTTTAATTTCATACAAAGTCCAAGCTACATCGTACAAATTGAAAATCGAATTAATTCTTTTTGCAATTTCAAATGCTTCTGTGCCTAATTTTTCTGCTCTTTCAAACTCTCTTTTCTCTTGATAAACTTTTGATAAACTATGCAGAGTGTTTGCAATACCTTCACTATCATCTAGTTTTCTACGCAACTTCAAGCTATACCCATGATATTCAAGGGCTTTTGTTAAATCACCTTTTAGTAAAAAAATATTGCCGATGTTACCATATGACCCTGCCAGACTATGTAAATCATTAAACTTTCGCTCTAGTTCAGAAGATCTATTGAAATAATACAGAGCCTTGTCGAATTCCATTTTGCTTTTATGGACTAAACCCAAATTATTTAATGAACTAGCGGTTGCCAAAGTATCTCTTTCTTCTTGTTTTATTTTAAGGCTTTCTTCAAACGACTTTATAGCTAGTTCATATTCACCACTTGACCTGTGTATTATCCCAATATTATTTAGTCCTCTGGCAATTCCTAGTTGATCATCAATTTTTCGCATTATTTTGATACTCCGCTGATATGACTCTACCGCTCGTTTTTCATATCCTTTGGCATTATAATTTAGCCCCAAATTATTGAACGAATTGGCTACTCCTTTTTCTAGATTTCCTCTCTGATAAATAGAAAGGGCCAAATTATTATAGATAATCGCGCTGTCAAATTTGCCTCGATTATACAAAGAAACGGCTTGAGTATTCCGCGCATTTCCCATGTACCGGTTATTCCGAATTTTAGAAGCAAGCTCATACTGATATTCAGATAATAAGAATGCACTATCAGGATTGGACTGAACATATTCAAACCATGCTAAATGTTCAATCGCTTTTATTCTATTGAGTTCAGGAGCGTTCTGGTTATTCCATACTCCCCAGAGGCTATCTGTTTCAGATTGTGAGATTGTTATTGAGGCAAAGCTCATAACAAAGAATGAAATAATGGTCAGTTTCATAAGTAACTGGAATATAACCAATTAATCACAAGTAACCACGGAAAGAACAAACAAGTTTTCGTTAAAAACATCTGTTCATTTTCAAGTGTAAGACACTTGAAAGAAGACGGTTTTACCACTTATTCCCAAAAAAAAGTCTGTTATCCCCTTTTTTTTTGGGAATTCAGTTTTCCTAAATACATTGGGTATGAACAATAACTCAAAACAACGCCACCATGAAAGCACACTTAACTTTACTTTACTCTATTACAACCCTTAGTCTTTCTCAGGCCCAAGAAATTATCTCGACTCAAGGTGATTCTTACAGCAATACCGCTGGCACAAATGATATGGTAACCCTCACTATTCTAAACACGTCTAGGCTAGATTTCAGTTCTACTATATATATGGTTGAGAAGAACCCAAAGAGTCTCATGAAGGCATCAAAACTGTAATGTTCATTTCAACTTTACAGTGGGGCTAAATAGGCTTCGGTAACACCTATTCAATATCCTTAATCCACTCCCCTTTTTACGTTAAAATAGTTACTTCTGTAAGTGAAATATCATTCAAAAGTCATTTAAGAGCAGTGTAGATAGAAGTCATTTCTCTTATCCGATCATAAGGTTCTATAGGTCATTACAGTGTAATTCTAACCAAGAAAAATGCAGCAATTATGTCTAAACTAGATACATCTATTGAAAACATGACACGAGAAGAGCTGATTGCTGAAATCTCGATGTTAAAAGAAAATTGTTTAAATTTTAGGGAAGCGTTTGATTCGATGAGTGATATTCTTATAAGAGTAGATAATGAATTAGAGGGAAAGTTGCCGAAGTTTCAGGAACAGGACTGGGTACAACTATTGCCAAAGAATATGTCGAATTAAATCAGGGATCGATCAAAGTAAAAAGTACACTACTTGAAGGAACAGAATTTATTTTAACGTTTTAAATTAAAATTATGGAGCGAGTACTAATCGTGGAGGATGACAAAAACATCCGAGAGACCTTGCAAGAGATCTTTGAATTATCTGGATATCACGTTTCAACAGCAATCAATGGAAAGCTTGGGTACGATGCAATCATTGAAAATTGTCCTGATATTGTCCTATGTGATGTTGATATGCCTGTACTGGACGGTTTTGAATTACTCCAGGCTCTAAATCAACGATTGAAGGATACTACAATTCCTCCTTTCCTATTCATAACAGCAAAAGTAGAACCTCAATTTCGTCGACAAGGAATGAACTTGGGCGCTGATGATTACATCCTTAAACCTTTTGATCACATGGATGTTCTCAATAGTGTTCGACTTCGTCTGGATAAACGATCAAAACTGTTGAAAAACAGAAGCTTGGACGCACCAAAAGTCAGTACTGGTGGATTCGAAAAGCTAGCACTTCCTTGTGATGAAGGACTCATTCTCATTTCTTTTGATGAAATAATCAAGTGCCAAGCAGATCGCGCATATTGTACTTTTCATCTAGCCAGTGGAAAATCAATTCTAGTGTCAAAATCAATGAAGGAATTCGAACGATTATTAATTGCTCATAAATTTATCAAAGTACATAAGTCGACAATCGTTAATATTAATTACGCGAAAAAGTACTTACGAGGGAAAGGAGGACAATTGATTATGTCTGACGCTTCTATTGTTTATGTATCCTCGAGAAGAAAAGAAGAATTGATGCAAGTACTGCGTCAGCAAGCTAACATCGGCATTTAATCCATCAAATAGAAACAGATTTTCAATCAACAAAAGCACCTACCCGCGTTGTTCATTTATGTGTGAGGACCCAAAGCTCTACTTCTTCAGAAGAACGCCAGTTTTGATCTCGTTTCGTTTTTTCAGAAGCAGTTTTAACGGCTCTATTGAGACATCTTTCCAATTGAAATCTCCCACCCTCGGCTAGCTCCTTCTTTATTGGGTGCTCTTCCGTCATATTTGTTATTTGAGCTAAATTCGAGAATATGAGTACAAGCTTTCCTTCAGGTAGAAGTCTTTTTTTTGCTTCTAAAAAGAATTCAGGGAATAGTTTTTCATCATAGTAAATTGCTTCGTCAAGATTTTCCAGATCATGAAGTTTCGGCAACCAGGGAGGATTAAAAACAATCAATTCTGTCTGTTTTTCCCATCTGCCAAAAAGGTGTCCGAAGTCTAATTCTATCTTTCGAGACAGCTTTGTATCTCCCATAAATTCTGCTAATCCAACAATCGCATTGGGATTTGTATCTGTCCCAAAAACCTTTTGAAAACCATACTTTATCATTTGTAAAGAAAGTACTCCACACCCAATCCCAACATCTATTGCTGACTTTTTAGGGCCTTCATAACGTTTCAACCAATTATCAAAAAGCACCAAATGTTCAAAACGGGTAGGAAAGTAAGTCCCATAATATGGATGTAATTTATTTCGAAGTACAGGAATAGAAACCCCATTTAGGTACCATTGCCAAGCACTATTTAGACCTTGTATTTGAGGAAGGGGTAACAAGAAATCACTGGTCTCTGGATACAGTTTTTCCAACCATCCGATCGAAGGAGATTTCCTTACCGCCAATTTATGACCTACAATTTCTACTAAAATAAGGTTTGAGAGCTTACGATACTCTGACCGATACACACGTTGCTCCTGAAAAGACGTATTCGGAAATTTTCTACTTAGGTGCACATGTAACTCCTGAAGCAGTGACAGTCCATTACTATAAAAGCCTATTATTAATATAGGGCTTCCAGCCTCTAATACTTCAATCGCATGTTGAACATCTGATCCACGTCTAAACGACTCCGTTTTTATTCCAGTCGCAATAGGCTCTGGTTTATTTACCTCTATATCTACAAACATTGATTGGTTTTCCTTTCACGCAAAGGTAAGTAATCCTTGCTGCTATGTGATTGATAAAAATCAAGACAATGTTTATTCAGATGCTGAAATCTCGATTTTCACGTGAATAGAGGATAAAATGGGGGCACTGCCCCCATTTTATAAGTTTAGGAAGCCTAATATCCAAACAATTGCTCCAAACTCAATTCTTTCACTTCACCAAGCTGTTTAAGAGACTCAAGATCCATATCTGCCTTTTTTCCAATAACACAGAACACATAATTTCGCCCTTTAATATTTTTGTTGAAATAGGTCTCAAGATCGTCTATGCTCATATTTCCTATAGCCTCATAATTTCTTTTAGGAGTATCTGGTGAGAGTTCTGCTTTCTCAAATGCGCGATAGTTCCAATAAATTTCAGACTTAGTCGTTCGATTAGATTCGATTTTCTTAAGCGCTGCAACTTTTGATTCATTGAACTGAATATCTGCTTTGGGCATGTCATTCATCAGTTCCATGATCGCACTTGTGGCTTGCCCAAGCTTATTAACTTGAGTACCAATAAATACATTCACGTAATGAGATTCTCCTTTTTTGTATGGTGAAGACATGTACGCGTAGGAACTATATGCAAGTGCTTTTGATTCTCTCAATTCTTGAAAAACAATGGATGACAATCCCGATCCAAAGTAACTGTTAAACATGGAAATAGAGGGTAATAATTCGGGGTTCCATTCTTCTGCCTTTGATAACATGAGTAATTGGGTTTGCACCATGTCATAGTCTACAAAGTATACAATGTTTTTATCCGTTTCAAGTTCAGGGAACTTCACTTCTTCAGCAGCTTTAACTGATTTTGGAAGTACATGATACTTTTGCACACTTGAAAATGCATCTTCAAATGTGGCTTTACCATAGAAGAACACAGAGTGTTTAAACGTGGTAAGAGAGTGCAAAACATCTACCAACTCTTGCCCTGAAAGCACCTCCAGCTCAGCGTCGCTAAACACATTGTTAAATTCGTTTTTCGCACCATATTTGGCATAATTTATCATTCCACCAAACATTATCCTCCCTTTGCTTTTCTTTGCATTTTCACGTTTCTTTTTAATGTCATCAATAAGGTTTTCCAATGCGTTTTCATCTACCTCGCAATTCAGAAGCAAATGCTCAAACAAAGAAAGTGCTTCCTCAAAAGATTCGCTGAGCCCTGTTATATACACCGATGAAGAACTAACATAGTATTGAACTCCCAATTCAAAGAACCTCTGTTTTAATTCTGATGCAGAATATTTTTCTGTTCCAAGAAAGCTCAGGTATTCAATGGCCACTTTTACTTTTTTATCTTTCTTAAGATTTTCGTCCATATCGAAGAACAGGGTGAAAAGATCATTTGTCTTATTTTCAACATAATAGAATGGCACATCTGCAATAATTTCCTTGCGTTTAAGAGCCTTGTCAAAATCAACAAATTCGGGTTTAAGTCGCAAAGATTCCATTTGATCAAACTGCTTGTAAAAAGTTGATTGGTCGTCTCTATTGAGTTCTATTGGTGTAATTTGTGGCTTATCTACTTTGTAAACATCGTTGTCTTTACCAGTCCGTTTGTATACAACACAATAGTTATTGCTCAGATGTTTATTTGTCCATGCGACTAACTGTTCTTTCGTGATTTTAACCATGTCATCAAAAAAGTTGACATAATCTTTCCAATCGGCTTCCATAATGAATGCATCGGATAAATCATTCACGCGTGCCCAATTGTATTCATAATTTCTCAGACGATCTTTTCTCACATTTTTGATAATCGATTCTAGCAGTTTGTCATCAAATTCCCCGGCTTTAAGCTTTTCAACTTCAGCAATAAGCAGATCCTTAACTTGCTCGAGTGTTTGCCCTTCTTTTGGCGTTCCTTTTAGTTGAAAAATAGAGTAGTCATGCATGCTGTTTGAAAAAGAATTTGCCCTTATGACTTTCTGTGATTGAACAAGATTTAAATCAATCAATCCAGCTTGACGATTGTATAAAACTGATGTAGCTAGATAAGTCATCATGGCGTCTTCGGTATGATATCCTCCCACTCTATAACCAATGTTCACCCATTCTTCCATTGGCCCATAAACATCAACGGTTTTAATTGTTGTTTGAGGCGATTCAATTGGCATCTTGGGTGGGTTAACCACTTTTGATTTCATTTTTCCAAAGTACTTGTCAACTAGGGCAATTGTCTGGTCAAAATCAAGGTCGCCTGATAGAATCACAGCCATATTATTGGGTACATAGTATTTATCAAAATACGCATGGATTTTTTCCATTGAAGGATTTTTCAAATGTTCCCCTTCACCAATTGTAGTTTGTGTTCCATATGGGTGAGTCGGGAAGAGCAATTTGTTCATGGCAGCATATGACTTTCTGTAATCGCTATCCTGTCCCATATTGAATTCTTCATATACCGCTTCTAGCTCCGTATGAAACAAGCGTAAGACCAACTCACTGAACCTTTCAGATTCCAGATACATCCATTTCTCTAACTCAGTTGCTGGAATATCATTGACGTAAACTGTACGTTCTAAAGAAGTATATGCATTCGTTCTTTGAGCACCTAGTCCTGAAACCATTTTATCATACTCATTGGCAATGGCATACTTTGCTGCTTCATTCGAAACGCTGTCAATTTCAGCGTATATGGCCTTCTTTTTTTCAGAATCCTTTTCTGCCTTTTGCTTTTCATACAAATCTGAAATCTGTTTGAGCAGAACTTTCTCCTTTTCCCAATTAGCGGTTCCATACTTAGAGGTCCCCTTAAAAACCATATGTTCAAGGTAATGGGCAAGCCCTGTTACATCTGCGGGGTCATTTTTACTCCCCGTTTTTACAGTAATGTATGTCTGAACTCTAGGTTCATCTTTATTTACTGAGAGGTATACTTTTAGTCCATTGTCAAGTGTGTAAATGCGTGCGCCTGTTGGATCATTTTCTACGGTTTCATAAGTGTATGATTGCGCGAAAGTCAAATGCGCTAGAAAAATTACAACAAGTGGAGCGATAAAGTGAGTTATCATTTTCATAGTGGTTAATAATTTAAGTAATTAGTTAAGACAATTTTATTTTTCCAATAGCGTTTGTCCTACTCAATATATAGATAACTGCTAGCGGAATAATTGGTTACAAAAATTGCGATGCTCTCGTATTTAACGTGAACCATTTTGTTTAAATGTCTGTTTCTTAATAAAGTAACCTTCTTTCTGTAAAATTTCACCTTTTTCGACGAAAAAAAATGTCGAACCAAAAGTTTAATGAACTAACGGCACTATTTTCAGTTTAGGTGTGATTGATCGAATTGCGTTAGATGCTTTCGTATAGGGTTCTTAGGTTGAACCTTTTGGTCTGACATTTTGTAGAGAGAGAGGGGACAGACATCGAACTCTTTTTCTGAGGATTTGAAGGTGTTGGATCGACTTTGTTCGGAAATTGCTTCTATTGTATTGATTCAGCTAAAACAAAACTTCACATGCATAATTATCAGACCCAACTTAAATCTGAATAAACAAATCTATACTTATCTTTAAACAGTATTTATCGTTTAATAATCCAAGTGCGCTCTTCGCAGCAAAATCGTTTAGACATTTAAAATGGAACAACCTAAAACAAGCTTTAAACAATTGTGGCCATCCGATGAACTTAGCGATTATGTTGAATTATACTGGGAACATAAAAACTTGTTAAGCAGCCCGAAAAAAATGACGATAGCTCCAGACAGTTTTTTTAAAATTATTCTTTATATCAAGGATGATCAAATTGTGGATTACTTTTTAACCGGTCTTTGGACAAAAGAAAAGGAAATTGTTATTCCAGCTAAGACAACAGTCTATGGCATAAAATTTAAGCTATTATCTCCTGAATTCATTCTGAATCGTGAAATAGCATCTCTATTAAATGAATCAGCCCCATTAGAAACCATCTATTTAAATGCAGATCAATTAGATTTTTCTTCATTGGAGTCAACAACTCTGCACTTTGAAAAAGAACTAACTAAACGATTGCAAAAAAATCAAAGCGTCGCATCTAAAAAGCTGCAATTATCTCAACTATTAGACAAAGTCGGTGGCGATATCACAGTGGAAAATGTTGGGAATCAAATCAACTGGAGCTCGCGACAGATCAATCGCTATCTCAATAAGTATTTAGGCATCTCATTGAAAAAATACTTAAACATTCAAAAATGCTACGCTTCATATGTTCAGATTATAAATGGAAATTTATTTCCAGAAAAAGGGTTCTATGATCAAGCACACTTCATCCGAGAAATCAAAAAACACACGAGCGAAACTCCGAAAAATTTGAATAAAGAAATGGATGACCGATTTATACAATTAAAACACATTCGTCGTGAATAAATTTGTCACAACTAATTATTGTGACATCATGAGAATTTTAAAACAAGAAATTTATTTCCCAATAATTATTGGAATCCATTTCATTATATGGGCTGTTGATCTATCCATGTACAATGGTGGCTTCATGGAGGTCTCATCTGATACTTTATTCTTTGGAGAATTAACTAATGAGTCTTGGCTCAATATTCATCGCATATTAGGAGAAGTACTCTCTTCGTGGGTTGTAACAGTGTTTGCCGCAAATTTTTTAATGGCTACTCGCGCTAAATGGGTTGAAAAACTATTTGGAGGTTTGGACAAGATGTACTTAATACACAGACGTTCAGGAATAATTGCTGTCATTCTCCTTATTGCGCATTTCTGCGTTGTACCAAGGGATCTTACGGCTTTTACTGTAGGAAAACCCCTAGGATTTTACGCCTTGATTTTGATACTAATTGGTGTCTTCCTTTCTGCGGCTCCTCCAATGAAAAAGAAGATCCCTTATCACAAGTGGATTAACTTTCACAAACTTATGGGAGTATTCTACGTTATGGCTGTAATTCATGGTTTTATGGTGAAAAGCCTCATTCAAGAACTTCCTATGACGAGAGCATACGTTTTCGGAATGGCGTTTATTGGAATATCAGCATGGTTCTATCGAGCATTTTTGTTCAAAACATTTAATAAATCTCTAGACTACTCAGTAAATTCCGTGAGTGATCTAGGGCATGGTATTACGGAAATTGAAATGAGATCAAAAGGACAATCTTTATCATTTTCCGCAGGACAATTCGCATTCTTTAGGTTTGATAGTCTCAACAAACGTGAACAGCATCCTTTCACTATTAGTAGTCATCCTGATGAGGAATCGTTGAGAATTACGGTTAAAAATCTTGGTGACTACACATCCCAAATGAACGAGATTAACGTTGGAGACAATGTTTCAGTTGAAGGACCATACGGATTGTTTTCAACCCGTTTTGCCAAAGAAAAAGATCAAATATGGATTGCAGGTGGAATTGGAATAACGCCTTTCCTGTCTTTAATTATAGATGTCTACCCTAACAAAACACAGCTTATTTGGTGCGTAAACACTCAAGACGAAGCCGTTTACGCATCTGAATTGGAATCACTTGCGAGTCAAAAAGACAATTGTGAATTTTCGGTTTGGTCTACGTCTGAGAATGGGTACCTAAGTATTGAAGATTTGAACCTTGAAAATCCGAATAGTAAAGCATACTATATTTGTGGACCAAAAGCATTAAAGGATTCGATCATTCCCCAACTATTGGCAATTGGGGTTAAGCGCAAGGATATTTACGATGAAGAGTTTTCCTTCAGATAATGTAAATCTATAAGCTGTTATTAAAACACAAATATTTCATTGGGACATCGAAGGTGCCTTTCTTATAGTAAAAATTATGATAAGATCTATTAGAAATGACAGGAGAGCCAAATCTACCTGAACCAATTAGGGAAGAACGAGGCGTACTCATGTAAGCACCGATTATTAGTCCTGAATGTTGATAGCACCCATCTGTGATGAAAAACTCGTAGTTGATCCATATTCATTTACAAAAAATGGCCTTGCAAATGCAACGCTTTTTTAAGCGTAGAGAGAGGAGGGGATTGTTTCGCTACGCTACACGTCTCCGCTGCGCTCCGGCACGAACGGGTTCTCATCCAATTCTCTCAAACGAAAAAAGCCAGACCAAATGGTCCAGCTTTTTGCGGAGAGAGGGGGATTCGAACCCCCGTTACGTTTCCGTAAACACGCTTTCCAAGCGTGCGCGTTCAACCACTCTGCCACCTCTCCTGATAATGGGTCACTAAAGTACTAAAATATCAAGCTTTGAAGCCTAAATTGTCAGTTCTCCGCGTAAATTTTCACTCAAACATTGAGATACGTCTTCACGATCTGAATTCGCTAAAACCGACATCATTTTGGTTACTGCCGCTTCAGCTGTCATATCCGCTCCTGAGATCACTCCTATTCGATCAAATAATGAACTTGTTTCATACATCCCATGTTGTACTTTCCCCGTGTTACACTGCGTAATATTGAGAATATATCCACCTTCAGTAATGAATTCTGAACACAGTTGTTCGAGATCAGCACTTTTGGGTGCATTTCCAGCTCCAAAGGTTTCAAGAACAATCCCGTCAACTTTCGCTCGATCAAAAACACTTTTATAAATCGTAAAATCAATCCCTGGATAGAGTTTAATCAAGGCAACGCGCTTATTGAATGCCTTCTGAACAGTTAAATCAGTTGAAGTCGTGCGATAGAGAATTTCATGACGGTATTCAATATTCACACCTGCTGCGGCCAACTCTGTTAAGTTCGGTGATTTTATCGCTTGAAAATTAGAGGCTGAATCTTTCGTGCTGCGATTCCCTCGGTACAAATGATATTCAAAATAAATCGCTACTTCTTGTATGATTGGCTCTCCAGAACTGTCCTTTGATGCCGCAATTTCAATCGCTGTAATTAAGTTTTCTTTTCCGTCAGTTCGAATGGTTCCAATTGGCAGCTGAGATCCTGTGATGATCACGGGTTTTCTCAATCCATCGAACATAAAACTCAACGCAGATCCAGTATAGGCCATCGTATCTGATCCATGTAAGACGACAAACCCATCAAATTTCGAATAGTTCGCCTCAATCAACTCCCCGATTTCAACCCAGTTTTCAGGTTGCATATTCGACGAATCAATGGGCGTTGAAAAACTAATTGTCGTCATATCAACGTTCAATCGGTTCAATTCAGGAACGTGCTCATCGATCAAGTTAAAATCAAATGATTTCAATTCTCCAGTTAGTGGATCGTTGATCATTCCAATCGTTCCGCCTGTATAAATTATAAGTACGCTTGGCTTCATATTTTATGAAAATTGAAAAAGTTCACGGGCACTCGCTGTTGTCATTTCCTCGATCTTCGAAAGTGGAACGTTGTACACTTCTGTCAGTTTTTCTGCAATGTGCAAAATGTAGCTGCTTTCATTTCGTTTTCCTCGATAAGGAACCGGAGGGAGATATGGAGAATCCGTTTCCAGAATCAAATGTTTTAAGTCGACTTGTTCTAGAACTTTATCCAACTCGGCTTTTTTATAGGTCAATACTCCACCTATTCCGAGTTTAAATCCACCGTAAGCAAGAACATGATTGGCTTGCTCAAGTGTACCAGTAAAACAATGAAAAACTCCTGTTAAACTATCATCGTTGATCTCATCCAAGATCTCAAAAATGGGTTCAAATGCTTCTCTCGCATGAATTACAATTGGCAATTTCAATTCTTTCGCCCATTCAACTTGCATTCGGAAGGCTTCTGCTTGTTCTTTGACAAATGTCTTGTCCCAATACAAATCCATTCCAATTTCTCCAACGGCGACATAATCACCCGTAAAAAGATGCTTTCGAATAATCTCAAGGCGATCTTGCCAGTCTTCCTTAATCGAACCTGGGTGTAAGCCCATCATCGCAAAACAATTGCTAGGAAAGGACTTCGCCAACTCATTCATCGCATCAATCGTATCAATGTCGATATTAGGTAAGAGCATTTTTTCGACGCCTGAACTTATTGCCTTTTGGACAATTTCTGTGCGATCCTCGTCAAATGCATCGACGAAAAGATGTGTGTGCGTATCAACAAACATATTAGAAAAGGGAAATACTCAGTCCCATTTGAACGTGATTCAATTGGATACTGTTTGGATTGGAGAATAATTTATTGAAGCTATAACTTCCAAAGAGTGCCCAGTTTCGAAAGCCGAATCGAACGTGAGCAGAATAAATAAGGTTGTTTTGATCCGGAAAACTATAGTTTTTAACCACGTCCCTATCCAACCAATGATTAGAAACGTACTTCGAATATAAACTTGTTTGAACACCAATCTTCCCACCTAGGTGCAATTTAAAATGTCGCCAACTCTCCTTGTGAAATCTGAGTTCAAGGGGAATAGAAAAACTATGTCCACCTAAAATACTCTTGCGGAAATCGTCAGTTGGGGATTTTGGTTCCCACGTTGTAAGTCCAGTTGTGTCATTTCCAGTAATGTGTCCATTGTGACGAATTACCGAGTATGAATGTGACAATCCAGCACCAATTGAAACGGTATTGCCTTTTGTCAGCGGGATATCGAACATGAAATTTGTATTCAGACCAATTGACGCCCAATGGTTTTTGAAAAGATCTTTATCCCCTATCCAATCGTTGTATGTAATATCGAATATGAGTCTGTCGTATTTACGTACTTTTTCAACGCTTGCTGGTCGCCATCCTGTAAAGAACCACATTGCACCTGGACGAAAGCGCGATTGAATGCTATCTCCTTTACTATCGTATTGAGCCTGAGCGACAAAACTCATGCACAAACATGCGATACTAGCTATTATCAGTTGTTTCATTTCTCCTTTTTTGTTCCCAATTCCATGCATCTCTAACTGCATCTTCCATGGTTCTTTGCGCAGACCAATTGAGCATTTTTTTTGCCTTGGTAACATCGGCATAAATCTGTTCTACATCACCTAATCTTCGTGCACCAAACTTCCAATTTAATTGAATGTTCGACACATTTTCGAAGGTATGAATTATTTCCAAAACACTTGAACCTTGTCCTGTTCCAACATTGATTACCTCATTTAAGGTTCCTGTTTGTTGTGTCAACCAATCCAAGCCTTTTACGTGTGCGTTAGCGAGGTCGGATACGTGAATATAATCTCGGACACACGTTCCATCTATTGTATTGTAATTGTTTCCGTAAACCGTGAGTTGATCCAGAATTCCAAATGCTGTTTGCGTAACGTACGGCAACAAATTACTCGGTTCTCCTGAAGGTAGTTCTCCTATTAAACTTGAAGAGTGTGCACCAATCGGATTGAAATAACGCAAATTCAGTACTCTGATATCCGATCCACTTTTGGTCAAATCGGATAAAATACGCTCGCACATTTGTTTCGTTGCCCCATATGGTGAGTTAGCTTCCAATACAGGGGATTCTTCCGTAACTACAGGAGAATTTACTGGTTCACCATAAACCGTACAAGAAGATGAAAACAAGAAATTATTCACATTAAACTCCTCAGCAAGTGACAAACAAACGAGTAGGCTATTGAGATTATTATCAAAATATTTCAGCGGCTCCTCTACTGATTCTCCAACAGCTTTGTACGCTGCAAAATGAATAATCCCTGTGAAACTATACTGCTCAAAAACAGCATGCATCGCTTGAAAATCACAGACATCTATTTGATGACAAATCACAGATTGGCCCACAATTTTTTCAATCCCACTTAATACTTTTAGGTCAGCATTTCGAAAATCATCTACGATGACAGGTGTTTTTCCATCTTCGATCAGCTCCACCACAGTATGCGAACCGATGTAACCAGCTCCTCCTGTCACGAGTATGTATTCGTTCTGTCTCATTTGTATCAAGGTACTAGTATTCGTTCTTAAATTGGGTCAGATTGCTTAAAAATAGTAAAAATCGAGAGGAGAAAAAACAGGAATAGTGGGCAATTTCAAGTTTTAGACACAAAGAAGATTGCTCTTTGGAAGCGAAAGATATACTCTACCATCCCTAGAACAGTGTTTTACTTTATTGATTTCAATCATTCTAGCTCGCTAAAGTTTACCTGAATCGACTAGTAAGGCTTCGATTTATGAATACTGAACATGATTTAAGAATAGAACTCAGGTTGCTAGATTAGCATTACTTTTGAGTAATGGAAGAGGATGAACGAAGGAAAATAGATCTTAAAAAGTATGCACTTTCTCCTGTGTCGCGAAGGTATTTACTTCGTATCAGCATGTACGTAGTCTTACTCACTGTTTTGAGCTGGTTTACCTATTATCTCTATACTCGTGACCCAGAGCCAAGAAAGGTGAAAAGTCCTACTGAAGTTCAAGAAATTCGTGGCGTTACTCTTTCTGATTCACTCTAAGATAAATGATTAAACGAAAAAAGCCGCTCTACTTCCCGATAGCCATCGAGATAGATTGAGCGACTTTTACTATTTTTTCGGTGAAGGAAATTAAACTTTCATCCCCTTTACAACGCGATCTTTACGTTTTGTTTTTTGCAATTTCTTCTTCGTAACTTGTATGTAAGCTGTTCCACTAGAAGTTGTAGCGTAATATGTACTGTTGGCATATTCCACTTGTCCACCTTCTTTCTTGGTCCAATCTGCTAATAGGTAATATTTTCCTGAGGACTGTCCTTGACGCTTTCCAAAGGAAATTGTATGACCAACTCCTGGCTCGAAACGAACGATAATATTTTCATCATCGAAACTTTCAAAAACACACTTCGTTCCAATTGGAATAATAATTCGCTCTTGTTCTTTGTTTGAATTTTGAACAAGCGTTCCATCAGATGTTGTTCCTTGGTTACCCGATTCTTTACTTCGTTCCAGAATAATCGTTGCAGATGTCAAGAACTGAACCTTGGCCATTGACGTTTCATCATCCAAACCAAATTCATCTCGAAGCTTGTCTGTTAACGGAACTGGTGTTGCACAGCTAGCGAGCAATAAACCTGCGAAGAGAAATAATACGTACTTCATACCTTTGTTTTTTTTCAAATATAATCATCTCTAATTGCAAAAACAGTGCCTAAGCTGAAGTTTAAAGCCATTTTTATTTAAAATCGGTAGGTGATACGCACTAGCGGTGATATTTTGGATGCTGAAAACAGAGAAGAATTCGCATCAATAGTACCTTTAGTTGTTATTGAGTTCCCAGAATATACATTGGGAGAAAATTCTTGAGAATCATCTTTTATAGTATACGTTTCGTTTCCTTTTGAAAAGGAGAACATTGCTAAATATTGTAGCTCCATGGACACCGAAAAATGATCACTTATACAAAACTTGGGTGAGATAATAGGCATTACTCCGATTCGTCGGTTTTTAGCAAACTCTCTTGAATGTTGGAATGTTCGTATCTCATAATAGTAGTCTTGAACGAATTGATACTCTGATTCCACCTTGTAGCTATAACTATTGCTTATGTCTGCTAAGAAGCCAATATCCAATCCAACATCAAGGCTAAATCGATCGGTTAATTTAATCTCTTTCCCTGCACCGACAAATAAATTAACAGACGTGTTTTTCGATCGCAACTCGATATTCGACTCATACATATCATTGGCAAACTGGTTATAATACACGGTATTAATATCTTCATTTCTTGAGTTCAAGGAAATTCCAGGACGTGCGCGCAGGAACCAATCATTTTTAAATTTTCGAACATAATTCAATCCAAAGGAATAGCTCAATCCAGCATTGTAGACTCCATTGACTAAGTCCGCATAATCCGTATTAGAAATTTCATATTCGTTTGTATTTCCAAATCGAAAAGATTGGTAGCTCTCAATAGAGATTTCATTGTTCTGACTCAATCCGACAAAGGCGATTGACATAACAGCGACAATGGTGGTTACTTTTTTCATAATAGTCGTTTTATCCGTCAATAATAGCGGAGATTGGGATGGGGTTTTATCCTTTCTCTAGAAAATTCCTTCGAAATTACACCTTCCTAAAACAGTCAATCGCTGCTCCATAATCCCGTTCTCTTCATCAGATTGCTTGATTATGTCTTTAGGGAAACATTCCAGTCAATTATGCGAAAGAACTTTTATACTTTTGAGTCCTATTGAAAATTGAAACGATTATGGCAACTCATGTAGAGAAAATGACATTTAACCCATTTCAGGAAAA
>NVXP01000037.1 GCA_002733985.1 Fluviicola sp. | reverse complement strand
GATTTCAAACGGTGCTTGGTAATATGTTATCCCAGTATTCGAATATGTTTCAACTCCTGTAAATGGAACTGATGCAACAACAGTGTTTGTTGCATCGTATACATCTTCTGAAGCATCCGGCGTAGCCAAAAATGCATTCACGATTTCAAAATGATGATTTACTTGAGCAAATTCAAATACAACTTCAGGTTCTTTAATCTCCAACCAAGCTGCTTCGACTGGTGTAGCAGTTCCTGCAATTGTCCCCTGACCAAATGCCACTTGAGGACGATCGATTCCAGTTTCAATTCCTACTTGAGGATATTCAGAAAAGTCAAACAATCCAGTTGTTGAAGGCATCAATAAATAATCATTTACTGAAAGGTCTGTTGCCCATTCGTTTTCGTCAAAATTGTAATAAACTTGAAGGTCTGCCCAATTTGGGTGAGCAGCTGTTGTTCGTTGGTTGTACCAAGCAGCGATTGTTGCATCATCTACTGGTGCGCTAAACAATTGGAATTCATCAATTTTTCCTTTCCAGTTATTCGCTAAATTTCTATTTGAGCCAATCACTAAACGGTGAAGATTTCCAACTTCACGTGTAAAGCCTGTTCCACTGTGCCACAAAGCACCATCCTTAAACATTTTCAATTCACCAGTTCCTTGATTCTTCACAAATGCCCAATGGTGCCATTCGTTATCAATTTCACCTGCTGTTGCTGCTTTATCGATACGGTCGTAACCATTTCCTTCACCGATATCCCAGTACATTCTATTATTACTCCAAGGAAAATGAAGGTTTATCACTCTATTATTCAAAGAATCGTATCCTTCTAAAACCGAAGTATTAACCCCACTGTTCCCTGTTCCTTTTGCCCAAAAAGCAATTGTAATATCACTTCCAATTTCAACATCAGATAATTCGAAAAGTGCATGTTCAGATCCGGTGAAGTTTAACACTCCGTTTTTCCCTGAATAGTTTACACCTAAATTTCCTGTTGTCGATTCATTCTCAAACGTGAGTGAATTCACCGCTGGAACTGATCGTTCAAATTGGAATTCGATCACAATGTTGTCAGTACCGTTCCAAGCGAAAGGTTGGTAAAACAATAATTCATTTTCCCCATCAGCAAAAGCCGGAGCTGTTCCCAAACTTCCGTGAGTAAGGTTGTATACTTCCGTAAAACCTGTTGAATGAAAAGATGTAATATCTGTATCTGTTGTTTCTTTAAGCGAGATCGAAGGGTAGTTCAAATCACCATTCATCGTAACTCCTCCTGTTGGGACGAATAAACTCAATGATTGAAGATCTCCAGGTATAATTCCTGCACTTATTAATTCAGCTGCGGTCATGAGTATTTGAACTCGCCCACCATTATTTGACAAATCAAATGGTAAGTTCGATGAAGCAGCAGATGTTAAGATTTGAGATGTTCCTGCTGTTGCTCCTGTTCTCATTTGCTCATTCCGAACATATGTATCAATTCTATTTCCAGTGAATGCATCGTAATTATACAAAGAGGAAGATTGATAATTGTTCAAAAACTGAACACTATCAACTTGAACAGAATCCATGTCACCAGTATGATCAAAAATTCGCGTGTACGCTAAATAATCCCATTCGCCACAATCGTATTGATCCCAAGGAGTTAATGGACTACATTTCAATCTGTAATACATCAAGACTTTTTCGAATCGTTTATTATTCAACTCCGCTGGGAAGGTGAAATCTCCGCGGCGTGCTGAAATCGAGTCAAACGTGAAGGTTTGAACCCACGTTGTGTCTTGTGCAAATGTCATGGAAGTAGAAGCAACCATGAAAAGGATGAGTAATTTGGCTCTCATAAATAATTGTTTGCGGCAAATATAACGATTTAGCAAGCAACAATCTATGCGAACGGAACCAATTTCTACTCTACATTACAATCCTAAATATTGGAAGAGTATTCTTTAATACATCTAAAGAAAACTGGATATAAGGAGTAAAAATAGTCTAATATTTACCGTTTATTTCAAACAAACATAATCGTGAATTCTGAATATTATGGTACTTTTGTCTCAACTTAACACATTCCTAGATCATCATCTGAAAAATCTAATTGGTCACTTCTCAATTGATGTAACAATTAACTTTCGTTGATAATAGGTTAACTATAATTCACTATAATACCATGACTAAATTACACCTTTACACGAGTTGGGTAGCTGTTATTGCCTTCTCAATGATTGGATTTTCACAACTCGAAACCGTCACACTTTCGCCTCAAAATGAACAATGGGTAAAGAAACAAACTAATGCATCTGGCGGTAGTCTCACTTACTTTAGTGGCAACTCAAACGCCAGTAAGACAATTTATAATTATGCATCTGGAAATGGGAATTATCAAAATATTCGTTTCTATTTTAATCATCCAGCTTTCGAGAATGCAGACATCACTCAATTACTGCTTACGATAACCTACAGCGACTTAAATTCTGGGGCAGGTGCATCCATTGCAAATGTTGTCGTGCCTTCTATTGGCATGAATAATAGCGTTCCATGGAACAGCACATTAAATTCTTCTGAACAAGAAGATTTATTCAATGCGATTCAATGGGGAAACATTGTTTTTAATAGCGGAATAGGAACAAATAGCATTACCAATATCACAGAAACGTTGCTTATTTATGATCAATCGACATCTGGATTTCCCTCTACTACAATCGCTAACTTTGAAACGAACGCAACCAATTTCACAATTGGACTAATCGGAGCGGTAGGTACCTTAAACATTGAAAGTATATCAGCAACTATCACATATGACTGTGGCGCTGTTGCAGTTGCCCCTGCAAGTTTAAACATTTCTGGAATTACAAGCTCTGGTGCGAATTTGACATGGACCCAGATTCCAGATGCTACCTCATACGATATTTTCAGAAATGGTTCCTTTATTGGATCATCTGCAACCAACAACTACACCGCTACCTTAAACTCAAATACTTCGTATACCTTTAAGGTACGTGGAAAAAATGATTGCGGAGTCGGACCTTTCAGTTCGAGCATTCCTATCGCGACCTGTTTACCAGTACCTCTGAATTTAAATGTTTCAGGAATCACCACGACATCTGCAAATTTAACTTGGAGCGGTAGTTCAAGTGTTCCATATAATATTCTTGTAAATAGTGTTTCTGTAGGAAGCGTTAACTCTACTAATTATTCATTAACTGGATTAACCCCTGGGGCGAATCACAATATTCAAGTGATTCGAACTGGTATACCTTGTAATTCGGACCCCGCGAATATAAATGTGACAACAGTGCCATCGACCCCAACAGGTCTTGTTGCATCAGGAACTGGCCCTAACCAAATTGGACTTTCATGGTCATCAATTTCGGGAGCTACTGCTTATAAAATCTATGATTGTACTACTTCGTCTTACTTGTATAATTCAACGAACTCTTCAATTGCAATAAACAACTTGAATCCAAACACTTTTTATGAATACAAAGTTAGTGCCTTAAACAATTCTGGAGAATCAGCACAAACCACTTGCGCTAGCGCAACAACTTTACTAAACACACCGATAATAAACTGTTTGGCACTTTCTGAAACCGAGATTCAAATTGACTGGGCCTCAATAACTTCAGCTAGCGAATATGAGATCTACGATTGTTCAAATAATTACATTTCTTCAACAACTTCGACTTCATTTATTCATACAGGTTTAAATCAAGCAACCCAATATTATTACCAAATAAAGGCTATTAGCACGAGCAATCATTCACTGAAATCGAACTGTCAATCCACTATAACACTACCAGAAACTCCAACAGGACTGGTAGCTACTGCTATTTCAGACAATTCTATTTTACTAGAATGGACTTCCAATACTGGTCCTTCTGGACTTATTGAAGTATTCTCAACTGCTGGTACATTTATTGTAAATACCACGGGCAATTTTCATCTCGTAAACGGGCTAAATCCCAATTCGAACTATTCCTATAAAATTCGTCAGACTACACCACTCACAGCATCTAGTTTTACAAGTCCTGCAAGTACGTTTACTTTGTTACCTACGCCACAAAATTTAATCAGTACACCAATATCAACTTCAGAAGCAGAATTATCATGGGATAATGTTCAAGGAGCTGATTATTATGATGTTTATGATTGCACAGGAACATTTATTTCCTCGACAGGACTAGGAGATCCTTCTATGATTATTGGAGGTTTGAGCGAAGGTGTACTTTACCAGTATAAAGTTCAAGGGAAAAATAATAATACCGAATCAAAATTATCGACCTGTGTAAATACATTTACAAAACTACAAACGCCTACTGGACTTAATGTGACAGGTACCTCTTCTTCGACAGTAAATGTATCTTGGTCTCAAGTAACGTCTGCTACATCATATAACCTATACAGCTGCGGAGGAACATTTATTGCTAATACGACTTCCACATCTTATTCAGTTTCAGGCTTGCTTCCGAATAGCAGTTACAGCTATAAAGTAATAGCATCATATGTTTCCCCCTTACTTCCCCCTTCTACATCCATTAATGGAAATGCAACTTCCGATTTTTCCACTTGTGCTTCTGACTATACTTGGCTAAATGCTCCAACAGCAATTTGGACATCTACAGTATCAACCACACAAATTGAATTAGAATGGAATCCTGTTGCAAGTGCAACTAGTTACTTAATAGAAGATTGCGCCAATGGCTTCGTTGCTAATACGAGCTCGACGTCATACATTATTGGAGGTTTGAATCCTGGAACTGTCTATGAATTCAAAATTAAACCACAACATCCTTGGAATCAATCAGAATGGAGCAATTGTGAAGATGGAATGACAGGATTGGAAACACCGGTTCTCAGCGTAACTGGATCAACATCCAGTACCATTAGTCTTTCATGGACACCAATAACAGGATGCACAGGATATCTCCTCGAATATTGTTCTGGAGGGGTTATTGGCTCAGCTTCTTCAGCTACAACCAACTACACGGTTAGCGGTTTAAGTCAGCAAACTACCTACGAATTCAAAGTCAAAGCAACATTTATTGGGGCTGGAGGAGGCTCAATTGGAGGAACAAACTCATCACCGTTTTCTACATGCGCATCTGGCTCAACAACTGCTATAATCGGGAGACCTAAAAATTTAGGTAGTAATTTAGAAATAGGAGACCAAGTTATTATTGCTCCAAATCCTTTTTCAGAAACGTTGAATATTGAGAGTGAAGGAATTAATTCTATTAGTATTCATTCACTTTCAGGAGAGGTTGTACGTACACAAAAATTGACCGAGCCGATTGACCAAATTAGTCTTAGAACAGATTTATCACCTGGAATATATTTCGTGATAATTCATTCCATAAACGGTAATACGTCAAGCCATAAAGTAATTAAACAATAAAGGAAAGAAAAAGTAAGGGCTTGCATTTATGTAGCCCTTACTTTTAAATAATTCTAATCAAATTTGGTATTACATTACAATCCTAAATATTGGAAGTAGATTGTGCGTTGGTTCGTAAAACTCGGAATGCTGGTAAATGAAATAAAGTTGTGCATTTGCATTTTCTCTAAACTCCTTATTTGAAGCCTTCTTTTCATCAAACAATATCTTCAGTTCTGGATCATCAGTAAGCAATTCAGCGGCCTTATCCTCAAAAACATAACTCGAGAAATATTCCTTTTGCTGCACATAAGAATCAAAAAAATTCCAAGCGAAATAACTATCCGGCATTTCTGGTTCTAGAACAGAGAGAATAAAACGTCGATTTCGTTGGTTTGTAGAAACCAGAACATCACCCTCTTTTAACATTAGACGATATGGCTTAACCAACTCCGTTGACATTTCCGAATGAATAAAATGTCCTTCATAAGGACGTTTTGAACTTTCGAATTCCTGCATTTTATACTGTTCAAAAACAGTATATTTCTTCCCTAAATACGGCTCAACTTCGACATCATTCGCCTTCAATCTATCAATAACATTGGTGCACTGACCTCCAATTACGTAGTAATGAGGAATGTCAATTGTACTGTTCGGAGCGTAAGTCTGATAATACGGGATAAACTTTTCAAAAGGTTGATCGCGGTGATATTTCAATCGTTTCAGTCCAGTTACCCTACTGATAGGATAACTGTGTTCATACCCTTTAAATAAAATCGAATCTTTCTGATCTGTTAACTGGAAATTGTATGGAAAAGTGAATAGCGATCGATCGTAGCGAAACGCCTCTTCTCTGGCTTGTTCAATCTGGTAAGAATTATCTCCCATCCAATCAATTGTTAATTCCAAAAAGAACCGTGTTGCCTCAGTTCTTTCTTTAAATGGTTTCAACATGTGTGTTTCAATCGTAAAACTGATCGTATTGAACAAAGATGCATATCCCATTGAGTAGCGTGGTAAATCATTGAAAATGCTCATTCCTTTCTCTGGAACATCTCCTTCAAGATTGACATAGGAAATCAAATCTGTTTTATTCTTAGACAAGCTTTTGGTCAGCGCAGGAATAAACTGCTCATGTGTAATCTTAGCAACTGAAGGAGCCATTCGTTCTTTAACCGACGCAATGTAAGTCAGCACGTATTGATAATCTGCGCCGTTCGAAACATGCGTATCAATGAAAACATCGGGATCGAGTCCATGAAAAATCTTCGCGAAGGCAAACATGTTTTTAGAATCCATTTTGATGAAATCGCGGTTCAAGTCCAAATTTTGAGCATTTCCTCGAAAGCCATATTCATTTGGTCCCTCTTGATTCGCTCGACTTGAAGAACTTCGATTCATCATTCCTCCAACGTTATATGCCGGAATAATTCCGATCACAGGCATGTTTCTTGTTTTCTTTCCTTCGTTGATCCAATTTTGAATCCAAATCAAACACGCATTGATTCCATCTGGTTCGCCTGGATGAATTCCATTGTTGATCATTAAGGTAGTTGATTCTCGAGCTTTTTCAAATGTTCGAATTGAATCTTGAGCTCCATTAAGAATACACACGTAAATCGGCAATCCATAGTCAGATTCACCCATTGAATACAACTCAATTTCAGCATGATCAGCCGCTAATGTGCGATACATTCCGATCAATTCATGGTAGGTCGGAGTAGTGTTTCCATCCAATTGGGCATTCGATAAAAAACTCAGACTTAAACAAACGATTCCAAAAAGGCTACGTAATCTCATATTCTCCACTTTGTAAATGTTTAACCGCATTCTTCCTACGAAAATCTACTCTGTCTTTAAAGATCTTCAACATCAACCGATATACTCACTTTTTCTCGTTCATCATATCTGTAGATATGCTTTACTCGCAAAAGTTTTGCTTTTATTGATCTTTGAACACTCGTAACGAAGTTCGAACAAAGAATGCGGTCTAAATTAGTTAATTTTGACCTATGAGAATTGATATTTTGACCATCTTACCCGACTTGCTTCTGGGACCATTTTCGGATTCAATCATGAAACGAGCGCAGGAAAAAGGACATCTGGACTTGCACGTGCACAACATTCGTGACTACTCGACTTCAAAACAAAAGAATGTGGACGACTACCAATATGGTGGTGGTGCAGGAATGGTGATGATGATTGAGCCAATTTCAATTCTCATTGACGAATTGAAAGCAGAACGCGACTACGACGAAATCATTTACATGACGCCTGACGGAGAACTACTCAAACAATCAACGTGTAATGAGCTCAGTTTAAAGGGAAACATCATGATTTTATGTGGACACTACAAAGGTGTTGATGAGCGAATTCGTCAGAATTATATCACCAAAGAGATTTCCATTGGATCGTATGTCATGTCAGGCGGAGAATTAGGAGCAGCTGTTGTTGTTGATAGTGTAGTTCGTTTGATTCCTGGAGTACTGAATGATGAAACCTCTGCCCTCACGGATAGTTTTCAAGACGACTTACTAGCACCGCCAGTATATTCTAGACCAGCAGATTTTAAGGGTATGAAAGTGCCTGAAATTTTACTTTCTGGCGACTTGAAGAAGATTGAAGATTGGCGCTACGAGCAATCAATTGAACGAACGAAATTACGCAGACCTGATTTACTAGAAGAATGATAGATTTAACGACACACATTGAAAAATTACGCAGCGGAGGAATTATTTTATATCCGACTGATACGATTTGGGGAATTGGCTGCGATGCCACTGATGAAAAAGCTTGTGAAAGAATTGCAAATCTAAAAGGACGATCGGACGATAAGAGTTTTGTCCTTCTGGCTGATGGATTTCCAATGATTCAAAAATACATCCTTGAATTTCCAGAAGTATGTTACGACCTAGCGGATTTGGCTACTAAACCCTTAACGATTATCTACCCAAACGCAAAAGGATTAGCTCCATCTGTTCTAGCAAATGATGGTTCTATAGGAATTCGAATTACGGATGATCCAATTTGTTTGAAGTTGATTCGTGGAATGCGAAAACCACTTGTGAGTACATCCGCAAATTTAACAGGTGAAGATTCTCCAGTAGAATTTAGAGATATTGACTCGAAAATTACTGAAGGTGTCGACGTAATTGTGAAAGATCGATTGAAAGAAAAACGGATGAAAGCATCTCAGATTATTAAGATTGGGTTAGGTGGACAGGTTACGGTTATTCGGAAATAATAAAGATCGGCCTCAATATTGAGGCCGATCAGTTCAGTTAGCACTATTTTAATCTATTAGGAAATTTAATTGATCAACATACTTCCCTGACCTCCCATCAATTGCGACAAGATTTCCAGAAACAGTGTGTTTATTTCCACCTTCTCCACCACCTTTGATCTGGTTATTAAAATTCGTATTGAATTCTACATAATCAATGAGACTCCCGGAACGGACAACAATACTTGTTACGTACTCACCATCCTCCAGTGTTAAAGTACCTCTATCAGCACCACCGTTTTCTCCATGAGAAACTCCATTGATTGTAATTTGATCAACATACTTTCCTGATCGCAAGCCGATCGATTTAATTGATTGCATTTCGAAACCGTTTCCTCCCGATCCGCCTTCACTAATAACTGTGTAATTATTCATAATGATTATTTTAGATTATTCAGCAAAGCTAAGGACACACAACCGACTATCATATAGGCTTTTATACTCGAATCAACATAAAACTACAGGTATAAATACCCACACCAAACAGTTAAACTCCTTCGAGTCATTCATATTGGGCAGATCTCACCACTTAATACTAAAGCATAGGTTTCCATTTAGTTGCCAATAATTCATGCCATTTGTCCGCAATTTGGAAATACTCACCGAAAAGGTCAAAAAACGTTTGGCGTTTGCGCAATAAAATCTTATAATTATGAATAAATCGATAATAGAGCCTATGACGACATACAAATATATTTCAATCGCAATTGCAATTTCCATGTCCCTCTTCTCTTCTGTTTTCGCAAACAATGTAGAAGTAGAAAACATTAGTATTACAGGGCAAAACAATGCTTCTGACACTAAATTTATTGAATTAGATGTTAGTTGGGAAAACAGTTGGCGAACCTCTGCCTCTCCTAATAACTGGGACGCAGTCTGGCTTTTTGCAAAGTATAGACTAACCAGTGGAACGCTTTGGGAACATGCTACATTAAGTTCCGTCGATGGGAACCATGTCGCTCCTGCTGGAAGCCAAGTATCAGCAGTATCGGATGGAAAAGGGATTTTCTTATATCGAGATACTGACGGATTCGGAAACAATGACTTCAACAACCTTCAGATGCTCTGGGACTATGGTATTGACGGACTAGCCGACAATGACAGTGTTGAAATTTGTGTTTACGCTGTAGAAATGGTCTATGTACCTCAAGGTGATTTCACTTTAGGAGATGGGAATGGAACCACACATTCTACCAATGCATTTGAAATTGGAACAACGAATAACTATGTTACGATTAGCACTTCGATTATTAATGATGTACAAACAACGAATACAGATGCTGTTCCCTTGACAAGTCCTGGGATTGGAATTGATGGTGATGGAGGGTTAGACATCAACAATGATGGAGACGTCACAGATCCCGGAGACAACCCGAATTTCCCTACAGGGTATAACTCCTTTTACACTATGAAATATGAAATTAGCCAAGGACAATACGTCGATTTTTTAAACAAGCTGACCATTGGGCAGGGTACTCTCAGAATGACAGCATTAACGACAAGCAGGCACAACATGACTGGAACAGGAAACAACTGGACCACATTAACACCTAACAGAGCCTGCGGACGACTTAATTGGATGGACTTATCAGCTTATGCAGATTGGACAGGGTTACGCCCCATGACAGAATTGGAATACGAAAAATCATGTCGTGGGCAAATCACATCTGTTCTCAATGAATTTGCATGGGGATCAACATCTATTTATGCTGCACTTTACACCCTTTCTATGGACGGAACAGGATCTGAAGCTATTACAAACATGGGAACCTCTACTGGAAATGCAAATTACAGTACAACTGATCCGTCAGGTCCAGTTAGGTGCGGAATTTTCGCTTCAAGCAGTGCAAATAATACACGAGAAGAAACTGGAGGGAGTTATTATGGGATTATGGAACTTTCTGGTAACGTTAATGAAATGGTTGTCACTCTGGGAGATGCAAATGGTTTGGCTTATGATGGCAATCATGGAGATGGAGAATTGGCGCTCACAGGAAATGCAAATCAACTGTTGTGGCCTGGAAACTCAGGAACAGAAATTACAACAGCAGATGCATCTGGGGTAAGAGGAGGTGCGTGGAATAGTTCGCCCCTATATCTTCAGGTCTCAAACAGAACTTATGCTAATACTGAAGTTATATCAAGAAGTACAGTATATGGTGGGAGATGCGTAAGAACAGCTCCATAAAGTGAGCAAATGAAGTATTCTATCTCAATATTTATTCTCTATTGTTCTATCTGCACTATTGGATGGAGTCAATCACTTATATTTTCGGGAGGAAATGGGGATGGAACTGCTACGAGTTGTTTTTTAGAAAGTGAAGTATTCGTTTTTGGTGTTTATACTGGAGGGAATGAAGATGGAGTGACCTTCAATTGCTTTCTCCAAAATAACGTAAACGTTCTTGGGATTTATGGAGGGGGAAATGAAGATGGAATGGATGTTAGCTGTTATAGTGAGCAACTTCAAAACTCGGGTTCGTTCTTTTTTGGTGGAAGCAATAGTGGAACAGCCCTAAACTGCTATACTCAAAACTCAGTAAATTCGGCAGACTTTCTATACTTCGGTGGAGCTGAAAGTGGTGATGCATTTAACTGTTTTTTACAACCTTCACAGTTATCTGCGGGCATATATAGTGGTGGAATCAATGATGGGTTCGACGTGTATTGTTTTACTCAAAATCTTACACCAACCTTTTCCTTATTTAATGGAGGTGTCTCCGATGGTGCAAGTGTATATTGTTACCTACAACAAGCACCTACTGGCTCAGGTCAAATTTATTCAGGAGGAGTCAATGATGGATTTGACGTAAATTGTTACTTACAAATGATTCCTGTCGGTTACTCACCCTATAATGGAGGCATCAATGATGGATTCGACGTAAATTGTCATTTACAAATTGTTCCTGTTGGTTCCTCACTTTTTAATGGAGGAATCAATGATGGATTTGACATAAATTGTTTCGTCCAAACCGATTTTCTAGTTGTCGTCCTTCCTGTAGAACTAACTGTATTTACAGCGACACTCAATACCGAAAGAAATGTTGATCTATTTTGGGAAACTGCCACTGAATACAATAGTGACTATTTCGTAGTTGAACGATCAACAAACTTGTTCGATTGGGAAGAGATTGCCGAAGTTGGTGCAGCAGGAACAAGCACCGAGCCTATTGAATATTATCATGAAGACACAGATCCGAAAATTGGAGATAACTACTATCGCATTAAACAAGTAGATTTTAATGGTGATTTTAACTTTAGTCACGTTGTTCCAGTTACCTTGGATGGTAATAATACGAATCCACTCCTTCTGATTTATCCGAACCCTGTTACGGATCTTCTGAACATTCAACTGAGCGATTACGAGCATGGGGAATATTCTATTGAAATCTACAATGATTTAGGACAGATGATTTACACTAAATCCATCATGATATCGAATGAAACTGAGATTTACCAAATAAATAGAGAACCAAATATGATCACAGGATTCTATATTATTCTCACAAATTCTAAGGAAACGAACGAACGAAAAAGTGAAAGAATCATCTTTAATTAACTCCGTTCTGCAACTTTATATACTTCTCCAATAATCTATTAAACGCCTTCATTTTGTTCATATTCGGCATGTGTCCTCCATCTTTGATAATGTCAAGCGTAGCTTTTCCTTTTAGATGTTCCAGGAATAATTGTCCTCGGTCTTTAGGTATCAACTCATCCAATTCACCCCAAATTAAATGGACAGGCATCTTGAAATTATATTCGCGAGTAGCGTACTCTTCACGGGTTTGTATCAAGCGATGTACAATCAAGCGTTTGTCTTTGATATTCTTTGCATACAATTCTTCGTGGAAACGTGGCATTGTAAATGCAGGTGGAACAATTCCTTTCTTACCTACCGAAGCAGCCACCAATTTTCTCAAACCATGATGTGAATCAGGAACGAAAAATTCGGGAACACTTGGCACGTCGTAAAGTTCTAGAATCCGTTCAGTGTCACTTTCATATACATATTTGATAGCAGCATCGACCAAAATGAGCATTTCTACCTGATTAGGGTATTGATTAGCAAGTTCTCCAGAAATCAACCCGCCATAGGAAGCACCCATTAAGTGATACTGAGAAACACCCAATTCTTTTAGGAAAAATTGAACCATCTTCACCTGATCTTGAATACCGTGTACTGATTTTGTTGGACGCGTATCTCCAAAGTGGAGCATATTTGGGACAATGATCCGAAAATCATTCTTTAGAACTTTCAATTGGTCATACCACTGGTACTTCGTTTTAGCCCCAAGTCCATGTAGGATCAAAAAAACAGGCTTCCCCTTCGCTTCGTTGTCCCAATATTCAATGTGATACTGCTCAGAGTCTTGAAACTTTCGTTTCATCTTTGCTCGACGAAACTTACCGTCAATGTAACGGTTAGCAATTGAATAACACAGGTTGGCAACGATACCCATTTTGTAGTAATTGATTGAATTTTAAACGATTTTACAAAAATAATTACAAAAATGAGGTATCGACCTCTGATTTTATGCCTGATTCTGATGATTCCTTTATCTTTGCAACCGCAATGCGCAAAAATTATAGAGAATATCTCACTCACCCTGTTTTCAAAGTTGCCTCGCAAGTCGTAACAGAAAACCAGCTCGAAGCTTATGTCATCGGAGGATTTGTCCGTGACTTAATTTTGGAACGTCCATCCAAAGACATCGATATTGTTGTTGTCGGAAATGGAATGGAACTTGCGAAAGCGTGTGCAGAGAAACTGCGGGTCAAGAAAGTGTCTTATTTCAAGAACTTTGGAACCGCTCAGTTCGTTTACAAAGATTTAGAAGTCGAATTTGTTGGAGCGAGAAAAGAATCATACAACCGAGATTCCCGAAAGCCAATTGTAGAAGATGGAACCTTGGCTGATGATCAAAACAGACGTGATTTCACGATCAACGCTCTAGCTTTGAGTTTACATGCTGACAATTTCGGAGATATAATTGATCCATTTGATGGTTTGGTTGATCTTGAAAATTGTTTGATCAAAACACCACTTGAACCAGACACGACATTCAGTGACGATCCACTTCGCATGATGCGTGCAATTCGCTTTGCAACACAATTGGATTTTAAGATTGATCATCCTTGTTTGGAATCAATCGCACGAAACGCAAATCGCTTGGAAATCATTTCCCAAGAGCGAATCATGGATGAATTGAACAAGATCATCATGAGTACAACTCCATCTCGGGGGTTCAAGCTCTTGTTTTCTACTAAACTACTGCATGAATTTTTCCCAGAGATGGTTGCATTGTATGGCGTAGATAAACGAAATGGAAAAACACATAAGGATAACTTCTATCACACCTTAGAAGTCCTGGATAATATTTCAGAAAACACAGACAACCTTTGGTTGCGTTGGGCAGCGATCATGCACGACATCGCTAAACCACCTACAAAACGTTTTCATCAAACTGCAGGTTGGACTTTCCACGGGCACGAAGACATGGGATCACGAATGGTTCCAAAAATCTTCAAGCGCATGAAGTTGCCTTTGGATGCAAAAATGAAGTACGTTCAAAAATTGGTTCGATTGCACCTCCGCCCTATTTCCTTGGTGAAAGGTCATGTTACTGATTCTGCCGTGCGACGATTGCTATCTGAAGCGAATGATGACGTAGATGATTTAATGACTTTGTGTAACGCAGACATCACTTCGAAAAATGAATTGAAGGTTAAGAAGTTCAAGAAGAATTTCGATACCGTTCTTCAGAAGCTACGTGACGTTGAGGAAAAAGATCGAATTCGTAATTTCCAACCACCAGTTGATGGTGATGAGATTATGAAAACATTTGATATCGCGCCTTGTGCGGAAGTCGGAACAATTAAATCACGAATCAAAGAAGCAATTCTTGAAGGAGAAATTCAGAACAATCACGATGAAGCCTTTGAGTATATGTTGAAAATCGCAAATGAGCTCGGTCTTAAAACCTAAGTTCGTCCATTAATTTATACTCAGATCGCTCATAAATTAACAGGCTTGAGCCAAATCGATAATCGATTAGTCATCTGTTTTTAGTCGCTTTAGTGAGAGAAGTAATGTTCAGGTGTGAAAAGTAAAATCACTATCCATTATTATCATTCATCTTATTCGTTGAATTTTATCGTAATAGCCCGCTATTACTCTAGAAATGAAACTCTAATCTAATCGATAAAAATGTATTCTGAGTGAAATTCAGAATCAAACTTAGGTTTGTAACAAAGGGATAGGTTAGCTCGTAAGAAAAAAGTAATTTTGCAATAAATTTCAGTCAATGGCAGGTCTAAAATTCAGGGTACTTCTTGATTCCCAAGATAAAACAGAGATTTTTCGTGATATTCTTATCTCGGACTCTGATAATCTTGAATCTTTTTACCGAGCGATTGTTGACGCTTATCAATTTTCTCAAGAACAAATGGCATCGTTCTATGTTTCGAATAATCAATGGGACAAAGGACACGAGATTGCTCTTTTTGACATGTCATTTGGAGACGATGATCAGAGAATTCCGGATGTAATGAGTACTACAACTGTAGAAGAATTCATCGAAGTAAAAGATCAAAAGTTCATCTTGGTGCACGATTTTATGCGCATGTGGATTTTCTTGATCGAATTAATTGGATACCAAGAAGAAACTCCAGATGGACCAACAGTTGTATTATCTGTCGGAAATGCGCCATCTGAAGAATCAAAATCAAGTGATGAGCTCAAATTCGATTCTGACTCAACCAATCCTGATGATGACGAGGAAGAGGAAGACGAGTTTGGATTCAATGATTTCGAAGACGAATACGATTATTAATGAGTGCCACTGGTAAAGATCCACTGGGTCGAATCATATTGGATTACGGAAAAGACAGAATTGAACGTCAAGTTACTGTTGAATCAGACATTTGCGACGATGACTTCATCACTGCTTCCTACCTCTTTCGTACTTACGAAGAAATGCCAAAAATGGAACAGATTGCACTTGAGCATTGTTCAGGAAGTGTTCTAGACATTGGTGCAGGATCAGGAGTCCATTCAACGTATCTTAAAAACAAAGGACTAGAGGTAAAATCAATTGATGTGAGCCCAGGAGCAGTTGAGTTCATGCAATCTCAAGACTTGAATGCAGAAGTTCAAGATTTTTACACCGTATCCGAACAGTACGACACTCTCCTAATGATGATGAATGGGATCGGAATTGCAGGATCCTTGAAAAACTTGGAACGTACTTTGCTTCAAGCAAAGAAAATGTTGCGCAAAGATGGTCAGCTTCTTTTCGACTCTACCGACATTAAGTATCTTTACACGGATGATGATGGTGGAATGTGGATTGACTTAAATACGGAGTATTACGGTAACTTCAACTTCAGGATGCACTACGAAAATCAGTCTACTGATTGGTTTAAATGGTTGTATATCGATTTCGATAAATTGCAAGAATCAGCGAATAAGTTGGATCTCAAAGTTGAAAAACTCTATGAAGAAGACAACCAATTTCTAGCGCGTATCACACTAAACGGATAAGTCGATGCGAAAGCATCAAGATGAATAACGAATTATGTCTAAACTTTTTTTCCTCTCAAATTTATTTCTTTTCCTTTTCTTGGGTTCTACTCTTTTTGCACAAGAGACAACTATTCGCGATTATCCGATGGAAGATCGAGCGCTCTTATGGAAAATTGAAGGGAATGGAATCAAAACGAAGTCCTATTTATTTGGAACGGTTCATTTAATTGACAAAGAGCAGTTCTTCTTTCCCAAAAAGCTCCAGAAAATTGTTTCGAAATCAGATGTTCTGACGATGGAAATCGCTGGCTTACCTGAACCAATGGAAGCCCTCAGGTTATCGATGTTAGAAGAAGGATCATTCTTCGACTTTTTCACGGAAGAACAAACAGACTCAATTTTTGTATGGGTGGAAGAACATACTTCGATTTCACAAACGGGGTTTCGCATGATGGTAGGGAAAATGCGTCCGTTCGTCGTTTCTATAATGCTAACTGAGCTAGATGAAAGCAATCCGAATCGGGGAATGGAAAATAAAAAATCCTACGAAGTAGAATTGGAAGCTCTTGCCGAGAACAAGGAATTAGAAATTAAAGGACTGGAAACGGTGGCTGAACAGTTGGGCTTGTTTAATGCTCTAAGCGATGATCAGCAAGTTGAAATGGTGATGGCAACTATCCGCAATGAAAGTAATTCTGGCCTGGAGGAAATCGAGAAAATCATGACACTTTTTGCGGATCAAGATATTGATGGACTTTACCAGCTGATTGCTGACGACACGGGTTCCATGAAAGGAATGAACGACATCTTATTGGACGATCGAAATAAACGATGGATTCCACTGATTGAACAAATGATTACTGAAAAATCAACATTTATTGCTGTTGGCGCTGGACATCTTGGTGGACCAAACGGCGTGATTCGTCTACTCGAAGCCAAAGGCTACACCTTAACACCTATTGAACTATGAAACGATTGAACTTCTTACTCTTCGCGGTCATATCGACCTTACTATTTTCTTGTGGATCGTATTCAGAGGGCGAACTTTCTGAATTTGATCAAGAGATTGAAAAGTACATGAAGAGCAATAAAATCGACTGTGAAAAATCAGGGAGTGGATTGTATTACAAAATCATTGAAGAAGGTGAAGGAGATTTCATTCAATTCACGGACAAAGTATTGGTAAAATACCGTGGAACTCTTTTGGGCGGTGAGAAAGTTGATGAGCAAACCGAACCTATTGAGATGGCCGTTTCAGCTCAAATTAATGCTTGGAAAGAACTCATGCTTCAACTCAAGAAGGGTTCAAAAGCATACATGATCGTTCCTCCTCATTTGGGATATGGTGATTACACAGTCGATAAAATTCCTCCGAACTCCATTTTGGTTTTTGAATTGGAGATTGTGGATGTGATGTGATGTGATGTGATAGATGGTCCGAATATCCGACTTTTTGATTATCCGATTCAGATTGTAGGTATCAACACATGATAAATTGATTCTTAAGAATCGCGTTCAATACTTTCTTAATGAATATGTGTCGTTTCAATCTTAGCTGAAGCGCTCAATGTTTTATGCACAGGACACTTCTTCGCGATGTTTAGCATTCGCTCGTGTTGCTTTTCATCAAAATCACCGAAGAACTGAATTTCTCGCGAGAAAATATCAATCTTCGTTTTTCCATCTTCAGAATCTTCTTTTCGGTGAGAGACATTAACTTTCACTTCTTTCAAATCCCATTTTTTGATCGTAGCATACATGCGAACAGTCATCACTGTACATGCTCCTAAACCAGAAGCCAAAAGTTCATAGGGTGAAGGCCCCAAATCTGTTCCTCCAACTGATTCTGGTTCATCTGAAATTAATACATGGCTGCCAACTGAAATTGACGATTTGAATCCTGATGGACCTAATTCAACGGTAACGTTTCGATTTTCGCTCATATTATTTAGATCTATTTTGAGAATTTGATTTCTTCCTTTTGACGTTAACTTAAAAGCTAACTTACAAAAAAGAACCCCTTCCCCATCCAGATAATTATCGGGATCGAAAAGGGGTTCATCAATAGTTTTGTTTTTCTAGAACTTCACAATTCGCTCTCTAGAAACACCATTCTCAGTTGCAACTTGCATGAAATACAATCCACTTTGGTAAGCTGTTAAATCAACTAGAAGTGAATTATTATTCAACTCTTGAGATTGAATCAATCTTCCGTTAGCATCAACAATTGTAACAATTCCAGAAACAGTGTTATCAAATGATACATTGAAAATTCCTGCTGATGGATTTGGAGAAACTGTCATTCCAAGGTCAACTAAGTTTTCAATTCCACCTACTTCAACATTCACACAAGCTGAAGTATCTGAACAGTTACCGTCAGTGATAATCACAGCGTAATCTCCAGTAACCATAGCTTCAAAATCTTGAGCCGTTTCACCTGCAATTGCAGAGTTATCAGAACAATCGATCCATTGGTAAGTTACACCCGTAGCATTTGCTGTGATCGTTGGCTCAACCAATGTCGTTGTGACATCCAAACCGTTAATTGTAACAATTTGATCTTGTGTAATTGTGTTTCCATTTCCATCATCATACGTCCAAGTAATTGTCGTTGAAGAAGTAATAGGGAATGTTGTTGTAGTTGTTCCTGTAATTGCACCAGCACAGTTATCAGTTGCTGTTGGAGCTGTTGGCATTGCTACTTCACAATCATCAGAAAGATCTGTTAAAGTCGCAAGATCCGCAGCAGGTGCAGTAACATCAGAAATAATAACGTTTTGATCTTGTGTTAAAACATTTCCAGATGCATCTACAAACGTCCAGGTAACAACAGTTGTTCCAGAAGCAGTGATCGGGAAAGTTGTCGTTGTAGTTCCAGTTAATAGTCCCGCACAGTTATCACTTGCAGTAGGAGCTGTGATTGTCGTTACTTCACAGTCACCAGATACATCAGCTAAAGTTGCAAGATCAGCAATTGGAACTAAGGTATCTAGTACAGTAACAAGCGCTGTACATTGATCAGTATTCATCAAACCATCCGTAACAGTTAAGGTTACAGGAGTCCCTGAACCTGCAGCCAAATATGTCCCAACTGGAAATGGTGATGGTGAAGTTGCATTCGTTGTTTGACCATCGAAAACATTAATACCACTGTACATCCAGTTAGTATAATCAAATACTCCAGCATTCGCAGCTTCTAAATCATTTCTGTATGCCCAACCATCAAGATACTCCCAAGGCTCTCCGTTTCCATCTGTGTTAATATCTCCAAAGACATCAATTACTACACCTCCTTGGAAAAGCTCTACAGCATCATCACCATTTATTGACATTGAACCATCAATGAAGTCAGCATCAAATCCAAAGAATGCATTGAATGCAGCACTATCTGTCGTCATGTATATAAACGTTCCAGCGGGCACAGCAATCGCGGGGAATGTGAACTCTTCACCGTCTGTACCTCCACCGTTGTTTGCAGAACCAATACCGTAATTAGATAAATCAGCAATCGCTGATCCAACGTATAATTCAACTCCTTTTGGAAGTCCACCAGGAAGAGGACCATCATATGTTCCAGTGATAATCATACCACTTCCTGAGGATAGATCAGTACAAGAAAAAGCCGTTTGAGAAGCAGACATTGTTATTCCTCCAGTTACACAATCATCTGTTGAACCTCCATCGATGTCTGTATCTCCAATTGTTGCATTTCCAGTTCCATCTAAGTAAACAATGATATCCTGACAAACAGCAGTTGGACCAGGACACGTTGTAACTAGGACATTCACACAAGCAGATGTATCTGAACATGTTCCATTATCAATGATAACAGCGTAATCTCCAGTTAAAGTCGCAGTAAAGCTTTGATTTATTTCACCTGCAACTGCCGAGTTGTTTGAACAGTCGATCCATTGATAAGTCAACGGTCCTCCTATAGCGTTTGAAGTGATTGTTGTCGAAACTAAGGTAGTCGTAACATCCAATCCATTGATTGTCACAATTTGGTCTTGTGTAGTGATATTTCCATTTCCGTCATCATACGTCCACGTAATTGTAGTAGATGCTGTAACAGGGAAAGTTATTGTTGATGTTCCAGTTATTGTACCGAGACAATTATCCGTTGCTGTTGGCGCTATTGGAGAAACTTCACAATCATCTACCAAATCTGCAAGTGTAGTAGCATCTGCTACTGGAGCTATATTATCAGAGATAATTACATTCTGATCTTGTGTAGTTATGTTTCCATTTCCATCATCATACATCCAAGTAACGACTGTTGAAGCAGAAATCGGAAAAGTTGTTGATGTCGTTCCTGTGATTGGTCCAGAACAGTTATCGGCAGCCGTTGGCACCGTCAATGTCAGTACTTCACATGCTGCTGCTTCATCAGCCAAGGTAGCTAAATCTGCAATTGGAGCAATAGTATCGAGAACAGTTACAAGCGCTGTACACGAACCTGTATCTCCCAGTCCATCAGTAACAGTTAACATTACGGAAATCCCAGCACTTAAAGCAGTATATGTTCCTACTGGAAAAGGGATTGGTGAAGTTGCATTTGATGTTTGACCATCGAACGTATTGATACCACTATACGTCCAGTTAGTAGATGTAAATGTACCCCCGTTGGTACCTTGTAGATCATTTCGGTATGCCCATCCATCAAGAAAGTCCCATGGTTGGCCGGATCCATCAGTATTGATATCTCCAAATACGTCAATTACTACTCCTCCTTGAAACAATTCTACGGCATCATCACCGTTAATCCCCATTGAACCAGTAATAAAATCAGCATTAAAGCCAAAGAAGATATTGAATTGTGCACTGTCAGTGGTTACATAGATAAATGTTCCAGCAGCAACAGAAATAGCAGGGAAAGTAAATTCTTCACCATCCGTTCCTCCTCCGTTGTTTGCAGAACCAAGTCCATATACAGACAAGTCAGCAATTGCAGACCCTGCATAAAGCTCTACACCTTTTGGAGTACCACCAGAAAGTGGACCGTCGTATGCACCAGTTATCATTAACCCTGGGCCTGTGCCAATATCAGCACAAGTAAATGCTGTTTGAGAAGCCGAGAAAGTTAAAGATCCGGTAGCACAATCATCTGTGGAACCATTATCAATATCTGAGGCTAAAATCGTTGCTGTTCCTGCGGCATCTAAATACACATTAATATTTTGACAAATCGCGGTGGGCCCTGTGCATTGCCCTCGAGAGGAGAAGCTGAGCGCGGTTAGGAGTAATATTGAATAAACTTTTTTCATAATGTCATTATTGTTGGGTACAAAGTTATGAAAATCCCTACCAGCAAAACAATAAAACCTAAGAGTTAACGATAGATTCACATACCCGAAATGAAGCATTAAAACGGCTTCGTAGAAAAAAATTAGAAAATCAATTCTGGATTCATTGGCAAAAAGAAATCAAACAGCTACTTTTGGGACACAAAAAAGAAACGATTCTTAAAACGACAGAAATGAGCGTATTAGTAAATAAAGATTCAAAAGTTATTGTTCAGGGGTTTACAGGAAGTGAAGGAACTTTCCATGCTGGACAAATGATCGAGTATGGAACCAACGTTGTTGGAGGTGTTACTCCAGGAAAAGGAGGACAAAGCCATTTGGATCGACCAGTTTTCAATACGGTATCTGAAGCAGTTGCTAAAACTGGTGCAGACGTTTCTATCCTATTTGTTCCACCAGCATTTGCAGCAGATGCAATCATGGAAGCAGCGAATGGAGGAATTAAAGTAATTATTTGTATCACGGAAGGAATTCCTGTGAACGACATGGTTAAAGCGAGTGAATACATTTCAGGATATGATTGCCGATTAATCGGACCAAACTGTCCAGGAGTAATTACTGCTGGTCAAGCGAAAGTTGGAATTATGCCAGGATTCGTTTTCAAACAAGGAAAAGTAGGTGTTGTTTCTAAATCAGGAACATTAACGTATGAAGCGGCTGATCAAATAGCAAAAGCAGGATTAGGAATTACTACTGCAATTGGTATCGGAGGAGATCCAATCATCGGAACAACAACCAAAGAAGCGGTTGAGTTATTGATGAATGATCCAGAAACAGAAGGAATCGTAATGATCGGTGAGATCGGTGGTAACTTAGAAGCAGATGCCGCTCGTTGGATTAAAGACAATGCTACGAAGCCAGTTGTTGGTTTTATCGCTGGTGAAACAGCTCCAAAAGGAAGAACAATGGGTCACGCAGGTGCAATTGTTGGTGGAGATGAAGATACAGCGGAAGCGAAAAAGAAAATTATGCGCGAATGTGGAATTCACGTAGTTGATTCTCCAGCACATATCGGATCAAAAATGGCAGAAGTACTAGGTGTAATAGCTTAGATAAAATAAACACATTGAAAAAGGGGCTAGATATTATCTAGCCCCTTTTTTTGTCCATTAACTCCACCGAAGTATCGAGAAGCTGATGCGCTAGCATCAAGACACCTAAACGATAATTTTACTCATCATCTAGTTCATCGCTGCAATGTAATTTCTGAGTTCGTCTTTGTCACTTCCGTAAGTAAGCGCATCAACGCACAGTTCATAATCGTTTTTATTTTCTGTCTTGTTGTACAAGAATTTTGCTATTTCTAATTTATTGTCTTCAAAAGTCATGGCAGACATAATTACAACAACCTGGTGAGCCTGAAAGCATCGATCTTTTGATAAAATCTGGGCTTTTGTCAATCGATCATCTGGAAACGGCTCGCTCTTAATGTTGGTTTTCATTGCTACAGCGTCGTCGTCAGTTACAGCATTTAAACACACAAAGATTTGAGGTCCTGGAGGGTTTAAAGCGATTCCTTGATCCGTGATCACACATCCTACTAAAAAGAATGGGATTGCAAGTAATTTTAAGACTTTCATAGGCGTTCATTTAATGATTTGACTTGAATAAGACAAGGAGCGTACCAGAAATGAAAACATTAATGTGGTTAACGATTAATTAACAACTCGTGACTTACAGAGATTACTTAGATTTCAAAATAACGAACTGGGGCAAAGGGACTCCTTCCTTTCGATTTAAACGCTCATAACGACCGTATATCTTTCGTGTATACTTATTCTTCTTTGGGGTCGAAAGTTCTGTCAGGCAAGAAGAATCATCCTTGAAATGTAAGATTTCCGGACCTCTTACTTGTCCACAATAAAATGCTCCTTGATGTTTGTATACAACGGAGAGCATTCCCATTCCAACTGATGGATCAACCAAAATTATTCGGCTGCAACGAAGTAGTCCGTTTTCCTTAGTCATCTCATATATAAAAGATCCTGCGGTCTCGCGTTTCTCATTCATATATTTTAGAACTTCCAGTACTTTTGGTGAGCCTGTGGTATATATCTTATTCCCGTGAATGGTAATGTTGTCCCCTCCGACTAAAGGAATCGTCTTTATCTTATCTGCAGCATTATTCTCTTCATTGATCTTTAGTAGAAATCGTTCCCTAGAACCCGTCAAATACAACGTAGAATCAAGAAGTCCGAAAGAATTAGGACCGTGTACATTCAATACCATCTCCAAGTTCTCTCCAAGTTTTTTAGCAAAGTAAACTTCACCTTTGAGATTGCTTAAAAATCCACCGACCATCGTCTTCGCTTTGTAGAGATTGGAAATATACAATCCTCTCCCCTCAACCCATCGCAGGTTGTTAATGCTCGAAGGAAGATCGCCTTCAACAATTAAGGGAGAAATTATCCTTACCGCATTCTCGTCAATGGAAAGACCTTGAATTCGTCCTTTATCTTCTCCAGATTTCGCCGCATTTGTTATGTATTGGAAAGTAGTATCGAAGGGAATCGATTTAATTCCCAAAGAAATCCACTCACTCAATTCAGGATCCTGTTCTAAGGTACGCACAGAATGGTCGTCCAAATCAAGCACTTGAAAAACACCATACGAATTCTCAGGATGCTTTCGATCTCTTCGTCCAGACGGAATAATCAAGCGATTATAGATGCTATCGTACACAAAGTCTTCTGGTCCTTGATGTTCCAACTTTATCAACGACCAAGTTTGATTTTCACCCTGAGCATGAATGGATATTGAGGATAAAATGATGAATGAAAGGATTAAAACAAATCTCATTGGATAATGATTTAGGATTGCGCTGTAAAAATAAGTGAATTATTCGCGAGCAAATGAAATTACCACTAAATTGGTCAAGCTGTGAAGTAATAAGCTCTCAACAGATTAGATAGCAACTTGATAATAAACTTTCATTTTTTTCGTTTAACTCTTGAAATAATTATCCTAATATTTAATTTGGGCCTGATTGTTGATGAAATATTAAATATGAAAAATATAAATATCTACTGAAAACATCCTCCGAATCCGTGGTAACAATTTCAACTCTTCTCAATAAAAAAAAACGATTTGACATAGGTAAGGTGTTCACTGCTATTATTCTCCTCATTTTCTCGTTTTCGGCTAGAACTCAGACTCTCTGTGTTGGAAATGATACAACTCTTTGTCCTGGAGAAACAATTTTTATTCAAAATTGTAATTTCGGTGAAAATGGGATTTTCCTCGACAACTCTACTCCCCTATTCATGGGAGATGACGAGTATAGTCAGGTGATCCCGATTGGTTTCAATTTTAGTTTTTATGGAAACACCTATAATCAATGCGTTATTGGCACAAACGGCATCATTTCATTCGATTTAGCTAAAGCAAATGGATATTGCTCCTGGGACTTGACAAATTCTGGCGGCTTGCCAAACAATTCGAATTCGGATGCAAAGAACTCAATCATGCCTGCTTATCACGACTTGGATCCTACTCCATTCGCATCACCGCAAGGACAAATTGTATTTCAAACTATTGGAAATGCTCCCAATCGAAGATTCGTGGTGCTGTACAAAAACATTATGGGATACGATGGTGGAGGATGTACATACCTAGGGCTGATCTTAAATGAAAGCTCAAACACTTTTGAAGCTCATATTGGGACCAAGCCAGTTTTCGTAGCATGGAACAATGGATTGGCTATTCAGGGTGCTGAGAATGCAAATGGAACCGTGGCTCATATAACACCAGGAAGAAACAATTCTCAATGGACAGCAAATAATGAGGCGAAAATTTGGACTCCAACTTCGGCAAACAATACACTTAGTTATACAATAACTGCAACACCTTACCTAGATATATTTAATCTGATTAATGGCCCAATGCAATGGCATAATTCTCTGGGACAGACATTTCCATATAATGGAGATCTAAACATCACTGTACAAGCGAACTCAACAATAGGGTATTATTTGACTGCATCCATACTTTACTGTGGACAAGTTAACATACTGAATTCGGATACTTCTTGGGTTTCATCATTAAATATTTCTCAAGAAACAGATTCAGTTTCATGTCCTGGAGGAAGTGACGGAACTGCTTTTGCTGAAATTATCCCTGCTCCAGCCATCGCAAATTACTTGTGGAATGATCCTCTTGCTCAAATAACTCAAACAGCTGTAGGCCTTCCTGCTGGAATTTATACTTGTATAATCACTGGTACTCATGAATGCCAACTTAGTGTTGAAGTTTTTGAAATCCCTGGAATGATTGCTACTGTTCTAAATCATTTGGATGTTGCCTGTGGAAATGATGGGTCCCTTGAAGTAGGCGTAACTCAAGGAACTGCTCCGTATACTTATTCATGGGACAATCATGTTTCAACAACTGAAATTGCTGATAATCTTTTTTCTGGACCGTATACGTGTACTATTGTAGATGATAATGGCTGTACAATCTCTATAAGTGATACAATTTATGATCCCCTGCCTTTTCATCTTGATTATATTACACCTAACACTACGATTTGTCCGGGAGAAACGATCACATTAAATGCCTTAGGTTTTGGTGGATCACAACCATACTCTTATGAATGGAAACACAATGGAAACATTGTTGGAACAAGTCAGGAACTAGACGTTCTGTCAATTGGTACCACGGAAACATATTGCGTAAATATCACTGAATTTTGTGGAGACGATGACAGTGAATGCACAACGATATCAAGTTTTCCTGAATCAGAACCAAGTGCATTTCCGAACATCTATTCGAGCTGCTCTCCCGCCAGTTTCGAATTAACAAATACATCAACAAACCCTTCAATAATAAGCACTACAGATTGGAATTTCGGGCCAAATATTGCCTCCTTTAGTTCTCTTGGCGTAGCGCCAATAAACCCCACATTTAATGTGCCTGGAGTTTATGATCTGATTATTTCTGTTAATTCAGTGAATGGATGTGTATTTGTAGATACAATCGATGCAATAATTGAAGTTTTAGAATCACCAATAGCCAATTTTCAATATTCTCCGAACCCAGTCACAATATTTGAGTCGACTGTTTACCTTCATAACACTTCGTCCTCTAACGTGATCTCTTGGGATTGGTTTAGTTATGGCTCTTTTCCTTCAACGAGCAATGACATCAGTCCGATTGTGAAATTTCCTGAGGAAATTGTTTCTGATTATGAGGTTACTTTGGCTGTTGCCAGTGCTAATGGTTGCGTGGATACAATTACGAAAATAATTAGTGTTGAAAATGAAATTATATTCTATGCTCCAAACTCTTTCACTCCAGATGGTGATGAATTCAATCAAAACTGGAAACCCGACATTTTGGGCCTTGATATTTACAATTTTGACTTGTACATTTTTAATCGTTGGGGAGAAATGATATGGGAAAATCATGATCCTTCAATGGGTTGGGATGGTACATATAAAGGAATAATTGTTCCAGACGGAACATACGTTTGGAAAGCTTTAGTTAGCAATCCTTATGATGGCGAAAAAGAAGAGTTCATAGGATCCATTAATCTTATTCGCTAGCTAGTGCAGTGGTAATGATATAATTGACAGGTATGTGAAAGTTACGTTATCAGTTAATAGAAAATTATGGCTCTATAATCGCCATTTTATCATTCTAAGAAAGAAGCAGGACATTGAATATTAATCTTGAGTGACTTTAACTTCCAACCACGTTTCTAAATCACCAATAATTTCTGAACCTTGTTCGTTTTTAAAATCTCGAATACGTGTTCCATGATGTCCAACTGGGTTTACATACTTCTTCAAACCTCGTTTAATCGCTTCATCAGATAATTGAACTGCCGTAGCAGACCAAGTATCTCTACCTCCGTATATGAACATCATATTAGTTCCCTTCTCTTGAATGAAGATATTTACTCTTTTCATGGCAACGTTAGAATAAACTGGTGCGTGACCTTTTGGAAAAGTAAATTCAAAAGTATAATCCTCCTTGGCAGAAAGGTATTCTTCAAACGGTTCGTATTCATAACCATACATTCCTATTTCGCTCATAGCTGACCAGAAAAACGGCCGCAAGTTCTCAACTCCTGAAGATTCAAAAAAGGAAACTCCTGAAACACCCAATAAATGATTTAAAATTGAATCTGATCCTGCTTCTCCATCCGGAATATCTTCAAAAGACACACCTCCCCATTGCCAAAATGCAAAGGGATATTCTAACACATAGTACTCAAATGCTTTCTCGAGTGACATATCCCATTCATAATTATTCTCTAATTGTTCCGCTTTGAGTTCCTCAAGTATTTCAGTTTTCATTTCAAAACAAAGGATTTGAAACGTTTCAATTTTTGATCGCTGTTCTTCCGTTCCTACTGTATCTAAAAAATGATAAATACGCTTATCTTCTCTCTCAAAATTCAAGGGCGCAACATAACAAACGCTTGCGTCCACATCATTCGGGTACATGGAACGATGTATCGCTGTCACTTGACCTCCTTTACTAATTCCAGTTGAAAGAAACTTGTTTTCGGGGTACAGCACAGATCGAATCGCAGTGATGACGTTATGCTGATCCATCGCGGCGTTTTCTAAAGTTAAATGCTCCCACGGAATTTCACCTTCCGGTTTAGAATTAGCAAAAAATCGATGCTCTATTGTAATTTGATTCCCCTTAAACATGCTTGCTAATTCACCTGCTTTGGATGAATATATTTGATAGCCTTGCAATTCAACAATCACGGGTGCCTCATTGTCGGAATGAGCAACCAACACACGTTGTTCAAATGTTTCAGACTCTGGATTCTGGGGGTCGACTAATTGCTCAAACCATAATTCAACATGTTGCGTGAAATGATCAGATGTTTCCAACTCTGTTATCCTTTTTACTTGTGGTATTTCCTTCAACTGTGATAACAGGTCAATTGAAACGGATTCTTCAATGTAATCATTTGGCTTCGTTACCTTACAACTAGTCCCCAGCACTGAAACAACACATACAAAAATGACAATCCAATCTTTCAGTCTCGTACTCATCTACAATTCAATTTGAAACGGTATCTAACATCATCAACCGCAAAGAATTCTAAATATAAGTGATCTCGTTTAAATTCAATTCAAAGCACCCCATTCTTCACTTTTTCTCAATAATTAGTAGGATAATTTCACAAGAATCAGTCAAGAAACCATTCTTTCACTATTGGCTAACCTCCTAGTTTCTGTTGGACAGAACTACTAATCGTTCAATAAAACTTCATCACCAATCCATCAAGTGATATTTTAACTATTACATCAGACCACCCTATTGAAAGCATACGTCTTTTTGATCTAAGCGGCGATCCCTAGTTTCCGAAGACAAAATCAATCCGAAAATGATAGAAATTTCATTAATTTCGTTTCAAAAAGGAGCATATATTCTTGAAGTCACAGTCAATGGTTCAATACAGAAGCAAACGATTGTTCGAGAATAGCTCAAACTGAGCAGATGGATATTCGTGAGAAAATATTGGAAATTCGTACGACTCGGGACAAGTCGACCTTTGTTGATTACTTCATAGATCGACCAAAAGAGTTTGATGAAATGATGAATTGCATCTTTTCATTAGAAGAATATCCCTACAAAGAATATGCTTCCTGGATTCTCATTCACATATCGCACTCTGGGAAAATCGATCTTCAAGACTATTATCCGCGACTGGTGGATCTGTTATTCAAGACTGAAGACCAAACCGTGCTTAGAAATGTTGCGAGATCCTTGCATCAATTTCAGGTAACTGATTACCGCGAAAGTGAATTTGTCGATCTCCTTATTTCATTCATTCAGAACTACGATAACAAAGTTGCTCTTCAAGTTTATGCGATGTATATCCTTGCTCAATTTATAAAACGACATCCTGAATTAAAAGATGAAATCACCCAAATTATCGCCCTTCATCGTGCAAAAAAAACGGCTGCATATCATTCTGCAGAGCGCAATTTTCTTAAACGCGTAGCCAAAATACAAGTCGTTTTTTCGTAAAATCGAATTTCTATACCTTTTATTAAAAAATAATTTACTAGCTGTATCTCAATAACAGCAAGCATTTACACATCTATCAATGCAGTATTTAAAATATTTATAGTACTATGTATTGCATATTACAATCTTTTACCCATATCTTTGTATCAAACATTAGTGAATATGAAATTAGAAAACACCAAGGCGCAAATGCGAAAAGGAATTCTGGAGTTCTGTATTCTTTCGATCCTAAATAAACAAGAGGCATATCCATCTGAGATCATCACTGCATTGAAAGATGCAAAGCTGATCGTTGTAGAAGGAACATTATATCCCCTACTCACACGATTGAAGAATAGTGAATTGTTGACTTATCGCTGGGAAGAATCTTCTTCTGGCCCGCCAAGAAAGTATTACTCGCTCACAAAAATGGGGAGCACATTTTTAGAAGAATTATCTACAACGTGGGATGAATTGAACACGGCAGTTACCAAAATCACCCAAAAATCACAATCATGAAGAAGACAGTATCAGTAAATATAAAAGGCATTAACTTCTTGATAGAAGAGGATGCATACGAGCTGTTGCAAGATTATCTCGACCGACTTACGAAGGCATTGAAAAATGAATCAGGAAGCAAGGAAATCATTGAAGACATCGAATTACGTATTGCGGAACTTTGTACTGAGAAATTGACAGAATTCAAAAAAGTAGTTGAATTGGAAGATATCGAGGACACTTTAAATACGCTTGGTGATCCTTCGATGTATTTGGATGATGAGTTTGAAGCTTCTTCGGATGAAATACCTTACGAGAAATCAACGAGCCGCTCAAACGAACGACGTCTGTTCAGAGACAGGGATAACGCAGTGATTGGTGGAGTTTGTCAAGGGATTGCGAATTTCATGAACATTGATGTTGTTGTCATTCGAGCAATTTTCGTTGTCATCTTGCTCTTCGCAGGATTTGGATTCCCACTTTACGTAATCTTGTGGATCATCGTTCCTAAAACGAAAAGTACAATTGATCGCCTTCGCATGAAAGGTCGCCCGATTACCGTAGAAAGTGTTCGGGAAGAAGTAGAAAACGCTGCTGAAAGAATCAAAGATAAATCAAGTAGTTTCGCTGAGAACATTCGTGACAATAACAAGCATCGACTCACATCAGTAGGGAGAATAATCGCAATTATTGCGGGTGTGATTTTAATCTGTTGGGGACTCACTTGGTTGGTGATGTTTCTAATATTTATCATCGGAGGATTTCAATTCATTCCAATACTGAGTGAAGACGGAATGGTATCTGTAACTGAACTTGGTCAACTCGTGTTGGCATCTCCTGATGATGTTGCCTTGGCATGGTTTGGTATTTTGCTCGGAGGATTTAGCATCATCTTATTTCTACTTTTACTTGGGTCTAGTCTCATCTTCAAATTGAAAAATCGCTGGATGAAACTTACACTCGGTGCACTTTTCACTGGAGCATTGATCGGAGGATTGACATGTGCCTACCTTGGATTTAAGGCTGGAGTGGATATTACACTTGAAGGTGAAGTAGAGAAAGAAGTTGCCACTTTGTACACTGATCAATTGACCATACTTCCTGAATTGAATTCAACTGAAACGAAAAACGGATACAATGTAAAGAGTAACGGACGAAATGGTATGATGAAAATCACAAACAAGGAAATTCAGATGTATGGCATTCAAATGCATTACCGTGAATCGAAGGATTCATTGTTCCATATCTACCAAAACTTATCTGCTCGGGCAAAGTCAAACTCAAAAGGTGTGAAACGTGCAGAGAATATTGAGCACTCACTTCATATGGTTGGCGATTCCTTGTACCTTGATACAGACTATCACTTCCCACGTGAAGATAAAATTCGCGATCAACGTGTGAAGATCATTATTGAAATTCCAGAAGGAGGAAAAGTACTCGTTGATGGACGTGAAGTCTCCTTCATCGAACCGGAGGAAGACGACAACGATGATGATGACGATGACGATGACGATGACGATGATAAACAATATCGGAGGAAATCCCAGCACGGTAAATTCTATGGTGACGGTGATTACGAAAATTACTATCGGTACTATTAATTTTTAGCATGATAAAAATGAAGCGCACTCAATTCTGATAGCTATCAGAAGGGTGCGCTTTGTTTGTTTTCTTACTTTTATACAAAGTCCACATCTATGAAAAAGGGAATCCTTAACTATCTCAAAAGAACGTTTATTGCTCTACTCGCAATGTATACTGTTGGCTGCGCACTACTCTATTACTTCCAAGAGAAAATGCTCTTTCACCCTGAGTCAATTGAGAGATCTGTTGAGTATTCATACGCCTTCGATTTCGAAGAAAAATTCTATGAAGTAGAAAAAGGCGTTGAACTCAATACATTATTGTTTTCATCAGATTCAACTAGTACCGAACCTGGCAAATTGATCTTTTTTATTCATGGAAATGGTGGAACCCTAAAAACATTGGGCGGTATAATTCCGAACTTCACGGATCGAGGATACGATTGTTTCTTGTATGATTACCGTGGGTATGGAAAGAGTGATGGTATCATTGACTCCGAAGAAAAATTATTTACTGATGCTCAACTACTCTACAGTGAAATGAAGAAACTTTATGGAGAAGAAAATATAATCGTTGTTGGATATTCCATCGGAACCGGAATTGCTTCTTGGTTGGCGGCAAATAATTCACCACATAAGCTCATTCTTGAAGCGCCCTACTTCAGCATGAAGAATCTGATGAAGAACAAGTACCCAATTGTCCCCTCATTTTTACTTCGTTACCCACTTGAAAGCGATAAATACCTGAAAGACACGAAGTGTCCAATTTTCATTTTCCACGGAGATAAAGATCAGTCGATTCCTTTTTCTTCTTCACAGAAATTAAAGAAATTACACCCGAAAATTAACTTGACGCCCTTAAGTGGAGTTGGCCATACAGGGCTTGCTCAGCATAAGAAATATCAAGAAATGCTATCCGAAATTCTTTCCAACTAAAACTTGTTCTTAATTCCGTTCAATTATTTGATTGATTCTGATAGTTTTTTCTGACCTTCGCTCTGTGAATTATGCGATTATAGATATTGAAACAACGGGTGGAACTCCAAAAAGCTCGAAGATAACAGAGATTGCTATTTACAAGCACGATGGAAAGGAAGTTATCGACTCGTATGAGACCTTAATCGACCCAGAAATGCCAATTCCTCCATTCATTGTGAATCTCACTGGAATTAGTGATGAAATGGTGAAGGACTCACCAAAATTCTACGAAATCGCGAAAGACATCGTTGAATTTACCAAAGATTGCATCTTCGTTGCCCACAATGTTGCGTTTGACTACGGTATTATACGTCTCGAATTCCGAACATTGGGTTTTGATTACCGCAGACCACATCTTTGTACTGTCCGCGCTTCACGTTTTGTACTTCCGGGTCATGATTCCTATAGTTTGGGGAAATTAACACGAAGTCTCGGTATTAACTTAATCGGTCGACATAGAGCTGGAGGTGATGCTTTGGCAACAGCAAAATTATTTACCATTCTAATGGAAACGGACGAGGCGGGACTCGCTACATTCATTCAAGAAGAATTAAATCCTAAGCGCCTACATCCAAATCTCAATCTCGATGTATTGGATGATATCCCAGATAAAGCTGGGGTCTATAAATTCTTCAACGAAACGAATCAGTTGATTTATATCGGTAAGAGCGTTCACATTAAAAAACGGATTGAACAGCACCTGCGCAATAACAAAACGAAGAAGAGCATTGAAATGCAACTTGAAATTGCGCGCATTGAATTTGAATTAACGGGCTCTGAATTGATTGCACTTTTGTTGGAAAGTCAATTGATTAAGCAACATCAGCCTAAATATAATCGTGCCTTACGAAAGAATAAGTTTCCGTATGGTCTGTATCAATTCACAGATGAGCGAGGATACATTCAATTACACATTACTGCTACTGGGAAAATGCAAGAAGCTCCACTTTTGAGTTTCAGTTCGAAGAAGGAAGGAACCAATCAGTTGGAACAAATGATTGAGGAGTTCGAGTTGTGTCAGAAATTGTGCAATACGTATAAGACTTCGAGTTCTTGTTTCCGCTATGAAATCAAAGAATGCAAAGGAGCCTGTGTTCAGGAAGAATCTACGGAAGACTACAACGCTCGTTGTGGTGATTTGATCGATGATTTACTGATGAACAAGGATACATTCTACGTAATTGACAAAGGACGTTCTAAAGGTGAAAAAAGCCTTGTTTATGTTGAAGGTGGATCGCTTCGCGGATATGGATATGCTCCATTTCATTTTCATCGTTTGCATGCAAAGAACTGGGATCGATTTATTGATTTAACTTCTGACGATCGAGATGCACGGACAATATTGAAATTGTTTTTGAGAAAAAATACGAAGCACGAAATAGTGCGCGTATAAATAGTAATCCAAGCTTCCTTTCTATTTATCCCTTCAGGTTCAAACTAAGCACGATAAATAATCACACGAATCGCTTTCACTTGACTTTTGAGGCAATAACGACATCAATTTCTGGTGTTTTCTCATGAACTATATGATTCATGAAATAACTCTTAAGAAATCAACCTACCCCATCTCAAGAAACATACAAAATCGTTTATCGCAATACATTTATGTGTCCTACACGCTCGTACTTATCACCATTATTGAGATCACTTGCCACGAACGTCCACGTGTAGATTCCATTTTGGACAATTTTACCATTGTACGTTCCGTCCCAAGGAACATTTACATCTAAGGATTGCCAAACGCGCTCACCCCAGCGATTGTAAATATTGATTTCGATATTAAACAAATCCATCCCATTCAAGTGCACTCGCCATGTTTGATTAAATTCGTCTCCATCAGGAGTGAAGGAATTAGGTGCATAGATGCTAATTTCATCTTGAATTTCTATTAACCTAGACGTACTATCGATGCACCCGTAGATATTTCCGATCTCCAAAAAGACTATTTGATTTCCCGAAACAGATCCAAAATCATGACTTGGATTCTGACTTATACTGGTTGAAAAACTTCCAAAATCCCAATCCCAAGTACTAACATCATCATAAGACAAATCTATAAACTGAACATTGGAATTCAAGGTTGAAATAACATTTGGGGCGAAAGTGAAATCAGCCGTAGGATTAGGAAAAACAGTAATAAGATCAGTTTCAACATGGACATTAGAACAACCATTAGGACTTATGATGTTGATACTAACAGAGTAAACTCCGGGGCTCAAATATGTGTGACTCGTGGTATTACCTGTTCCAAAACTATTATCTCCAAAATCCCAATTTACAGAGCCACCTGTTGGTGTAGATGTATTTTGAAAACTAAAGGAGTAAGAAGGACGCAAACAGGCTTCATCGAGGTCTAAGGTAAAGCTCGCAATTGGTATTTCCAACCCAGTTAATGTAACACTATCGCTTAATTCGCACCCGTTTAAGTCAGTAACAACAACAGTAAACGTTTCTGTTTGAGTCGCTGTAAGGTCAATTGGGTTTTGAGATTGCCCAAGTGAGTTTTCCCATACAAAAACATAAGGCTGAGTACCTCCACTTGAAGTAGCAGATAGTGAKGTCAGATCGCCKATACACATAGAAAKATCGGATACAGAAATGGATAAAATCGYAGGCTCTATAATTGTCACATTCAAAGTATCAGCACAAGCGCTTCCAATTGAAGAAACGATTACCGTGTGAATTCCGGGGATTAAATTACCCGCAGTTTGGCTAGTTTGATTGTTACTCGTTGCTCCCCACAAATAAGAATATACACCTGAGACAATCGGTCCAGAAGCTATTGCTTCTCCATCATTGAACCCAAAGCAAGAAATGTGCTCCACAACGTTCACATTTGCGCTAAAGGGATTATTCATTATTTCAAATGTAACAATTGAATCACAGCCGAGATCATCAGAAATAATTACGCTATAAGCTCCTGCTGCTAATCCTGAAGAAAAGTTATCAGGTGTAAGACCATTCCCCCAATCGTAAGAATAAGGAGAAGTTCCTCCACTAATCGACGATATCGTTGCAGATCCATTTGAGGTATCACAATCTGCAGGATTAAGCATTAAGGTGAAATTCAAAGGAAAAGGTTCAGATAGGGCAAAAATTGAATCTATAGAACAGCCCAAATCATCTGTGACCGTTACTCCATAATTACCCGCTCCTAAATTACTAGCAAGGCTTGAAATTTGATTTCCAGCTGCGGCATCCCATTGAAAGGTAAATGGTTGATTTACTCCAGTTATTGTTAATAGTATCTCCCCATTCAAAGCACCACTGCACGAGGGATCAATAAAAGCAGCCGTCAGGGCCAATTCGTTAAAAGTTATAGAAACACTATCGCTAGTTGAGCATCCAGCATTATTTGTCGCTTCCCAAACAAAAGTATACAGGCCAGAACTTGGTACCACTACCGAGGAGTTAGGTAAGGAAGCATCCGAAAGAATTCCGCCATTGAGAGCTGTCCATTGCCCCAAAGGTGAAGTCGCATTTAGGTTATAGCTCAAATCGCAACTTGTGTCATCGCTTCCAGCATTGGAAATTGGATATCCTAAAACTTCTATCGTTTGGGTTGAAATATCCAAGCAACCAAATGGATCTGAAGAAACTAACTCTGCTTGATATATTCCTGGGTTTGTGTAAATATGAAATGGATTAATCCCTGAAAAAACAGTACCATCATCGAAATCCCAACTGAAAGTTGTCGTTGGAGGAAAACTGTTTGTACAACCCGCTCCTATCTCAAAAAAGGATGTATCACCTGTACATATTAAGGTGTCTGACACATCAAAGTCGTATTCAATATTATAGGAAAAATTCGAATAGTTAACCGCGTCCTGAGATTGATTATAAAATCCAAATTTACCAGGTTCGAAGCAACCGTTTTCTTCAAAAATTTTGGTGCCATCAATCCAAATTACAATTGAATCTGAGGTATATTTTAATTGAAAATCATACTGTTGAAAGTCGTTCCATCCATTGTTTCCATAATCGGTATCCAAAACAGTGACAATTGGCGTATTAACACGTTCCCAAAACTCTGGGTATACTTGCCCTGACCCCTGAACAACGAGTCCGTTGAAATTAAAAAGGCCATCAACTTCATACAATGCGAAACCTTCAGTACATGTCATTCCTTGAAATGTCTGAGTGCCTTGCTTCCAATCAAAGAAAAACGATTTCATAGGCGTACTTGGAGGGTTTACCAATGCTCCAATTGGATCTTGATAGCCGAATACAAAACCAACAAGGTCATCATCACTAGTAGTATTCACTTGAATAGTTCCTTGAATAAGGACGTTGATAAAATCGTTTGGGCTCACAAACCAAGTCGCCGCTCCGTTGAAAGTCTGCTCTACAGAATTTCCACCAGCCCCAACTACCCATGTCCCAGCAGGAAGAGATCCTTCTTGGCTCCATGTATTGAAATCGATTGTTTGTCCACAAGGAAGTTGTGCTATTGCGCTCGAAGATATTAGCATAAAAGAGATCACGACTGCGAATTGCAAGATAGAATTAACGAATACGTGAATAATGGGCATAACTATGAAAAAGACGTTGATGCAAAATTTTCGTTGCGGATTCAAAGTTAGGTAAAAAATTAAATCACAGCCATACATCATAACCATTGAGAAAACATAGATATCAAATAGAAACTAATTCTAACGATTATTACCTAGAAGAGCTTACGATCTGTGAAGACTAAAACTCCGAACGAGGATCTAGTTAGTTCTTACTTGATGCTATCTCATCGACTTTGAAACGCGTTAGGGATCCACTACATCGTTTGCTTCGCAGGTGCAGAGGATTTCTTTTGAGGAATGAAGAAAGGAACGAAAAGCTCTAAAAATTAAGGGTTCAATATTGTTCCCAAGATCAACTTTGCTATCATCACTACCACAACTACTCCAACTACAACTATCATACTTTACATATTAAGGCTCCTTACAGCTCTACTATTATAACGTGCCAAAACGTGCTTTAGTTGGTATATGGGCATAAAAAAACCCGTCCCGACCCCGATAATTATCGGGAATCGGGACGGGTTTAAAATATTGGATGAGAGAATTAAACTTCTTTCTCTTCTAATTTTACTTTTTTCGATAGATCGACTAACAATGGTGTTGCGATGAACAATGATGAGTATGTTCCTACAACTACACCAATCATTAAGGCGAAAATGAATCCTTTAATTGCTGCTCCTCCAAAGAGGAAGATCATCAACAGTACCATGAAGGTTGTCATCGACGTATTGATCGTACGAGACAATGTTGAATTCAATGATTTATTGATATTCTCCTTCTCGTCAGTTCCTTTGTAGATTGAAAGGTTCTCACGAATACGGTCAAAGACAATTACTGTATCATTTATCGAGTATCCAATTACCGTCAAAATTGCGGCGATGAATGCTTGATCGATGTCCATGTTGAAAGGAAGAATTCCGTGCAACAATGCGAACAATGAAAGTACAATTACAACATCATGCAACATCGCAAGGATTGCTCCTGTTGAGTACTGCCATTTTCCGAATCGAAGTAAGATGTATGCAAATATTACAATCAATGAAAGGACGATCGCCCAAGTAGATGAAGTCAATAACTCATCAGAAACTGATGGGGAAACGGCACGCGATTCAGTGATCCTTCCAGCTCCTACTTTATCCGTTACCTTATCCAAACCAGCAAGTAATTTCTTTTTCACTAGCTCATTTGCTCCTTCGTCAGAACGTTTGTAGTTTGTTGAAATCTCTAAGAAATAAGAATTGGCTTTTGTTTTCGCTTCTACTGAAGATTTGCCTCCGCCAAGATTGAATTCAGCTTTAACTGCTTCCTTAATTGCATCAACATGTCCGTCAGTTGTTTTTTCAAATTTGACTCCGAATGTACGTCCTCCAGTGAATTCTACACTTGGGTTCAGTCCACGACCAACGATTGCGATAAGACCACCAACAACGATGATACTTGAAATCATGTAGAACATTTTACGTTTTCCAAGGAAATCAATATTGAAATTCTTGAATGCGCCTTTCGTCAATTTAGTTTCGAACGTGATTGTTGATTTCTTTTTCAACCACATGTTGATGATCAAACGAGAAATAACCAATGCAGCGAATACAGAAGTAAATATACCAATGATCAATGTCGTTGCGAATGATTCGATAGGACCTGATCCGAATACCTTCAATACGATTGCTGTTAACAATGTTGTTACGTTGGCATCAATAATTGAAGAAAGTGCTTTTTTGAAACCCGTATCAACCGCAGACTTCAAATCTTTTCCAGCGGCTTGTTCCTCTCGAATTCTTTCAAAGATCAGTACGTTGGCATCGACTGCCATACCAATTGTCAATACAATACCAGCCATACCAGCTAGTGTCAATACTGCTCCAAATGAAGCAAGTGTTCCAAAGAGGAATAAAATGTTTGCGAATAAGGCAATATCAGCAACGATACCTGCTTTTCCGTAATAGAAGATCATGTATATGAATACCAAAAGCAATGCAATTCCAAAAGAGATCAAACTAGCTTCAGCGTTTTCAGCTCCAATTGTTGGACCTACTTTCATTTGTTCTTTGATCACACATGGTGCAGGAAGTGCTCCACCGTTCAATAGTCCAGCTAAGTTATCTGCCTCTTCAACAGAGAAGCTACCACTAATTGACGTGTTACCATCGCGAATTGCGTTGATTACGTTCGGTGCACTAAATACAACACCATCCATTGTAATTGCTACAATGCGATCAACGTTTTCTTCCGTCATTTGTGCCCATTTGTCAGCACCTTCTTGTGTCATACGAAGACCAACAGCAATCTTACCATCTTGAGAATCGTAATCACGTGATGCAGATTTGATGTCCTCACCTCCTACTCGGGCTTTTCCACCTTCAGGAATTCGACATGGATACAAGAAGTAACCTAGTTTCTTCTCGTCACCTAATGTTTCAAGATCAGCACCCCACATGAATCGACATTCGTCTGGGAAAACATCTCTGATATCTTCTCTAGCAAGTAAAAGTTTTACTGCTTCTACATTTTCAACTTCTACAAAGGCTTGTGATTTACCAAGAATGGCAACCATTGTTCCCAATCCTTTTTTCCCATCATTGTTCAACGATTGCTCAAGTGAACCTAATTTATCATCTTCAGTATCTAATGAATCGATGTTAGTTGAATCATTTCCTGTTGAATCTTTAACAACAACAACTTCCTCTAGATCATCCATTGGAGATTGTGACAAAATTGCAGCTGTGTTCCATTCACTACTCAATTGAGATTGGAATTCATACGTTTCGAAGAACTGAAGATTTGCAGTTGATTTTAACTTCTCAGCAACAGAAACTTCATCCTGAACACCAGGAAGTTCAATGTACAAACGGTTATTGTTTGGATCTTTCTGAATGTTTGGTTGTGCAACACCGAATTGGTTAATTCGACGGTTCATGATTTCTTCAACACCAACCATTGCACCCTTTTCCTTACTCTCTAAGAATTCGATTACCTCTTCATCAGTAGAGCTTGTTCCAAGTTCTTCAATATCAGATATAGCAAAAAGCTGTACGAGCTTCCCTTTTTTGGTTTTTGCATTCTCTGCTGCGAAGTATTCAATGAAACTACCACCTTCGTTATCGTAAGTATTCTTAGCTGGTTTGTATATCTTTTGGAATACAGTTGATGACGAATCACGAGCGTAACTCGCTAAAAGTTCTGGAACTGAAATTTCCATCGTTACACTCATCCCTCCAACGAGGTCAAGTCCGAAGGCAAGACTTCTCTTCTTTACTTCTTTAAATGTTGAACCAAAAAGCGGGTAAACCGGCTTATCAGCTTTAAGTTTCAAAATCTCGTTGATGTACGCAGATTTTGCTAATTCTTGTGCCTCGGGATCCGCTACTTGAACATATGTATTGTTCGGTAAAGCGATTGAGTCAATTCCTTCAAGGTTAGCAAACTTCTCATCAACCATTGCCTGTGCTTCTTTCTCAGCTTTGTTTTCTACAGAGTTTGCAACCCAAGTAAAAGAAAGTTGATACAGACATACGGCTGTCAACAAAATTGTTAAAAACCAAAAAAATCCTTTATTACGCATTTTTCGTAAATTATTTTAATTATTAAATTAAGCCCGCAAATATAGGCTTTACCTTTTTCAATGTCAATAGAAAACGATTGATTTAAATACGTTTCCCATTGGGTTATTTCCCCGTAAAACACATGATATTGTGCGAAACCCGAAATTAGAGGAGCTCAATCGAGTTGATTAAGAGCTCAGAGGGTACGTTCCGCAGTTTTGGATATAAGCAATCGTGCTTGCACTCTGCTTATTTTGACTACAAATGAAATCCGATGTACCATCCAAAGTACGATATGTACTAACTAGAATGATGGCATCACCAGTATTGATTATTGGAGAAGTAGGAACAATTTGTCCCTCAAGCTCCAAAGGCAAGATGTCAATTTTGTTTAAAAAAAGTTCTTTTGGATTTGTAGATAACTCTACATCAGCCCCCTCATCATTCAATGCAATGTGATAATCTCGCCATTGCAGTTGAGTATTCACGAGTGAGAACGCACCAAAGAAATCCAATTGACTTATCGTCACGTCAGATTCTCGTTGCTGAGGCTCTTTATCTGATTGTTCTTTATCCGTTTCTCTTTGAATCGAATCGCTAGAATCAATACCAGCTCTGACATTCATATCTACCCCAACCAAAAGGAGGAGGAGAATAGACAGCGATATGATTCGAATTTTAAACATAGTATAAAGACTGTGCAAATTTAACATTTTTTTCTTGCAAAGTT
>NVXP01000036.1 GCA_002733985.1 Fluviicola sp. | reverse complement strand
AAAAACTACACGCTAGTTGAGAGTCTACTCAGGTCTTCAGAAATCTATCTAAAAAAAATAGGCCGATGGATGTCGCCAGAAAAACTGGTCATCTCAGCATTAAAGAAGTACATCCTTTATAGAAAAAACAAGTCCAAAATATTTTCACAACTTTCAATAGATCTTGCAAACAATCAGAAAGAGAATCCATTAGATGAGCATTTCATTGCATATTTTGACCTTCAAAAGTGGGTCGGAAATAAGAGATAGAATGACTGGACCTGGTGCGATAATTCGAACATTGGAAAAGCAGCTATACGTGAGCAGAAAATCATCCTGAATATTAACTTAAAATTGGAGGCATCATGATTTCCATAGTCGGAATATTCGTGTCCAATTCTCTCTGAGGCTGTACGAGGGAAGTTCAAACTTTTTGGAGGAGGATTTGGAGCAAATAAAAGAGCTTTGAATAGATGGTCATTTTCTGGTATTGATATCAGAGGTTCTAATTTACTAAAATGCTAACAGAAGAGGATAGAAATAACACAACATATTCGGGCTTCTAACGGCCTTTTTATTGTTGGAAAGAGAAGAATTGATGTCGTTTGTTACAAAATCGTGTTGTTCACGCCATTTATTTCGAAATCGAAAATGTGGAGCCTATATTGATTTCGAAATGAGATTAGAAGTCGATAAAATAACTTAAACAATAACACTATGAGCAATAATGGAGTTTTAGGAAACTATGATATGGATGGTACTTGGGCTTTCAGCCAACAGAATCAACTACCAATTTAGTGAACTATATGATGAAGATCTAATTGCCAAAGAATGGGGTTTTCTAACCAGTTCCGATCGTAAAAATGTTAAACCATTTTCTAACAAAGAAGATGTACTCGATTATTGGAGACACGTTTATTGTATTGAAAATAAAGTAGATACAGAATAATAGTATAAAAGATGGACTAGAGGATTACCAACAATGCACTCAAATTTTTAAAGAAATTTTAGGATAATAATTTTAATAATAAGAAAAGATGGCTGAGAAAAATGAAACTACCCTATTGGATAATAAGATTTTAACATCCAAATTGAAATGGTCAAAGGCTGAGAACGAACAATGGAATGTTGTTTTTGAAATAAATCCAAAAACGGGAGATGTAGAGAAGGAAGAATACTCCTTGACGTTTGATGATTGGCTCAATCGAGTAAATACGAATGGAACTGTACGAGTATGTGGAAAAGGCTTCCCACATGATATATTTAATACAGAAAAGGAAAAATCATGGTTTACAGCAAGCGATGTAAAAAATGGTAAAGTTCTTTGGTTAGATTCACCCAATGGACGTCAGCGAATTCCTGTTCTGAGAAACCCTGGCGTCGGAGAAAACGCAAATGAAATTTATAGTCGACTTATTGTAGATAACACGCATAAAATTGGAAGTATTGTATTGCAGGATGCACTTGATGGACTGCAAAATATTGATATAGTTGACTTGGAGTCAATATCAACGAAGCTTAATACTTTAAATGATGATTTGGAAAAAAGTAAGCCAGATTTGAGAAATGCGGCCGTTTGGGAAGATCAAATAGAAGGTGTATTTAACGAAATCCAGTCGGCATCCGCAGAGTTAGATGGGTTAGTTCAAAAAAATCTAAACGATATTTCATCGTTAAAGAAAAGTTCTAGAGAAATGAGTAATGTGGCGAAGGTATATAGTAATTTCTCTGCTGCAGTTGGTGAGGATATTCACATGATTAAATTTTTTGACAAAGGTGATCTCAAGGATATCACATTAAGCATAAACTCGCCAAATTATTTCTTTGGAACCCTTGTTTTTGGTTTCGGTGCGGTTCTATTTATAACTGGGGGTATAACTGCGTGCTTCATTCCTCCTTTAGGAATTGTACTTGCAGGTTTTGGAGTTGTATTTATGGGAATCGGAGTTTTTATTACTATTCTGGCTTCTAAGAGTGGGGCAAGTGATGCACTCGAAAATTTAAAGAAATGTCGAGATAATCTAAATCTAACAATCGACGCACTTAATCAGTATAGCCAACAAATAAATGGCATACTGGGTGAACAGCAAAATTGGTTTAGCAAAATGAATGATATTGCAAATGAGCTAGACGCGAAAAAAGCAAATCAGAGAAGTGGAGATGAATTGATTGATGTTTTCAAAATCGCATTAGGTAATTACCAGCAAGGAACAGATGCACGTAATCGTTTATACAATGCAATGACACAGATTGATAATAGTGGTAAGCTAGTAATGAAATCGGATTTAGACTTACTTAAAGACAAGGCGGAAAAAGTAATCAAAATTGTTTACAGCGAAACAGGTGGAGCTTCCTCATTTGATGAAGAGGAGGTGGAGGATTCTAAACATAGAAATACTGAAATAGTAAAATCGTTAGAGGTACGGTTTTTAATTGAAGCGCTGACCTATGATATATGGGATGTCGAAGCAGTTGGTAAAAGAATAAATGAGCTGACCGAAGGTATGAACCCGAAGGATTTAGATGCTTTAATCATACGAATAGTTTTTCTTCGAGCGTCAAATCCAGATCAAGTGCTTACTCTATTGAAAAAAGATAAAGATTTAATTGATAAGGTAAAAGCTCAAATGCAAGAACAAGGTCTTATTCAAAAGGCAGCGTAAAATTTGGAAGAAAAGCATATCACGAAAACGAAAAAAGTTCAACGTTGTGTTGAGCTTTTTTTATTGTGATCCAATTAGGATATTCAAAACAATTTTGGGGAAAATTAAACTTCTATTAAATGATTATAATGTCAACTAAATCAATATGTTAAGCATGAAAAAAGCCAACCCCGATAGGAGTTGGCTTTCAATTGTGACCTCGTCAAGATTCAAACTTGAAACCTCTACAGCCGTAATGTAGTGCTCTATTCAGTTGAGCTACGAAGCCATTTTCACCTTTTGTTTCCGCTAGGCGAGTGCAAATATACAGTGTTTTTTCTTCATGACAAACAACTATTCTTCTTTTTATTGAATTTCTGCAGAAATCCCTCGATCATGTAACGCAACACACATAGGTTCAAGCTGTTCGTAATCGCCACGTTTTACTTGACATTTTCCCTTATAGTGAACAATGAAGGTACATTGCTCCGCTTGAATGGGTTTATGCTTACACACTTTAATAAGTGAGTTAATTACGTGATCGAAAGAATTCACGTCATCGTTGAATACAATCAAATCTTTTTTGTCAACTGTTTCCTCTACAGTTAACACTTCTTCTAAAACATCAATTTCTGGATTCATGCTCATTTATTACATTTTTTATATCAAGTATTGATGCTCTTGCTTGCCCAAAAGAGGCTGCACCAATTATATTTTCCCTGCACTGTCCCTTGTTCTTCAAAAGCAGTACTTTTTACTCTTCCTCTATCGGCTCTACCAAAATCGGTTCCAATCCAACTTCTCGGATATGATACTGTACGTCTTGAAGTCGATTCGGTTCAATTCCTTCAATGTGTAACTCCAGACTGCCATTCGTTCTTTCAAACGTCTTCTGATAGCCCATTCTCAGCAACCAATCAGCTAAATCTCCAGGAACTTTATCGTTCGATAATTTCACTAAAATGTGTACTTTATCTAACTCGTTTTGCACATCCTCTTGCGAAAGATACACCGTATCAATGTCTTTTTCAAATTTATATAATCGAGGAAGCTCTCTTTTACTTGAATAGATCTCCGATTTCACTTTGCCATCGCTTTCATCAAAATAGAAACTACCTTCAGTATTGTAGCGATTCAGGATATCACGTGGATATTCCTCAAATGTTTTCTTCGTCACGATTTGTATTTTTCGCTCATCCTTTTGAACAGCAATGGTTGTTTCCACCACCTGTGTTGTCACCGAATCCGTGCGTCTCGCGTTTTCAGGAATATCAATAACATCGACAGGCTGCACTTTTTCAATAGTTGATTGCAAAATCGAAGGGCCCTTTTCGCTCAATAATATACGTGCTCTAGCCACTGTTAAGCGCTCCCCTTTGTAGTAAGCAACAATGAATGCATCCGTAATTCCTTTATCAATCGCATCGCGTCTTCTCGGTGCAGCCTCTTCTGAAGAATCAAACATTCCAGTAGCATAACGAATCAAGCCATTTGGTAAGCGTACGGTTAAGATTTCAGGAAGGTACTTCAGTTGTGCTTCACCCACTGGGCGGTTAAATACACCGATCTGAACTGTGAAGAACAATCCTTGTTTCAATTCAATTGGATCTGCTTCTGCTGCTCCAGGTGCCTGATTGTATGAATATTCTGGAAGTTCAACAAGTTCGTTCACCGTAGGAAGTCCTAAATGATCCGCTGTGTTTTCTGCCACTTCGAGGATCAACTCGTTTGTTCCTTTCGGTACGCAGGCTCCTGAAGCTTCTAAACGACGTGCTTGTCCAAAGGTAATTCGCTCTCCATCGCAATAGGCAACAACAAAGGCATCGCTGTAGCCCAAAGATCGAATGGATTGGCGTGCTTCAACTACCGATTCACTGCTGTTGAAGAATCCAGCCATGTAGCGCGTAATTCCTGTGTTACCAATTTTCTCCCCAGAAACTGGATTGAATTCTTTGAACAAATCTTGTGGAATTGGGCGGGAAAATGCTCCAATCTGAACGCGGTACGTTAAACCAGATGGACTTTTGACACCAACAGGAATAGGATTTGCTTCTGTGTAGATGCTCTCAGCAGTTCGATCGATCGCGAATCCAGTAGTAGGCATTTGAATTAATGCCGTAGCAATGACCGCGGTCTTAATCGGCTGAACACCTCGTACGAGTAAATTTTTAATTTTCATTGCTTCTTCCTCATCATCTGGCAGCAAACGATCCGCTACACTCATTTGTTCATTAAACTCAGTATTCAATTCTTGAATTGTCGATTCCAATTCTTGAATTTTTGTCGTTTTTAATTCAATTTCATCATCACGTTGAGTCGATTTTGGTGTCGCGAGTAATTGAACAAGTTCAGTTCGTTCACGATCCAATTCTTGCTGAAAGTTACGCAATTCATTTTCAATCTCAAGCGCTTTAACTCCCTCTACACGATAGTCCTTAAAAGCGTCTGAGGAGGCAATTTCTCGTTCTTCGCTGAAGGTAATATCCTGATCCAAACCAGCAGTTGCCATTCGGTCGATTGGCTCTGTTTGGTTGAAATTTTCGATTCGCACTTCAATGTGTTCAAGCTGATTGTTCAATAGATCCAACTGAGCATCAATTGCAGATTTCTCTTCATTTAAGGAAGGAAGCTCTTTCCTTTTCGCTGAAGTGATCTCATTCTCTACCCGATCTTGTTGAACCTCTAGTTCACCTATTTCAATGATGAAACCACGCTTTCGTTTTTCTAATTCATCTCTAGAAAGTAAGGTGATGTCTTGTTGTTGTTCGATGTTTTGAATCTCACGGTTTTCAATTACTCGTTCCAAACGCGTATTGAGTTTCTCTTGACGCAACTCAGCTTGGGTAATCAGGTAATTTCTTTCCTCCTCCGATTTTGCCTTGTCTGATTCAACGAGCAAACTTTCGATGGCTTTTCGCTCTTCCTCGCTTGCAACAATCGCAGACTTTACTTCGCTTGTCTCTGGATCATTATCTCCCAATTGCTGGAGCGCATTGTTGAGATTATCTTGCTTTTCCTGAGCCTGAACAACTAGTTCCGACTGGATATCGTTTGTTCTCTTTAGAGATGCTTGATTCACTTCACTCAACTCCTCGTCAAGATTTTTTCTTTCTGAAGAGGATAAATTCGGATCGTTTAATTGAACTTCCAGATCAGAACGCTTCGTTTCTAATTCCTGCAGTTCAGGATCATTCGCTGTTGTTGTCGTTGTCCTAGAAGCCACATTGAATGATTCCAATTCACCAATCGTAATTTCCATTCTACGCAACTCGGTTTCCACAGCTCTCTCCTCTTCTGAAACCCATGACAACTGATTCTGTATCGTTTCATCTTCAGGTGCAGAATCGAGTTGATCCTCTAAATCAGATTTTCTTGTGCGCAATTCAGATTGATACACCCGCAACTTCGCTTCGTGATCTCGAGCTTCACCCAATGTTGGATTCACACTATTCAATTCGAGACTTTCCACAGACATAAACTCTTCGCGCAAGTCAGCTACAAACTCCTGCTCACTATTATCAAGCGTTGAGGCCACACTCGCAGCATTTTCCGCAGCCAACTGACGTTGTTTGCTCTCCTCGATCTCATTCGTTAAGATCATTGCTTCGAGGTCAACATCCACAGAATATTTACGTTCCAAGCTGTTTTGCTTTTTCTCTAGGTCAGATTGAAGTCGTTCTTGTAATTCGATTTCACGTGCGGCAATTTTCGGAGAGGAAGGATTCTCCTCACGCATCAAATCGCCTATTTCAATGCTGTATTTTCGATCTGCGGAAGCCACTGTTTCTTCATAAACTTGTGCAGACTTCGCAGCATCTAAACTAGCTGTTCGTTGGACTTCAATCGTTTGCTTTTGGTCCGCGATTAATTCTTCAATCACACTTAGTTCTGTAGTGATTTGTTGATTACCAGGATCATTTTCAGCTTCTGACTTCGTATCCTCTCCTCTTTCGATCAAAGCAGTCAATATTTCTTGTTCCAATTCGAGGCGATCTAAGCTCTGTTGAACTTCTGGCTTCCCTGATTCCTTGATTTCAGTCAAACGATCTTGATAATCGACCTTCACCTCATCTAGCACAGACTTTTTTGTCGCAGCAACATCAACAACTGAAGAAACACTGTTCAAGGCATTCAAGGTTTGTGTTCGCTCCTCAATTCGATTTTCAATGTTACTTATTGCTGTATTCAATCCTTCTTCCTGAACTTTCAATTGTGCATTCGTTGGATCACTAACAAGATTACTTCGGACAGCCTCTAATTCCCCGTTCAAGTTTTCGATTAACTCTGCATCTAAGCCTTGCTTTTGCTCCAAGTTTTCCGCTTCTGACAGCCCGCTATTCGAATCAATCGCAGCCAAATCTGTTTCGTAATTTGCTTGTACCGAAGCAATCGTTTCAACTAAATTGAATGGCTCAATTTCATCAGTACTTAGAGCAGCAATGTCTGTTTCTCGCTTAGAAATTCCACTTATTAAATCAGATAAAAGATCTTCTAGCACTTGTTTCTCGCCTTGCAATTTCGCGCTATTCGGAGTTAAGACCAATAAATCATCCACTTTATCCACACGTGTTTGAATCGACACCTCCAAGGACTGATCTATCACGTTCATCGCTTCTAGTCGTTCAACTTCGCTCAAATCAGAATTCGATCGAATACCTTCCATTTCATCCTGATAATTCGGAGAAAGATCCGCTAAAACATCTTCCTTCGTGAGGGCAAGGTCTGGTGTTTGGTTTTCAAGTTGATCTATTCGATCCGCTCGATCTTCAATTGATTTATTCGTGTCAAATAGTACGTCGTTGATTACTTGGAGTTCCTGAAGGAGTGCAACATTCCCTGGGTCATTTTCCAATTCACCTTGAACTTCAGCAAGCCGTTCTTCTCCTGAACTCTGGAGTGACAAATCGTTTTCTTGCAGTTGTCGAAGGCGTTCGATTTCAGTTAAACTTAAATCTGATTCAATTGCCTTTTTCGTGGATGTGTGATTCGGTGCGATCTCAGCAAGTACACTTTCCTGCGTTAACGTTGGCGCAGTTGTCGGCTGTAATCCTTCTAATTCATCGGCAAGATCAGATTGCTTATCTTCTAAATCCTCCTTGAATTCATTCAATTTATCTTGCTCTTCAATCAACTTATTGTCTCCCGGAGTATTAATCAACTGGTCTTTGATTTCTTCCAATTGTTGATCAATACTATTCAAGGTTTTCTCGTTATGAGTGATCAATGCTTCGATCTGCCCTTGTTTATCATCTTCTGCCAATTCAATTTGTTGAACGGCAGTTGTATGTGCATCAATCAGCTTATCCGTTTCTGAAACTGTCGGAATTACTGGATCCGTATCAGAAATTTGTGGATTATCACTTTCAATTTGAGCAATTTCACTTGACAACTCCTCAGCACGATCATTTGCTTCTTGTGCTATGATTGCAGCTTGGGCATCTTCTAATTTACGTTTGTCAATTTCCTTGAGAACTGACGCCCCAGAACTTTGAATCACATCGACTTGTAAATCGAGTACAGCAATCTCTCCATTAATTGCTACAATTTCATCCTGGTTGTACTTCCGTTCATCACCAAATAGATTGATCGTAATATCAAGCTCGGCAAGTTCCTCTTTGATTCGAGCAGCTTCCTTCTTCTTTGCATTTGGCAACTTACTTTCCAGCTCCACCTTCCTCGTCTTGGCGATTTCAATTTCTCTTGTGTTTCCCTTGTTCCGATCAGTTAATTCAGCTTGACGTTCTCGTTTATCAATTGTCTCTTGAACCAACTCCTCCACCATTCCCTCTGTCGAGACATTTTTAGATTTCTGGATGACATCATTTTGTTCAGCAAGATAATTCAGTGCCTCTTCCTCCTTGCCATCTTCAATCAAACGATTAAATTCATCCTCAACCACTGACATTCTACTCTTACTCGGATCATCGCTTCCAAGCTTTCGTAGAACTTCACCTCGCAAGTCATCCAAGCCATCAGCTTGTTCCATCAGCTTTGTTCGTTCAAGATCTAGTCGTTGAGCCTCAATTAATGCCGCATATTTCACAGCTGGATCTGTCTCATTCGACGCCTTGTCAATCAGGATATCCCGTTCAGATGTAAGATTTTCAATCTCCTCAGAAAGACTAATGTACGCTTCAGAAATTCCAGCATTCAATTTCTGAACCTGCTCTGCTTTTTTCGTGTCAGCTTCGGCTAATTCACTCAATTGATTTTGAACTTCACGAACGGACATTCCTTGGAACCCAAGTTCTGCCAACAACTCATCTCGCTTGAACTCTAATTCAATTAGTCTCAATTCATCAATATCAAACTCATCGATATTGACTTCCAAGTTTGATTTTTCTCGCAATACTTGTGCAATCAATTCATCTCCGCCCTCAACAGATTCGTCAAACAAATCAATTATTTTAACTTTCTCCTTTCCATCCTCCATGAAATGAAGCACCTTTTGTTTGAGCGGCCGGAATTCATCCAGAAAGGGTAAGTCAATTGTTTTTATTATTGGTTCGAGCCCATCAATCTTTATTTCTAGGTTGTACTTGCCTCCTTTTGGAAAGACAAAAGAGTACTTCCCAATGGTGTTCGTAATAATTTTTCCAATATCGGATCCCGTACTAGCTGAAGTAACCATGATCGTCATGTCTTTGTTATCGGGATTAATCTCAGAGGAAAAATCTCCCATCACAATGACTTCCTGCATTGGAATTCGAATGACTTTGACGCGGTAAACATGTAATTTACCTTCTTCACTTTGTCTAGACGATGCGAAATACGCATTTTGATAGGCTGAATCTACGACATAGAACAGATCATCGTCAGGAGAACAGATCGCAAAATCAACATTCTCAATCCCTTCAAATCGATTCGACAAAGGATTCAAACGAGCAAGAAAGATATCGAACCCTCCCATTGAATTGTGTCCTTTTGAACTGAAATAAAGGTAACGTCCATTTGGATGGAGATATGGAAAATCCTCATCGTACCCAGTATTTATTTCTCCAGGTAAGCGATATGGTTCTCCCCAAGAATTATCTGGTAATCTTTTCCGAACATAGATATCTAATCCTGTTCTTCCGTTGTCACCGTAACTCGAATAGTAAACTGCCTTGGCATTCTTCGGATAATGAACAATTGGAACATGCCCCTTTTTCTTATCGATTTTACTTTGAAAGCGTTCTGTAACGAGAATATCGCCTCCAATGCTTTGCATGTCCTTGTACAATCGAAAGAACTTGTCATCATCAATCTGCGTCTTTTCGGAAACAATGATGTCTGTGAATTGGACCATTAGCTTCTTCCCATTCTCACACATTTCAATCTCTCGATCTACATCATACCGATCGTCCTTCGCGGAGCGCTTTCCTTTGTATATTTTATAGAATTTCTTGGCTTGGTCGAATTGATAACTCAGGTGTAGCGCTTTTCCTTTAAAATAGAAAGCACGAGGGTCGACTGTTGCCGTTTTTGTTGCAGCATTCAAGAATTTGAGGGCATCTTTCTTTTGCTTATCATCATTAAATAAACTGCAGGTTCCATACCGAAAATTGAGCTCTGCATCCCTCGGGTAGAGGTTCAATAATTGCAAATAGAGTGGCGTTGCTTCGACGTACTCTTCTTGTTCGAAGAGTTTATCTGCATTTTTCCTGATCTCGCTCTCAGATTGCGCCAAACTTGAAAAGGCAATGAGGACGAGACAAAGAACATTTAGGGTATGTTTTATAAATCTCACTAATTACTTCACATTACTGTGAATCCATGGTATTTAAGTACGTCTATTTCTTAAAAAGGTTCATTTTGTTCTCCTCATTGTTTAACAGTTCTTTTATGAACGAATACGACAGCAGTTGGAATAGCCCCAACAAGTAAGCAGTTAATCCGAATACGATAAATGCTAGTACGGGAGTCATTCTTCAAACAGTCGCATGAGCTGCGATTTATAAACAGAATTAGATGTTATTTTGTAGCTGAAATTACGCTTTTTCCGCTTATCCTCTTTAATATCGTTGATCGCTGCACTGAATTCACCATCACCAGTAAGAATACTCAACTCACCATCTTTCTTCCCTCCCATTGCATAATTGAATAAGTAATCTGGTCCACCTGGGATGCTCATAAAAATAATAAATCGATCGCTACGCAGTCCAGAGTATGTTTGTTGGAAAAATGCTTTCAACGGTATATATTTCATTATTGGTTTACCATAGATTCCAACTAGCACAGCAGATTCAACATTTGTAATCAGACCTCGCTCTTGCCCTTTGTCGCTATCATAAGAACTCAATCGAATCCCTGTGATCGTCATTGTGCTTTGCAATCCATCTGGCAATCTTTTCACTTTCGCATCTTGGATGTATTCGTCCTTGAATTTATCTGCTGCTGCCAATCCATCCCACTCTACAATCGCATTTTCGATCGTTGTTGAATTGAAATCCATAGGCTGAAGTCCTTCCAGCTCATTGATACGCGCTGCGACATCTTGCATTGAACCTTTATCCACTGGCATACTAATTCGCGCTGTAATATTCATATCCGTTTTCCCAGTTGATTGATTGTAGTTAACAATTCCAACCGTTTCGATTTTCACATCTCCATAATCCATCCCAAGGGTGATGACACCATCTCCATTCATTGAACAACTTTCAGTATGCAAGGCAATGTAGTTTCCTTTTTCACCGCGGTTGATCAACTTATCTTTCGATGCAATTTGGAATTCCTTTGAGCTAACGCTGTACTGCAAATATCCATTTGATGTCATTACAATCGGATCATCTGCGCTTACCAAGGCAGAAAGGAACGTTGGGTAGAGAGAAATACTATCTGTTATTGGAGAATCGCGCCATACGATCCCTGCAGAAATTGCGTTCCCTTCCAAATCTTTCATTTCACTAACCACTGGGATCTGAATATTTTGCGGGTCGATTTCCGATTTAAATGCCATCCAGTTTCGATCAAACTTATCACACGTATGATTAATTCGTGTAGCTCCTGCAAAAGCAATTAGCGGATTTGAAGCACGAATTGCGACATCTCCGTAGTAATCAAATTCTTTACTTAATTTAAAATCCTCTTCAGCTAATATTTTTCCTGATGCACGTGTTTGATAAGAAGTATCAAGACCAATATCTTTCATTACAATGTACGTCACATTACTATCAATATCATAGTAAGGATATTGCCCTTCAGCAGTATATGCTCTTCGCCCAGTAATCTGAACATATGCTTTCTCAAATCGGTGGTATTTCGTCACGTAGTTGGCTACGATTGTTGCATTCACCAATGGATCCATTGCCGCTTTCTTACGAATGATAATCTTCATACTATCTGGTGAAATTCGAGCATCGGCAATATCGATGTAATCAATTTTGTCACAGAAAATCGCTTTTTTCCTCGCATCAAATCGTGCTCGAGGTGCTCTAAAGTTCAATGAGTCTTGTTTCGGATTAGTCGAATAGAAATTTGATCCAGCCAAATCAACTCCAGCTTCGATGCTCAAATCTGCATCATCTTTTTTCTCCATTTCGATGACTAATTCATCCATGAACCACTTGAATTGATCCATCTTCGCCATGTATTGGTTGACAGGGAACTCTACGATTGACTCCCCTTCATTGGAATGAAACTCTCCAATTCTATCTTCAAACGACACATGCGATTTAACATTATCGGATTTAAATGCCAAGGCATTTTCACTAACGTCTTCACTTTCATTTTTCAATCTAAATGCAGCAGTATCGGCATCGACATCAACATGAGTATATTTGAAATTATCTGAAATTAGGTTTGCATTTCTAAATGTCATTAACCCATTTCCACTCATGCCCTCAGGACGAATGGTCACCATCCCCCTTAATTTCGCTTCTTTACTAAAGAAAATCAAATCACTTTGTGGAGTTGAAGCTGCTTTAAGAATGTTTTGTTTCGGTACATAAGTAATGTATGTCTTTTCACATGTAACATCCGGGAATTGCACGCCTGTTTCAATTTTCCGATTCACGAACTGTGCGTACCCCACAGTTGAATCAGGTAAGAAGCTTAGAATATTAGATCTCGATGTCGAGTGAATAAAATTAATCGTTCCAGATCCTTGCAGTCCATTATTCGATAATACAATGATGCTATCGTACTTCGCCTCGGTTCCGTAAAATTGATAACCACCTTTTGGCGCTGTCATTGCGAAACCAAATGAATAATCCTGCATGATTTTTACATCTTGTCTAATCTTAGGGAAAATCCCTGCGGAAACTAACTCTCCAGATAAGCGCATTTTAGATTCAACAAAATTATTGAGACTGTCCATTTCGAATGGATCTACTGTAAAGTAAAAACGCGTACTGTCATAAACACCTCGATAAGTATCTTCAGAGTTATAGAAAATTTTCGACTTATTTACGGAAACCAATTTTGGAAAATGTTCCATATCAGCTTTGTTTCCAGAGCGGTTATTCACATCATCAATGAAAATTTCTCCTGTCACCCCTATTAATGAACTCGCCATTGCGATTCCTTTTATTCCGTGTGTTTTATCCAGTGGACGAACTCTAAAAAGGCTTTCTGTTGTTTTCTGTAATTTGATTTTAAACTCATCATATACAAACGACGCTAAATCTGCATTCACTTCTAATTTTCCAGCATTTGTCCAACCGCTATAAACGAAATCACGATTTTGTTTCACTTTAACCTTTCCATTTTCCGGAAAAACAATAGCGTTTTTATTCGCTGAAATAAGCACTCTATCTACTGCTTCCAGATCCAGTTCCAGCGTTGCGAGGTTCATCTGTGCAAAGTTTTTCATCAACCTTCTTTCCTCATTCTGCTTTTTATAGAGTTGCTGTAAGCCTTTCAAATATGGATCTTTTTCAATTTGATCTACTGAATACCCTTTGAGTTCTTTTGGTCGGAAATCAGTCGTAAAAACAATGTTATCGTAATCTATCTTCCCAATTTTCGCTCGGACAAAGTTTTCCAATTTTGGATTAAGAACAACCGTATTCAATTCAGATTCGTAGCTAATGAACCCGAGGCTCGATAGAATCAAGAGAGTTGATTTTGCTTGACCAATAGTTTTGCCCATGGCAGATGAAGCCTCACCTTCGGTTAGTATCAATTTATCGAATCTATACGAGTATTTTGACAATGCAACTAAGGGATGAGTGGACTCTAAGGCTTGGAGACGATCGTACAATTCAGCATCAAAAAACGATTGAGACTCGAATGTTCCAATCCGTTGTTCCTGACTTGTTCCGAAATCGTACGTAAACGTAAGAATGTCTGATTCACTCTTCCAACTAATTTTAGGAACGTAAATATCCAACTTGTGATATGAATCTTGGAAGGGTGCTTGCCCAATCCCGTTTCGTGCCCGAACTAAGAGCACCTCCTTTTTCGTTAGATCATAATCCAAAGCGATGCCTGGATGAGAAATTGAATCTCCTGAACTTAAATAAAGTGCAAATTTCCCTCGCGCCACTGAAACTTTCTTCGACGAGATTAATATCTGTTGAGCGCGTGTCTGCATGAAGGGCACCCCTCCTTTTTTAATAGTAATCGTAGCTAAACTCGTAGGTGTCCCCGATCCGATAAAATTAGCGCCTTGCATTGAGAATCCACCGACGAAATCAACACTTGGAGCGACATCTTTAATCACCAACTGTCGTTCAAATGAAAGAAACTGTGGGAAAACCTTATCCGCTTCACGGTTAATTTTAAATGCTCTATCAGAAAGAGAACCTTGAATAGGCTCGCTGAAATAGGGCGTCGTCATCGTTACAGTATCAACTCGGAGTGTTGACGCTTTCAATGAAACATTATAGTTTGTAAGTACAGCAAAATTAGTGCTCCGGTCCAACCCAACTTTTCCCCAGTCAATTTTACCCCCAGATCCAATCCATTTTTTCAAAACTGGATCAAAGTCACCCGAAGTTCCATAAACAACAAGGCTATCAACCGATTGCCCCTTGGTCTTACCTGAATTACTAATTGCACGACAGACTAAGTTTCCATTCGAAAGCTTGATATTCACCTTTTTATTGAACTCCACTTCGAAATCACCTCCAAGATAGAACCAGGCAAAATTCGAAGATTCAGAAATCATTCCCTTCGACAAAAAGCCAGCTGAGAATTCCATGAAGTTCTTGATTTTTTTGACGTTTCGTGAATCCAACTGTTTGTCTACTGCAGAATGCCAAGCTTCGAAGCTCTCCTTAGATTGTCCAGTTTGCACGAATTGAGATACGGAATAAACGTAATTGTAAATCTCAGGATAAACCTTGATTCGTTTTGATTCAAATAGGTTACATGTTGCGACCAAGCGATTGAAGTATTCATCAGGGAAATTTGAAGTCTCCAACAACAGAAGAGGAAATTCTTTTTTCGCAAAATCCCTGAATTCACCTTTCCCATATTCGTTGAGTTGTTTCTCAAACTCTTTAACGAATTTTTCTTTTGAATTTGGAAAAGATTGAGACCATCCTACATACGAAGTCAGCATTACTAGGCAAAGCAACCATTTGAATCGTTTCATTATCTAATATTTAGTTTTAGCAAAAATCACAACTGTTGTTCTGATCTTTTAATGCTTCCGAAGGTTATTGGGAAGCATCGGCATGTTTATTTTTTTGTCATTTGCAATCCAGCCCATTCATCTTTGGCTAACTGCTTCTCTAAGGTAAGACCAAATGGTGCAGCAAAAGTTACCAATTCATCAACGTCTGTTGAGAAAAAGCCACTTAAAAGCAGCGTCCCATTTTTAGAGAGGGCTGCTGCGTATGTTTCCATTTGCGCTTTCAAAATGTTCTTGTTGATGTTTGCAATAATTAATCCAAACTCGTGTCCTTCAATTTTATCACGGTCCCCCCAAACACACTCAACATGTTTACACTTGTTTCGTGCGGTATTTTCGCGTGCATTCTCCGCTGACCATTCTTCAATATCAATAGCGAGAATTCTTGTTGCGCCTAATTTCTCAGCGACAACTGCTAAAACTCCTGTTCCTGTACCCATATCAAGGACACTTTTGGGCATTTCAGGGAGTTCGAAAAGCGCTTTGGTCATCATCCAAGTTGTTTGATGATGTCCTGTTCCAAATGACATTTGAGGTTGAATACGCACGATCATGCCTTTACCAAGATTTTCATCGTGAAATGGCGCGAGAATTGTGGCGTAGTCTTCTACGAAAACAGGATGAAAATCTTCCTCCCATTTCGCATTCCAATTTTGATGAGGAATCACTTTTGCTTCCCAATCGCATTGAACATCGTCCAAATTTGCAATTGACAATTCACGCATGATCTCTTGCGCATCAACTGATGCATTCGCATAAGCTTGAATTCCATCTTCCGTTGTCAAGAAACCATCAAATCCCAGATCCGAAAGTTCAGCAATGAGAATTTCGCTCCACGGATCTTTTGGTGAAAGTTTTATCGTTAATTCAAGCGTATCGAGTGATTTCATTTAAAAAGCATTTATTATTTCTAGGAAGGATGCTGGCTTTAATGCCGCACCTCCAATCAACCCACCGTCCACATTTGGACAAGCAAAAAGTTCTTGCGCATTTTTATTGTTGCAGCTTCCTCCATATAGGATCGAAACCGATTGTGCAACTTCAGAAGAGTATTTTTCGGTAATCCATGAACGAATTTCAGCATGCATTTCTTCTGCTTGACTCGATGTTGCCGTTTTACCTGTGCCGATTGCCCAAACTGGCTCATAAGCGATAATTCCATTCATCATTTCATTTGCCGATAAATGAAACAAGCTGGCTTCCAATTGGTTTTTAACGTAGCTAAATTCAGTTCCTGCCTCTCGAATTTCCAAAGGTTCACCACAACAGAAAATAAATCTAAATCCTTTAGCAATTGATGCATCAACCTTTTCTTTCAAATCTTCATTCGTTTCAGAAAAAATTGCACGGCGCTCACTATGACCAATCAATCCAATCGATGCACCCAAACTTTTAACTTGTGAGATTGACATTTCACCTGTATAAGCTCCGCTTTCTTTCGGACTGAAATTTTGAACACCAACCGATATTTCATCTTTCACTTTTTCAGACAAAGCATGAACATATAGAGCCGTAGGAAAAGCCATTACATCAACATCAGAAGGTCGGTTCCCTTCTAAAATCCCTTCCACCAAGCTTAATGCCTCATCGAATTGGAGGTTCATTTTCCAGTTTCCTGCTACAATTTTCTGAGCCATTTCAGTATTATTTCTTTAAATGAATTTCTTTAAATCGATCCCCAGTAGGAATCATTCTATGCGAGTACTTCCCTTTGACCACTCCATTTTCGAGCACGAGTAGCGCAGGATTAGAACGAGAGATAATTTTCAACTCGATCTGGTCCATAGAAAATATAGCACAGTTAAACTTGTGCTCATTTCTAAATGATTCAATATCATCGCGCGTTGCATTTGCAATCATCACGAATGGTACATCTTCCTTCTCACATCTCTCAGCAATCGCCTTTATTCGATCGATTTCATTCCAATTCGCGTTGACCAAATCTCTTGAGATCATCAATACAACCTGCTTTTCATTCAGAAGCGCATCTTTGATATTAATGTCATCCCCTTCGAATTGCACCACTTCAATTGTGTCAATAATTTGATATTCTTCCGTTGGATACGTTTCTAGATTGAACTCACTCAAAGCTATTTCTTTTGTAGTTTCATCATCTAACGCAGTAAGTCGAATTCGTTTCACTATTGTTTCGACCACCATGGAACTTACAAAATCAAGCTTGCGTTCGCTGTCTGAAAGATCTTTTATTTTAATCGTAGGATAAAAGTCGGTAATTGAAGCAGGAATTAATGGCTTGATCACCTCACTCACCATGCTTACAAATTTCCAATCACCATTTTCCCATATTTTCGAATTCGAATACTCCGCTGAGGATGACAAATAACTGCGTTCTTCACCGGTTTTCGTGTTTTTGTAAAGCAATGCATCTTCGAAAATGCCATCTACTCCATTATTCATCTTCAGTTTGATATCTGCCCCGATAGAATATGGACGATAATCCTTAATTGGAGAATAACGCAACACAAAACCAACAATCAATACAGAAAGTAATGTAACCAAGATTGCACTTCCCCAATAGTTTCCGAACAACTTCCCTCCAGCCCTTCGAACCCATAAGGCACCAAAAATGGCAAGCAACGCGAAGAAAATTGGAAAGTACCAACCGAATACCCACGAAAAGAATACTACGACTAGTATAGAACCCACTGTGAAGATTAAATTCTCTTTGATTGTATTGGGGCGAATGATTCGTTGGGCAACGAATATCCAGCATACGAAATAAAGCAGAATCAAATCCTTCCAATATGATTCATTCGGCGTGAGCGATCTTCCAACAGAACCTTTGAGCGCGTCACCGAAGCAACCACAGTCTGTTACGCATTGAGTTGGTTTCATCTCGTCAATCACTAATTCAGAAGACGTTTGAGAATAAATCGTAACTTTTTTCTCTTTTGCCTCAGCGAGTTTTTCTTTCGCTATTGGATCAGACATTGCATATGTATCACGATCGAGGAATTCTGCATGTGGATCACAATTCGTCGTATGCCAAGTCAAGAATGTAAAGAAAAGCATCATCGCCATCATGAAGTAGGAAACGAGTTTGATCTTGCCTCCTATGATTGTCAAAACACCCAATACGATTTCGGCAATGCAAATAATCACGCTCAACGCTAGTGCATAATCCATGAAAAACTCCAAAGAAAAACCAGGAGTTCCAAAAAATTCTTTGATTCGATAAGCGAGCGCACCATCTTGAAAGTATTCTTCCAATTTATAAGAAAACCCAGTAGGATCATTTGCTTTCACTAGGCCTGAAACGATGAATAAACCGCCGACGAAAACACGCGCGACGCTTGAAAACATTAATCGCCCTTTAAAAATAATCAACCCTGTAATCGAGAGAAGCATCAATCCAAGTCCTAGAAGATTGAACAGAAGGACATAATCCGGAGAACTTTTAACATTAGCAATTACAACGAATGTCAGTCCAGCCAAATTGACTAGAACAAATGCGATATTGAACACCAGCGATTTACCTGCTATCGTCGCAACTCCTTTCATGTTGATTTTTCTTGACCAATTCCCATGTGAATAAGCGCAAACACCGCGTAGTTCATCATGTCATAATAATTTGCGTCTATGCCTTCACTCACAAGTGTTGCACCGTTATTGTCCTCAATTTGCTTTACGCGTAGGATTTTTTGTAGGATCAAATCCGTCAATGAACTTACACGCATATCTCTCCAAGCTTCACCGTAATCGTGATTTTTCTTCTCCATTAATTCGAAAGCCATTTGAGCATATTTCTCGTACAACTCAATTGCTTGATTTGCCGGCAACTCGAGTTCAACAAGATCTTTCTCACACACTTGAATAATTGCCATAATGCAGTAATTCACAATTGCAACGAATTCATCCTCGATGTTTTCACCAACTCTATTCTCCCCAGTCACCTGAATTGTTCGAATGCGTTGTGCTTTGATAAATAACTGGTCAGTAAGAGAACTCGGGCGTAATATTCGCCAGGCCGTTCCATAATCACTCGTTTTTTTCGAGAAAAGTTCTCGGCAAACATTGATTACATTTGTGTATTCAGTATTCGTTTTATTCATCTAGTGTATGATGCAAAATTCAAGCGTTGAAAATACAAAATTCGGTTCAATTAACAGCATTCGCATAGGTGATAAATTGTTGGATTTAACGATTCCAGTAGTGATGGGAATTTTGAACGTCACACCTGACTCATTCTATAAAGAAAGTCGTGATAAATCTACATCCGGTACATTGGAAAAAGCTCGGGAAATGATTTCATTTGGGGCGACAATTATTGATATCGGTGGTTATTCTACAAGACCCGGAGCGGATGACATCTCAATTGAGGAAGAAACGGAACGCGTAATCCCTATCATTGAAGTGCTTCGAGCAGAATTCCCTGAAGTCCTTATCTCTATTGACACCTTTCGATCTCACGTCGCAGAAAAGGCAATTTTAGCTGGTGCCAATATCATCAATGACATTAGCGGCTTTGAAATAGACCCCAAAATTGTTGATGTTGCAGCAAAGTACAATGTTCCTTACATTCTGATGCACATGCGTGGCACCCCTAAGACCATGCAGACAATGACCGACTATAAAAATATTTTCAAAGACGTTTCACTTTACTTCTCGAAGAAAATCGCAGAATTAAAAAAGGCCGGTGTGAACGATATTATACTTGACCCTGGATTTGGTTTTGCGAAGACGATTGAACAGAACTATGAGTTACTCAACAATTTGGAAGCGTTTCAACTTTTTGAAAAGCCGATTCTAGCAGGACTTTCAAGAAAATCAATGATCTATAAAAAACTAGGAATTACGCCAGAAGAATCGTTGAATGGAACAATTGCGTTGAATGCAATCGCGTTGAAAAAAGGAGCTCAACTATTGCGTGTTCACGATGTCAAAGAGGCGGTTGAGTTGATTGATTTATTGAAATAGCTTCTCTCCCAATTGCTTCTCAACACCAGAAACACCCTGCAATCCTCCAGTATGAATAAATAAGACACTGGAATTATTAAATTCTGAGGATTCCAACTGTCGCATTAATTCAAACATGGCCTTTCCTGTGTAAATTGGATCTAACTGAATTTCATGCTCATTATAAAATGCCCTAATAAATTCAATTAACTCAGGAGTATGTTTCGCATAACCTCCAAAATGAGCATCACCATGCACAACAACTCGCTCCATCAAGTCTTCAATGGTTTCTTTGTCAATTCCAGTTTTCAAAAAGAGGGTATTCATCTCAGCAAGGGAATCAAATCCTTTTAATGCTGGAACGACGTGAATTTGTTGTTTATCATTGGAACCGAACAAAACCCCACAACTAGTCGTTGTGGTTCCCTGAGCAACGAATATATGATCCATTGGTTTATCAATTTCTGATAAAATCTCCTGGCATCCAATCATTCCGTAGTAGTTCGCGCCGCCTTCAGGAACTAGTTGCATGGAAGGATAATCAGCACCAACTGTCTCGTGATACGCCTTATCATTTCGCATGGCATATTCTTCTCGGGGAATGAATAATAGTTCCATCCCTAAATCCTTGCATCGTCGGAGTGTTGAATTACTCTCAGGATTTAACTCCTCTCCACGCACAAATCCTATCGATTTCAGGCTCGCTTTTTTGCATGCAGCTGCAGTTGCAACCAAATGATTGGAATAGGCTCCACCAAAAGTGAGAATTCCCTCTTTCATTTTTGATTCACACAGTGCAATGTTGTATTTGAGCTTGCGCCACTTGTTTCCTGAGATTTCTGGATCGATTAAATCATCTCGCTTGATGTACAAAGAGATTCCTCTTCCATCGAAAGATTTCGTCTTGATTTCTTGAAGAATTGATCGTTTTAGATCCATGAAACATAAATTCTCTGCAAATATCAATTAAAATTGTGTCTTCTGATATCATATTTTCCGTTTTCTACCAAATAGAGAACTCTAAAAACAGAAGGTCAAACCTATTTTTTCACGTTTCGAATCGAAATTTAAGTTCAACTCACAACAATTGTTTTGGAGAAAACTAAACAATCAGGTATCTTAGGAAACTTATGAAACCTTTTCCTTCCAATTGCTAAATTGTTAGGGCTCAACAGAATGTTGAAACTAGAACTACTACATTATGAAAAAACTGTTACTGCTTTCGGCTGTATTCGGATTCTTTTTTACCGTATCAGCTCAAAATGAAGTCAAGCAAAAATTGACCCCAATTCAAAAAACACTTAATGGTAAAATGTCCAAATCTGGATACACCTCCATTAAACCGAGTAACTCTGGTGAGCAGCCACAATCAGTAAGCATTCAACCTTTAAAGAAAAAGGGAAATAGTCATTTGGACGACTCCATACTACCACTTTCACCAAACGGAAACCTTCTTTCTATAGATGGATACGAGGTAACATTTGATGTACCAAGTAAACCTTCTATTTCTAACATATGTCACACCCCTAGGCCATACATTCAAGGTGGACCTAAAAATGCAAGTTGTGCATTCGTGGTTCCATGTGATGATCCTTCAAATCGTGATGCGGCTCTAACTACTACGAAATATTACCAGCTTGTTTGGCACGTAATGACAGATGGTGGACCGAGCACAAACATCGATCAAGCCCGCATCAATGATTTAATGACCGAGCTGAATTCAGATTACGCCTCTCACAATATGATTTTCTGTGCAAACCCTGCAAACTTCTATGAAGATGCAGTGAATTACACGCACAATGAAAACACAGAAGAAGTATCATTGAAAACTACCTATAATGTTACACCTACTCAAGTAATCAATATTTACGTTGTTGGATCAATGACTCCTGGTGGATATGCGCGTTTCCCATATGACCCGATGGGTGGTATGAGTTCTACAGGCGGTATTGTGCTTAACAGAGGGAATTGTTCAGTTGGGACACATACTCTAGCTCATGAAATGGGACACGTATTTGGACTGGAGCACACCTTCTCAGGTGTCGACGAACGGACAGAATGCTCTAATTGCTATGAACACGTTAGAAATGCAAACGGCTCAAGTAACACTAGTGGAACTCCAACTCCCCTTGGTGGACCATATTTGAATGAAGGTGACCGAGAAGGTGACTGGTGCTCTGACACCAACCCACACGATACGTATGCGTATAATTGTTCAACAAGTTCAAATTCAAACGGAGCATGTGACCTTGGTCCTTGGGCAAATGCGCCGGTCAATAACCACATGTCCTATTCCTTCTGTTCGTCTCAATTTACGGATCAGCAAAGTCGTCGTATGCACTGCATGGCAGGAACCTACTTAAACGGCTGGATCAATTTTGGTGGTGGGATTTGCGGAACACTTCCTCCTGGAGCTGATTTCCAAGGAACACCAACAACATGGCAAGCACCAGCGAATATTAATTTCACCGATCTTTCTGCACCAGCAAGTATCATTACAGGTTGGACATGGACATTTGATGTTGGTGCTGGCGGTAATGGTGTAACATGTACTGGATGTACAGGTGCGAATGCTACATTTATTGGGCAAACACCTCCAACTGTTACCTATCCAAACGTCGGACTTTATAGTGTTTCATTGACAGTAACTAGTGCAAATGGTAATGATACAGAAACGAAAGTAGACTACATTCAAGTAAATGCTCCAGCTGGAGACTGTGATACATTATTGACACAATGGGAAACACCTGCTCCAACCATTATTACATACGGTTTTGGAGCTGGATGGATTACTGGAGTTCCAGATCCTTCTAATCTGACTCTCCCAACGGATGCAAAAGGAGTATATGAAGGTTATTTCTCACCTTCTCCCGGCGTAACACCAGTTGGGGCAGTTCGTGTTGGATTAGGAACTCTCTACGATCCAAATGACGACATGACATTTCAAGTAGTTGTGTACGATGACGATGGTACTGGTCAACCTGGAGCAATTCTTGGCGGTGTCGGTGGAATTTCGCCAACACAATTGGGTGTTCCTGGAGGTGGATTCTTTAACGAATTCTGGATTCCATTGCAAACACCAGTAATTCCAACCACAGCATTCTTCCATGTTGGAATTGAAATATTCGCAGGAGATGCTGCAGATACAATGGTTGTTATGACCTCATGTCTTGGACCGACAGGATGTACTGTGGCTCAAGGAGAAAACGATGCTTCCAATACAATTTTCACATCTGGATTTGGATACGAAAACCTACTTGGCGTCTATGGTGCTGACTTAGATGTTGATATCATTCCAATGTTGGGAGGCTTTGCTCCCGAGCCTATTATTACAGGATATACAGAAGACGTTCAATGTGACACGACATATGTAACATTATTCGACACTATTCTGTACAGCATCCCTACAGCATTAACGTTTACATTCGCCGACGGAACGGTGATCAATGCGACGACAGATCCAATGACAATTGACCGAGTTTACAGCACACCTGGACCTGATACTGTAACAATTACGGCAATCAATTCTTGCGGTCGTGCAGATACTACTGTGTGGGTTATCCCGTACAATTTCTTAGAAACACCAGACGCTGATTTCACCGCTACGCAAACAAATCCTGTTTGTCAAGGTGCACCTGGAGTTGACTTTACTGCAAATACTGCTGGATATACAAACTACACATGGGATTTTGGAGATGGAACARTCTTACCAACTGGMGGCTCTGAAACTGCAAATCATGTATATACTTCCCCCGGAACATATTACGTGGARCTAACGGCAAGYGTTGCTGGCTTTCTTCCTGTAGACACCTTCTATCTKGAAAATTTCGAAAGTGGMTGGCCTATTGGATATGATCGCTACGACAATGATGCTTTCACTCCAAATGCAGGTGTYAACCCACCGTTTACWGGYACGAATGCAACAGCATGGTTGGACCTTGACATCAACGGAAAYGGAAAYACAACAGCTGTTTCCACATCATGGAATGGACCKAGTSAAGCYGGYGATGAYTGGATGCTTACAACTGGACTAGGAGTTCTGCCYGTAAACCAACGTYTATTCTGGGACGCACAGGCACTGGATGCCACTTTCGCTGACGGTTACGAAGTAAGAATCTCAACGACACAACTTCCAGCGAATACAGCAAACTATAGTACCCTGTTGTTCTCTACGGCATCAGAGAATTCATATCTAACAACAAGAAGTGTCGATTTATCCGCGTATTCAGGTCAAACTGTTTATATCGCATTCAGGAACAATTCAAATGACATGTACTTGTTGACGATTGACAACATCCGTGTTGGAACTGCAACAATAGGCTGTTCAGCTTCCGCATTGAAAACGGATTACATTCAAGTTATTGATTGTACAATCATCCCYCCTACAACTGTTATTTCCACTAGTTCCACAACTGGATGTGCTCCACACTCAGTGACGTTTACAGATGGGACAATTGCAGGAGATCCCGCAACTTCTTGGTTATGGAATTTCGGTGATGGAACATTCTCCACTCTTCAGAATCCTGGCGCACACATGTACGCAACTGGCGGATCGTACTTCGTGACATTTGAATCATGTAACGCTGGTGGGTGTACTACTGACAATACAACTATTRCGGTAACAAACCCTCCTACAATTAATAATGTTGCGACAACCGACCCTACTTGTGCTTCGAACATCGGTTCGATTATTATTACGGCATCAGGTGGAACCGGAACATTGCAATACAGTATCGATAATGGTGTTACATTCCAAGTTTCAAACACTTTCACAGGCCTAGGAGCATCAAGCTATAATCTAGTTATTGAAGATGCATCGGGATGTACCGCTACCGCTACCGCAACCTTGAGTTTACCAGCTTCTCCAAATGTACCGAGCGTTTTAACCAACTCACCTCTATGCTTCGGTGGTTCTAATGGATCATTGATAATTACAGCAAGCGGTGGTGATGGCGGACCTTATCTGTACAGTATCGATGGTGGGGTTACATTCCAAACTTCAGCTTCATTTAGTGGACTGAGCGCAAATACATACAATATCGTTGTCCAAGATGGCAATGGATGCCAATCATCAACAACAGCAAGTGTCACAAACCCTGCCGCGGTATCATATACCATCTTAATCGTTGACGAAAATTGTGGTGCGGGTGACGGAAGTATTTCATTAACAGGGACAGCTGGTGATGGCGGGCCATACCTGTACAGCATTAACAATGGTGTGACTTTCCAAGCGTCAGGTTTATTCAATGGATTATCTGCTAGTTCTTACAACGTAATTGTTCAGGATGCAAGCGCTTGTCAAACTTCAGGAACTGAAACAGTAAGTGGAACTGGAGCTGCAAACATTAGTGGGATTAGTGAAGACGTCTCATTAGCATGTAACGGAAATTGCAATGGCCAATTAACAGCTAGCGTTTCTGGTGGGGTTGCACCATTAGTTTACACTTGGACCGATGGTTCAGGAACTGTTGTTGGAGGAAATAGTACTACAGTAACAGCACTTTGTGCGGACACATATACATTGACAGTTGTCGACAATGGAGGTGCAGGATGTACTGCAGTAATGTCATACAATTTAACGGAACCAACGATAGTTAGTTTTGGAGCAATTATTACAGATGAAGCGTGTGGAAATGCAAATGGCCAAATTCAAATTTCAGGAGCAACTGGTGGTGACGGAGGCCCATACCTATATAGTATTGACGGCGGAGTTATATTCCAAGCCTCAAATACTTTCACAGGTTTGAGCGCAGCGACATATAACGTTGTTATCGAAGATGGAGTTGGCTGTCAAGCATCGAGCACGGAAATAGTAAATAGTATTGCTGGCCCAACGATTTCCAACGTCGCTTTCGTTGATCCACTGTGTGGATTAGGTGATGGATCAATTACGATTACAGCATCAGGAGGAACGGGAGGATTACTTTACAGCATTGACAATGGAATTACTTTCCAGTCTGGTAATAACTTCACGAACCTAGGTCCAGGAACCTATGACATTATCGTAGAGGACGCAATTGGATGTCAAATCACAGCACTGAGTATCACACTTGTTGATCTAGGTCCTCCAACAATTTCTGGTGTTCTGGCAACAAATGCAGATTGTGGAAATATCGACGGAACGATAACAATTACAGCATCCGGTGGAACAGGCTCATTGCAATACAGTATCGACAATGGAGTAAGCTTCCAAGGACCAAATACTTTCTCTGGTCTTGGTGGCGCAACATATGATATTGTTGTTGAAGATGCCAGCGGTTGTACAGTAACAGCATCAACATTAATTTCGACCTCCACAGCTGTTACAGTTGTCGTTGATTCCACTAGTAATGTTCTCTGTGAAGGCGATGCTACTGGTTCGGCATACGTCACTGTGTCAGGAGGAACATTCCCTTACACCTTCGACTGGAGTAATGATGGAACTGGTGACAATGATGATCCAGAAGACATAACAAATCTCGCAGCAGGAACATACACAGTTGATATTACAGATATTAATGGTTGTACTGCTTCAGAATCTGTCACCATCATAGAACTTGCGACTGCCTTAGTATTAACGGCAACAACAACGGATGAAACATTTGGAAACGATGGATCAATTGACTTAACAGTAACTGGAGGAACGCCGCCATATACATTCGACTGGGACAATGACGGAACAGGAGACAATGACGATACAGAGGATTTATCTGGATTGACAGGAACTGTTTATCAAGTTGTCGTGACAGACAGTAATGGATGTACTTCAATCTTGGATGTAACGGTTACAAGTCTTGTCGGAATCGCAGAAAACATCAATGAAATGGGTGTTTCAGTTTATCCAAATCCAAACACGGGTGAGTTCTACATTTCCTTTGATAATTTTGAAGGAGACGTATCAATCGAATTGACAGACGTTACAGGCAAACTGATTTACTCTGATAAAAGAGCAGTTCAAACAAACCAGGTTATCGAAGTGAACATTGAAGACGTTTCATCGGGTATGTACTTTATTAATTTGAGAGGTGAAAACACCACCTTCTCTACTCGATTGGTGAAAAAGTAAATTACGAATTGAACTAAATATGAAAGCCTGTGGAGTTTGCTTCACAGGCTTTTTTGTGATTTAATTTAATCTCTATTACGTGTGAAAGATTCGCCTTGAAGTTGTTTGATGGATAAAATTTCTTCAAAAATTGACAGCTTTACATCGAAGAGGGACAATATCTCCACAAATAACCATTAAATTTGCCGCATGTCAGATGATATGTCAGGTTTTTCAAGGCGAAGTAAACTCTCAGAAGAGGATTACTACACAAGTCCAGAAGGATATATCGTGTTTACCGAAGCGTATCATTTAAAACGAGGACATTGCTGTAAAAGCGGCTGTAGACATTGTCCTTATGGCTTCAATCCGAAAACGGGGAAAGTTAGAGACTTACCAAAGACCTAGCGAATTCCATTTTCTGGAAATCTACCTTTGTACTGCCCCAATTCTTTCTTGAGAAACGCAATATCTTTCTTAATATCACCTGTCGGTTCAAACAAGCCGTGAAACCCACCTGTTTTCTTTTCATAGTCGATATACGCCATGTAGATTGGAACTTTTGCTTTTATAGCGATATAATAAAATCCTTTTTTCCAATTTGGATTGTAGCTACGTGTCCCTTCTGGCGTGAACACCATGTATATCTCGTCGTTATTTTTGAAATGACCAACCGCTAATTCAGTGATGTTGTTGTTCTTTTTACGATCCACTGGAATCCCACCAATTCCACGAAGAATCCACCCCAAAGGAGGAAAAAACAAGCCTTTCTTAATCAACAACTTCACTTTGATTCCATAAGAAGCAAATGCCAATCGACCAATGACAAAATCCCAATTGGAAGTATGCGGCCCCATCACAACGACAGCTTTCTTTACGCCATCAGGTATGTGCTCATCAATCTTCCATCCTCGAGCTTTTAAAAGAAATCGTGCGAATTTTCTCATCTTTCAAAGGTAGTCATTAAACAATATCGTGTACTTTTGAATCGATGCTAAAACCAAAAAAAATAATTCAACTCATCAGTGCACTGGCTTTGCTCGTGATTCTTTGGGTAGCTTTTCTTGTAATTCAAGGACTTTTTGCACGACACATTTCTCATCATGAGATGTACATTCCAAAGAACGCAGAGAGTGTTTTAAAAATTGATGGTGAGAACCTGATTCGTACATTTGTAAAAGAAGTTTTATTAGAGGGACGGTTTGAAGATAAAATCAACCGATATTCAAATTTTTCAGGAGATAGCGAATCAATGGGAATGGATTATCTATCCACCTTTTATGTTTTCACTGTTGAAAAAGAATCTAGCGTGTTAACTGGAATCTTAATGAACATTCTTGATGATAGTCAGTTCGAACGAGTCATGAAAATCGATCAGGAAGTTGGAACAGGTTTTGCGGTTAAAAATGGTGTCGGTTTGATATTATATGATTCTGAAAAGAGTCCAATGAATCTGAACAAACTAAACTCTTTTGCATCAAGTATACTTGAAAAGAAATCTGGTTTCGATCTAAAGAAGCTACCCCAATCGACGGAAAATGCTTCAATCAATTATTGGATAAAACAGTATTCTCTTAACAACGGAACAAAGACATTTTCTAATATCTCTATCTCATTATTAGTTGATGGTACTGAGCTTAAAATGAAAGGCACAGCGCATTTTGAATCATCGATTAACCGATCCTATCCTGTTTTAGAAAAGAATGACTTGAGCATTCAAACGCAGCTCATTCCAAGTCAACTGAGTGATTTATTCACGAACAACATGCAGCATTTAGGGTTTGCGCTTCCAAAGTTGACCTATTTATCTGGGAATTACCATTATTCTGAACCATCGCCGATTGAAGGATTGATAGTTTTACCGAATTTTGATGGGATCTACTCCTTTGACAAGATTTTCCCAATCCGTATTCCGTTGATCGCCCTTTCCGCATCAGGCAAACTAAATTCTCTGACATTGAAGTCCTTCAAAATTGGAGACAAAACAATTTATTACAAGCAAATCGACCCGAAAACAATCTACTTAGGTCAATCCAGATATCGCGTTGAAATAGTAGACAAAAATGCCTTATTTGAAATAAACGGAGATCTGAAACAACTACTCGAAATTCGAAATGGAGGTATTATGACACGCTTCTTATCCCTATCCAGTGATTACAATGCAACGGAACGATTACTTTCAGGAATTAAGTCCTCTGATTTTCATGTCCAAGATAAAGACGAAAAAACTGTTGATTTATCCGCAGAAATTAAATTTGTAGATGGAAAAAGTGCCTTCAACGAAGCACTGCATTTCATACTTGATATCGGTCTATTCGATTAAGCCTTGAAGTAAGTCTTGAAAGTAGCGAGGAGCGTCCTTCAATCGTGAACCATACCAAGAGAACATCTCGCCATCAACCAATACGATTTTCGACTTTGGATACTTTTTTTGAAACGAGGCAATGTGCTTTTYCTCAAATGGGAATGGCTCCGAACTCAGGAAGATAAAATCGGGTTGAGTTGAAATATCCACTTCAGGATAGCGATCACCTTTTGCGACGTTAATCAGACCACATTCGGTCAACATGGAGTCAATAAACGTATTTTTTCCAGCTAAAAAACCAGGTTCCTTCCAAATAAAATAAAGTACCGTTTTTCCATTTGTTGGATGATTCGCACAGAACTCATGAAGGCTTGAAAATTCATCAAGAATTTCTTTGATCAGTCCGTCTACCTTCTCCGTTTTATCCAGAATGAGTCCAAGTTCTCGTAACATGAGAATTGCATCGGGAAGATCGTAAATATCGCTCATCCACACGGGCGCAACACTTTTCAGCATCTCGATATCTTCCTGCGTGTTTTCTTCTTTGTTTCCGATAATCAAATCAGGATTGAGCACCAATACTTTCTCCAAATCGACACCTTTTGTGCCTCCAACTCGCGGTTTTTCTTGAAACCATTCATTCGGGTGAATACAGAACTTAGTAATCCCAACGACCTCTTCTTCTAAACCCAAATAATGAAGAAACTCCGTTTGAGAAGGGACTAACGAAACAATCCGACGTGGAGTAGTCCCGAAAGCATTCGGGACCAGTCGGATTGTTTGATTCATTTGATCTGTTACTGTCTTCATCTATGCAATCGCTGCAATTAAATCGTGACGTGTAACAATATGGTGTTTTCCGTCAGCAAGTTCAACTAGAACCGCCGTTGTTTCTTTATTTATCAATTTAGACAATTCTTCAATTGTTGTTTCTGGTTTAACAATTGGGAACGGATCTTGCATAATTGACGACACTGGAGTATCTCTCAATTCTGGCTGTTCTACCAAAGATTGATATACTTTACTATCATCTAGTGAACCAACAAATTTCCCATCCATCATAACTGGAATTTGAGAAATGTAGTGCTTTGTCATTCTTTCAATCGCATGAGAAACTAATTCTTCTCCAACCAATGAAACCAACGGGAAATCACCGTGTTTCGCAACGATATCTCCAGCAGTCATTATTTTTTCATCCAAGAATCCTCTTTCTCTCATCCAATCATCGTTGAACATTTTTCCAACATAACGACTTCCGTGATCATGGAACAACACAACAACAACATCATCTTCCTTTAATTCATCTTTCAATTGCAACAAACCTTTGATTGCTGAACCTGCAGAATTCCCAACAAAGATTCCTTCTTCTTTTGCCAATTTACGTTGCCAAACAGCTGCATCTTTATCCGTTACCTTTTCGAACTTATCAATCAATGAAAAATCAACATTCTTAGGAAGAATATCTTCTCCAATTCCTTCTGTGATGTAAGGATAAACCTCGTTTTCATCAAAAATTCCAGTTTCATGGTATTTCTTAAATACAGAACCATATGTATCAATTCCCCAAGTTTGAATGTTTGGGTTTTTCTCTTTCAAGTATTTTCCAACTCCTGAAATAGTTCCTCCAGTACCAACACCAGATACGAAGTGTGTAATCTTCCCTTCCGTTTGTTCCCAAATTTCAGGTCCAGTACTTAAATAGTGAGCCTTTGTATTTGATGGATTATCATATTGGTTTACATACCAAGAATTTGGCGTCTCGTCAGCCAATCTTTTTGAAACAGAGTAGTAAGAACGAGGATCATCTGGTGCAACGTTTGTAGGACAAACGTGAACCTCTGCGCCTACCGCTCTAAGAATATCCATTTTCTCTTTACTCTGCTTATCACTTAAAACACAAATTAATTTGTATCCGCGAATCACAGCTACAAGAGCCAATCCCATTCCAGTGTTTCCTGAAGTACCTTCAATAATGGTCCATCCTGGCTTCAATCTACCATCAGCTTCAGCGTCATCAATCATTTGAAGAGCCATTCTATCCTTTACAGAGTTTCCTGGGTTCGTAGTCTCAATTTTAGCTAAAACAGTAGCTTTAATTTCTTTTGTAACGACATTTAATCTCACCAAAGGAGTGTTTCCAATAGTCTCAAGTATGTTGTTGTAGAATTTCATCGAATTGAATATTTCCACAAAGGTAATGAATCAAGATTGGATTTTCCGATTTTCCGAATGTCTGATTTTCCGATGACGCTTTTAGTAGGCTGAATTCGCTTCGTTGGTGTGGGGTTGTTGGACTGTTGGATTAGTTATGTCTTCGAGACTCTGACCATCCAAAAGCGAAGTCAATCCAACAACCTAGAACAGCCGTTTCCGAGTATCCGATCGCTAAGCTTTCCGATTTCCTGACAAAGTATGCTGTAGGTTTTAGGTTTTAGGTTGAAAGTTTGATTTTTTGATTGTCATATCCCCACATAGAGTCTGGCTAGCAAACACTAACCAAACTTACTCCCAACTTCAGTCTAAAAGCGAAGCGGTCTGAAAATCTAATAATCTAAGAGTAAAGCGAGTCTAAAAAACTCCTTGAATCCTCATCAAAATAACGGTCACATAAGCAACGTAGCTTCCAAAAAGAATAACACCTTTTAATCGACCAATGCGCTTTCCGATCAGTAGAATTGGAATCAGTAGTAGCACGATGCCTAGCATCCAATACATGTCAAATCCAAGGACTTGATCTGAAACTTCGATTGGAGTGACCATGGATGTAATACCGATTACTGCAAAAACGTTGAAAATGTTTGATCCTATTAGATTTCCTACGGAGATATCACTTTGCTTTCTGATCGCAGCAACAATTGAGGCAACAAGTTCAGGAGCAGAAGTCCCCAAAGCAACTACTGTAACTCCGATAATACTGTCCTTATCAGGATTTCCTTCCAATACAACTTCTGCAATTCCTACCGCTCCTTGGACAAACCAATCAGAACCAAAATAGAGTGCAACAAGCCCAATGAGTAAGAAAACGACTGATTTCCAAATTGGATACTTTAACGCTTCTGAGATATCATCATCAGCTTCGGCCTCGGCTTTCTTGGTTTTTTTCCTCGAATTAATGACCAGATAAGTAGTGAACGTAACTAAAATTCCAAAAAGAATAATTCCTTCGTATAACTCGATCACATTGTCCAACGCAAAGAGATAGAACAGTATGCAGGCAAGCAGCATCATTGGATAATCCACGAATTTTGTCTGCCGTTCAGCGATTATTGGAAAAATAAGGACCGTTATACCGAGAACCAATGCAATGTTCGCGATGTTTGAACCGACGACATTTCCTATGGCAATACCTGGATTCCCATCCAAAGCACTTTGTAGGCTCACCAATAGTTCAGGAGCAGAAGTTCCGAAAGAAACAACCGTCATTCCTATTACAAGAGGAGAAATTTTAAATGCTGCAGAGAAACCAACGGCACCCTTCACAAGGAATTCTCCACCAACAATAAGGACCGCTAGTCCAAGTATCAATAACAAATAATCCATCGATAAAATTCTGAGGTGATCAAAGATAGTACTTTGATTTTCATCGGGTCGTTAAATTCGTATTTTTGTCAAATGGAATTTCAATTAGTTTCCGATTTCAAGCCAACCGGCGATCAACCAGAAGCAATTCGACAATTGCTTGATGGGATTAATCAAAAAGTTGCGCATCAAACATTATTGGGAGTAACAGGTAGTGGTAAAACATTTACTGTGGCTAATGTGATCAACGAAATAGGGAGACCAACGCTGGTTCTTGCTCACAACAAAACGCTTGCTGCTCAGCTATATGGCGAATTCAAGCAATTTTTCCCAAATAACGCTGTGGAATATTTCGTATCCTACTACGATTATTACCAGCCAGAGGCGTACTTACCTGTAACAGGAACATTCATCGAAAAGGACTTACAAGTCAATGACGAAATTGAAAAATTACGACTTTCAACTACCTCTTCCCTGCTCTCAGGTCGATCAGATGTGATTGTTGTTGCTTCCGTATCGTGTATTTACGGTATTGGAAATCCTGAAGAATTCGCTGAAAGCATCATTCATATAAAAAAAGGTGATATTATTTCTCGGAATAAATTCCTTTTCAAACTTGTAGAAAATCTTTACTCGCGAGCAAATGCTGATTTCGAACGCGGGATGTTCCGAGTAAAAGGAGATACTGTTGATATTCATTTGGCATACGCTGATCATGCCCTCAGAATTGAGTTTTGGGGAGATGAAATTGAAGCTATTTCTGCCATCGATCCAAAAACAGCAGATCGCATTGAAACCTACGAGGAAGTCTCGATTTACCCTGCAAATATATTCGTCACCAGTCCAGAAACCACAAAACGTGCAGTCGATGAAATTGGTGAAGACATGGAACTTCAAGTAGAAAGTTTCCGAAAACAAGGATTAATCGACGAAAGTAATCGACTGAAGGAAAGAACAACATTCGATCTAGAAATGATCCGAGAATTGGGTTATTGTTCTGGGATTGAGAATTATTCCCGCTATTTTGATAAACGTACCGCTGGTCAACGACCTTTCTGTTTGATCGATTATTTCCCAGATGATTTTCTGATGATTATTGATGAGAGTCATGCAACACTCCCTCAGGTTCGAGGAATGTATGGTGGCGATCGCGCTCGAAAAACAAACCTTGTCGATTACGGATTTAGGCTTCAGGCAGCAATGGACAATCGCCCCTTGAAATTTGAGGAGTTTGAGTCGATGTTACATCAAACGATTTACGTTTCAGCGACACCTGCCGATTATGAAATTGAGAAATCCGAAGGGATTTTGGTGGAGCAAGTCATTCGACCAACAGGATTACTTGATCCCTTGATTGAAGTTCGACCTAGCAAGAATCAAATTGACAACCTCATTGAAGAAATTCATCTTCGAATTGGAAAAGACGAACGAACGCTAGTTACAACCTTGACAAAGCGAATGGCTGAGGAATTGCAGAAATACCTCGATCGATTGGGGATTTTGTGCCGATATATTCACTCTGAAGTAACGACGATTGACCGCGTTGAAATTCTACGTCAATTGCGTTTAGGAGAATTTCACGTATTGATTGGTGTAAATCTACTTCGTGAAGGACTCGATTTACCTGAAGTTTCATTGGTTGCAATTCTCGATGCTGACAAGGAAGGATTTTTGAGAAACGAACGCTCATTGGTTCAAACAGCAGGTCGTGCAGCAAGAAATGTCAATGGAATGGTTTTCATGTACGCCGATAAAATGACCAATTCGATGCAGCGCACAATTGACGAAACTTCAAGAAGAAGGGAAATTCAAAAAGCCTATAACAAAAAACACGGTCTTGTACCAACGCCATTAAATAAATCAACGCACACGATCTTGAACTCGACGAAAGTTGCGGATGGTGATGGACCAACTGATTACACACATTATGAAGAATCAGCAATTGCTGCTGATCCTGTAATTCGATACATGTCTGATCAACAGATGGAGAAGACAATCAAGTATACCCGAAAGAAAATGGAGACCGCATCGAAGGACTTGGACTTTATCGAAGCTGCTCGACTTCGCGACGAACTTTTTGCTTTGGAAAAACAACAAAATCAATCTAAAAAATGAATCTAAAAACGACACTTGGTCAACTTCGATTATTGGCAATCATGGAAGGTATTTCCTTCCTCCTACTTGCTTTAACAATGCCTTTGAAATACATCTATGAGATGGGAATGCCAAATAAGATTGTAGGGATGGCTCACGGTGTCTTATTCATTGCCTACGTGCTTTGGGTGTTTGTTGTTGGAAATAACCGAAAATGGAATTGGAAAAAAATGGGGATTTGCTGGATCGCATCACTCCTTCCTTTCGCCACTTTTTGGATTGATTCGAAATACTTGAAACCGCTCAGCCAGAATCAATAGATGGCTTCAAGCACTCCGAAAATACTCATCTTAGATACCTTGCGTGGCATTTGTGCATTCATCGTTGCGCTATATCATTTCTTACATTTTGAAAATCAGCACGGTGCTTTAGTAGAACCTGGGAACAAGGTTTTGTCAGCCGTTGATCCATTTATCCATGGTTCAATTTGCATCTTCTTCATTATTTCTAGTTACGTGATGTATTTGCATTTGGAGAGAAATGATTATTCTTTGAAACTTTTCCTTCCATTTTTAGGAAAGAGAATTGTTCGACTCATGATCCCCATGCTGGCTTGTGTGGCTCTTATTCTAGCGATTAATGCTTCTTTTCAATGGTATTTAGGTGAACCAATCGCCTTTTCTTTCCCGCAATTACTAGCAAACATTACGCTTACTGCAAATCTCGTCGGTGAAGATTGGTACAATCCAATATTTTGGACACTCAGTGTCGAATTTCAATTTTATATTCTACTTGGACTTGGTTTTTTACTCATTCGGAAAAATCCATTTATTGCTCTCCTGCTTCTTGTTGGATTTTGTATTGGGATCAATTACTTCTATGATACGCGAGGATCGATCACTGAATTCGGTTCATATTTCATCATTGGAATTGCTTTGGCTTTGTTTCACGCTAAACAATTCTCCGCTACGCAATTATTACTCATTATTGCACTCGGATCGATAGACTTCTTCCTCAACCAAGCATTGTTTTACTACGTAATTCCATTGGTCTCGATTCCAATCATACTTTTTGTGAACTTCCAAAGTAAATTTCTTCAGTTCCTTGGGGAAACATCTTACAGTTTTTATCTCATCCATGGACTATTGGGTAATTGGTTCCTATACTTCACTTTACGCTACATGGATCAGACTTGGCAGAAGATTTTATTGCTGATTGGAGCATTCATAGTTGCCTATTTAGGGTCGCATATCTTCTATCTTCTCATTGAAAAACCCAGTTTAAAGGTTGTGAAACAGATTCACTACAAACGAAACAAATTGAATTAACTATTTTTGCCGCATGGACCATCGTAAAAACATTGAAGTGTGCTTCACCCCTGGGGAGTACGAATATTTTAAAGACGAATACGAAATTGTTGTAGTAATTGATGTACTCCGCGCTACGTCTGCCATTTGTGCTGCGTTTCACAACGGAATTAAATCAATAATACCTGTTGCGACTATTGAAGAAGCGCGAGAATACAAAGCCAAAGGTTATTTGGTTGGTGCTGAACGGAAAGGCCAGATTGTTGAAGGTTTCGATTTTGGAAATTCGCCTTATTCTTACATGAATGAAGCACTTCGAGGAAAAGAAGTTGTGCTCACAACAACGAATGGTACAAAGGCATTAGACGTTGCAAAAGATGCTGACACAGTGGTCGTTGGATCACTAAACAACCTTGATGCACTGTGTGAATGGCTTGCTGAACAAGACAAAAACATACTTTGTCTCTGTTCTGGATGGCAAGACAAATTCAATTTGGAGGATACAATTTGTGCTGGAGCGATCTCAGAATACCTTATTGGGACTGGGAAATTCACGTCTAGCGAAGATTCTTCCATTGCGGCAAAATATTTGTACCTTTCTGCATGGGATCGATACATGGGGTTCTTGAAAGCAAGTTCACACCGACGAAGGTTAAAGAATTTGAATTTAAATGAAGACATTAAGTACTGTCTAACTCCAAACCTAACAAACGTGATTCCAATTTTAAGAGATGGTAAATTGGTCAAATTATAGATGGACATTTTTAGTGATTCTACCAGTATTTCTGATAGCTTTCTCTTCAAAAAAAGAACATCAGCAAAAGAAATGGGGCTTTTTTGGGCATCAGCGAATTAACCGTATTGCGACGTTTACGCTTCCTCAAGAAATGTTCGGTTTCTACAAAGAACACATTGAATTTATTACAGAACATGCAGTCGACCCTGACAAGCGCAGATATGCTGTTGATGGAGAGGCGCAACGTCACTACATCGACATTGATCACTACGTCAAAGCAGGAGAGGATCCGTTTGAATTGATGCCTCGAAGATGGGATGATGCCATAGCGAAGTTCACGGAAGACACCCTTCAGGCATACGGAATTGTTCCTTGGCACATTGAAGTAATGAAATTCAGGTTACAACGAGCCTTTGAAAGTCAAAATGTTGATTTAATCCTCAAGTATTCGGCGGACATTGGGCATTATGTTGGTGACGCACATGTTCCATTGCACACAACTGAAAATTACAATGGTCAAATGACCAATCAAAAAGGAATCCATGGTTTATGGGAAAGCCGTTTGGTTGAAATCAATGATGAAAATTATGATTACTTCATTGGGAAATCTAATTATATCGATGACATGCGAAGCTTCATTTGGGAATCAGTTAAGGCATCACATCTAGCTGTAGATTCTGTGTTACAGATCGAACGCGACTTGACAGCAGAAATGGACTCTGATATGAAGTATAGCTTCGAGCGAAGAGGAAATGTAACGGCTAGGGTTTATTCTTACGAATTTTCTCAAGCATATCACAAGCGGATGAATGGCATGGTTGAACGCCGGCTTCGCTCAGCAATTTTGGCTGTTGGATCAATTTGGTATACAGCATGGGTAGATGCTGGTCAACCTGATCTCAATAAATTACAGAATACACCTCCATCTGATGCTTTAATCGAAGACATGAAAAGCATAGACGAGATGTACCACAGTGGAGTGCACAAAGGCCGAATTTGCGATTAACACCTTCAATTATGCTGAAAGTTATTTGTTCATTCCTATTTCTATCCATTTTGTTCAGTTCAAAGGCTCAAAATGAAAACTCACTGATTTCCGACTACGGAGCTCAGTATTTTCTAAAAGAAATCTTCTGGAAGCCCATTTTTCTTGATTCATCATACGCCACCTGTAAGGAAAACGATTCTTTGGCTGATTATTTTTTCTATCAACCAGAATTAGACACGAAAGATCCGATAATTTTTGAATTGCCTGAGAACGCTAAAGGGCACGTTTCATTGGAGAACATTACCTATTATACAAACGCTGATATTACGCAAATTGAAGAAGGACAGTTGATCTATCAAAAAGGGCGACGCGAATTCCTTTATGTGATAGAAGATGGTCATTTGGCGGCGCTATTTATCCTAAAAAAGAAGAATCACCGACTGATCAGTTATATCAACTACACGAATATTACAGGAGATAAGATCAAATGGCCGACCACAACGACTTATGGCAGATCAGGGGAAATTACTTCTCGCGATATTCACATTCTCACGATGACGGGATGGCGATCAATTGCTATTAAAAACTACTGATCAATCATTCACCCCGATTTCAATCCGTTCCTGTAAAAATTGTATTCCTGTATTTACTTAATACCGATTTTTGGCTCGAAGAAATGCACGTTCATTCGTCCATTAAAATCGAAACATATGATTGAAGTCACCAACTTAAGAAAGGAATTCGCCCTCTCCAGACAGCAGAGGAAAGAACTAAGTACGCCAAGTAAAACGGCAATTGCTGTTGACGACGTGAGTTTTACGTGTAATCCTGGACGAATTTTCTCACTGCTCGGACCGAACGGTGCAGGAAAGACTACAATAATGCGTATGCTCTCAACGATCTTCAAGCCAACATCTGGTACAATTAAAATAGGTGGAATTGATGTGAGTGAAGATCCTCGTGAGGCACGAAAGAAAATTGGTTTCTTGACTGGCTCAACTGGACTATATGCACGCTTGACTCCAAATGAGTTGATTCAGTACTTCGCCGATTTATATGGCATTCCAAAAAATGTATGCGAGCAGAGAAAAGAGAAATTGTATACCCTGTTGGACATGCATGAATTCCAAGGAAAGCGAATCGGTAAGTTATCGACTGGGATGAAACAAAAAGTGTCGATTTGTAGAACGATGATTCACGATCCAGAAGTTGTGGTTTTTGATGAGCCAACTAGTGGATTGGATGTGATTACTGCAGAAAATATTATCCAACTTATCCGTGATTGCAAAGCAGAAGGAAAGACGGTTATTTTTTCAAGTCATATTATGGGTGAAGTTGATTTGCTCTGCGATGATATCGCGATTATCCACAAAGGAAAAGTATTACATAATGGGACGATGAGTGATTTCAGAGAAAACATGCAAGCCCCGAACTTGACTGCCGAATTTATCCGAATTGTTAACCAGACCAAACTTGAGAACGCATGATTTTCACAATATTCAAAAAAGAACTCAAAGACACACTTCGCGATAAGCGAACACTCATCATGATGTTGGTGATCCCTGTTGCGATCTTCCCTGTCATTTTAAGCCTATTTGTAACTGTATCTGAATCTTTCACAAAGGAAGCTGCTGAAAAAACCATTCAAATTGGTGTTGTTGGTGAACCAGATAACTACGTGCTCAAACGACTCGAAGGCCTTCCTCAGGAATTGGGAAAAAAGAACATTACCGTTTACAAAGATACTGTTGAACTGAAAGCAGCAATCAAAGTTGATTCTGCCCAAATAGGAATTGTTCCAAGTCCACACTTCACAGCAAATATGGCATTGAAAAAACCAGCTGGAGTAACTGTTTATTACAATGCTACAGATTTGGGAATGAAAAATCGCGCAGAAGCCTATTTGGAAACAATCGAATCCATTGCCCAGCAAGAAAGATACCTTGACTTAAAGATCAACGAAGAAGAAATTCGCCCTCTTAAAATCAATTATTCGAATGTAGCATCCTCGAAAGAAATGATCGGAAAACTTGCCGGTGGATTCTTGCCTTATATCTTCATCGCATTTGGATTTATTGGTTGTATGTATCCTGCAATTGATTTGTTTACTGGAGAAAAGGAACGCGGAACGATAGAAACTCTTTTGACAACTCCTGTCGCTCGCTGGCAAATCTTATTCGGTAAAATGGGCGTAGTTGTTCTTTCCGGACTGCTAGCATCGACCTTTGCCTTATTGGGACTCTTCCTATCTATCGAAGTGTTTGACATCGTACAGAATCCTGAAATACTGGATGTAATTCACGGTATTTTAAGTCCTACATTCATCGTGATGCTCTTTGCACTCTTATTCCCATTAACGATTTTCTTTGCTGGAATGATGATTCCAATTGCTGTTTATGCGAAAAGTTTCAAAGAAGCGCAAAGTATCATCACCCCTCTGAACATTGTAGTTGTTTTACCTGCGATGGTCGGTTTCTTCCCAGGAATTGAATTAACTGCATTTACTGCGTGCATTCCAATTGTAAACATTGTGCTAGCGACTAAAGAATTGATTGCCGGAACTTTAGACTTCGGACTACTTGGCTTGAGTTTTGCTGTAATGGTATCACTTGCCGTTCTCGCTGTGTTCATTTCATACAAGCGTTTCGACAAGGAAACTAACGTAGTACTTTAAACAAATGTCATGAAACGACTTCTTATTATTGCCATCGCTTTCATCGGTTTTACCGTAAATGCACAAACTCTTTCCACAACTTTCACCAAAGATGAATCTCGTTGGAATTGGGATGGAAATACAATTAAAACTACCTTCACAGACGATTGGGACAGTTGGAAATTTGGATCTATTTCAATTAGAACGACCTTTTCTAACGACTGGGATTCTTGGAAGGTAGGATCCAACGTCACGCTTAAGACGATCTTTTCGAATGATTTTGATCAATGGGAAATCCACGATGGGGATCAGATAATTCGAGTAAAAACTACGTTCAATGACGACATGGAGCGCTGGGACATTTCTGGCGACGCTGACGGTCGAATTCGAACTGTTTTCTCGGATAATTATGAGCGTTGGGACATAGACATTGATGGTGATATTTCTGATGAAGTAGAAGCCGCGATTGTGTTTATCGCTGTGTTTACGGCTTTTCACTTGAAGTAGAGGGAAGGGGGATTTTTCGATTAGCTCCGCTGCTGCCTTTGGCGGTGTCGGATTGTCGGATTGTCCGATTGTCCGATTATGCAGTTGGTAGGTTCGATTTTTAGACGCTTC
>NVXP01000035.1 GCA_002733985.1 Fluviicola sp. | reverse complement strand
CTCAGTCCACAGTTGAATCCTTCTCAGCCCACAGTTGAATCCTTCTCAGCCCACGGTTGAATCCTTCTCAGTCCACAGTTGAATCCTTCTCAGCCCACAATTTAACCATTAGATTTACAATTCGAGGGCTGAGCGAAGCCGAAGCCCGGATCGGATCATCGAACGACCACCCACTTCCCAGGCAACGTAGCATTAATCATATGATCATACATCGTCTCCACTTGAATTGCGGGATGATAAAACTTCCCGAGATAGGCTGCGTTCAGTTGAATCGTAATTGTTTTTGATTCTCCAGCTTTTAGATCGAAGTATGAATAAACACGGTCATCTCTGATGTCTTGGTAGTCGACTTGATTATTTCGGACTTCGACTCCGCTCAGTCCTCCATACAATCTTGAGTTATGAATCTCCCATCCATTCGGAAACAAATGACTGAGGGCAATCTCTTTTAAATCTCCTTTTTTACCAGGATTCGAAATGGTCACTTCTGCCTTAAAATCCGTTCCTTGAGTCAACTTTGAAGGATCAATCTGTTTCCCATCCATGTTGCGATAAACTAAACTCAATTGAAGGTTGTTCTGCTTTTTCTCTTGCGTGTATTCCAATGGGATCCCTTCGGAAATCACCTTCACAAAAAGTTTAGTTTCCCCTGTGTTTTTCAACTTAATTGTTCCCTTTTCTTTAAAATCCTCGTCTGTATAATTCACTCGGTGCACATTTGATTTCGCACGAATCTCTTGCGGTTTATTTTTGTTCAATGCATGTGAATAACTCACGTTGTTTCCAGAATTTTGAACGCCGTAGTACGTAGAAATTCCGAGTAAGGTATACGCAGTCGTCTGGGTACTATACCACGATTTAGAATTCATTTCGTGTGATAATTTTTCGACAAGCTTTTTCGAGCGAATACCGTCTTTCATTATTGAAAGTGATTCCAAAATCATCGCTCGATCCCGAACGTTCGATCCATACGTATACGAGTAAGCGGCTTCTCCTCCACTATTAATTGGTAAGTTTTTCACCATCTTCTGCGCCACTTCTTTTTGTCCAACCAAATAATAAGCCGTCGCTAAACGCCATTTTGCAGTTGGATTCATCCGTCCACGTTCGCGCATTTGATTCATTGCACTCAAATCTGGATTTCCACTGAGGGCCAGCGTGAATAATCGATAGGCTTGAGTTACATCATTCAATTTTGTCAACTTTATCTCATTAGCCGCACTTTTTTGGTACGATATCCAAGCTGATTTTAATTGCGCAGGAATCGTATAGCCCATTTTTTCAGCCAACAGGAGAAAATGCCCCGCATAATTCGTTCCCCATTCATCCGCATCATAGTTTCCTGGCCAATAAGCAAAACCGCCATCCGAAGTTTGAAATGATGCAATTCTATCAATTCCTTCCTTGACATTTGCGACGATTCTACTCCTCTCTTTTTTATCAACTTCCATCATTTGACTTAAAAACAATTGCGGAAATACAGAAGAAGTCGTTTGCTCGATGCATCCATGCGGATACTGAATTAAATAATCAAGGCGCTTATTTAGTCCTATTGGTAAAATCTGAGATACTTCGAATGTCACCTTGTTCGATCCATCAAGGCCAGAAAAAGTAATGGGAAATGATCGTTCCTCGCCCGGCTCAATTGAATATTGATTTCCTTCGTAAATGATTGGGTTTGGTGCACGGACATCCACTTCAATCTCATGATACGCCACTTCATTTCCAGATCGCGCAGTCACCTTCAACTTCCCAATTCCCAACTTTTTGGCAATTGTAATTGGCACATTGATCACTTGATCACCCGCTTGATTGAATTGAACTTTAAACCGTTTCTTTTTTAATTGAATAAACTCGTTCACTTCAACATCGATGGTCACCTCTCGAACATTGTCCTCCATGGCAAAAACCGTTATCGGCACGCTCAACTCTTCTGCTGGCCCAAGTAATCTTGGTAAGGTTGCAAGCACCATGACAGGTTGTTTCACAGTAACTGTTTTTTCCGATTTTCCAAAAGCACCATTATTCTGAGCAACAACCATTACTCTCACAGATCCCACATAATTTGGAATCTCGATTGAATGTTTTGCACTTTTTCCGCCACCAAGGGTGAAAGGGCCAATAAAACGCACCATTGGCTTGAATCGATTTGCTTTGGGTGTTTCGGAAATCTCGTCATCCCATCCATCTCCACCAATACTGATCAAATTCCGCATACTACCAGCATACGCTCCAATCACATCATCATACATGTCCCACGTTTGAACGCCAAGAGATCGTCTCGCATACATTGCTTTCCATGGATTCGGTGTTCTAAATCCAGTAATATCCAATAGCCCATCATCAACAACAGCCAAGGTATAGGTCATTTTTCGTCCACTCTTTTCCTTGACTTCGATTGTTGTTTTTTGGTTCGGACGAATGGATTCTCTCATCGAAATTAATGGATTTAGGTGCGTTGCACGATCGTCAATTTCAATCGGAATAATTCCATACATCCGGATCGGGCGATCATTAACGGTTGTATGGTGAGGTTGAATCAGGGTGACATGAACATATGCATTCGGGAACATCTTCTTATCGATTTTGAATGCAATTTGGTTGTCTCCTTTTGTTGTGCTTTGCCAGAACTTCTTGACAACTCTCTCCCCCGTTTCAATGCTCACTAGAACACGACCGTTTTCAGGTGAGGGAATTGTCAACTTCACTGTTTCTCCTACTACGTAGCTCTTTTTGTTTGAGGCAAAATCAAGCATTTTAGCATGTTCATTTCCTGCTCGATTTGTTCGGCTCCAATAAGGATAATCGAAGGTAACTTGCGCTCCCGTTTGATGATTTCCTTCAACATCCGTAAGTGTGATTAAGTAATTGCCATAATTCTGACCGAAAACCTTGAAATCGAAGAAAGTCTTCCCATTTTTCACCGAAATCATTGAGTCAAGTACAGTAATATTTGCCGTTCTAGTGACATAGTTTAGTAAGTTCCTCGAACCCTCTTCTGTCCACCAAGGCTGATAAATTCTATAGATTTTCAGATGAACTTTATCAACGTTTACCTTCTTTCCTTCTCGCGAGAGAGCTACGACTGAAAAGCGGTGTTTTTTATTTACTTCAAGTGATTGAGAGAAATCCATTTTTGGAGTATCCAATCCGATCATTGTTTGGAACGGAGAAACTTGCTCAGTTTGAACGGCTATACTGAAGTCACCACTTTTCTCAAATACTCGGGTTGTGTAAGTAGCATTTAAAAAACCAGCAGCGAACTTCAAGTCCATGAGTTTTGTCGAGATTTTTGCCTCTCCGTCTTCATTCAATTGACCATCAAACAATACTTCATCTCGATTGAAAACGGGTCTGATTGGAGAATCAAAACGATAAGATGGATACTCTTGAAACGAGCTTTTCATTGGTCGAATAACGCGAGAAACTTTAGCTTTTAGTTTCTGGGCGCTTGCTCCATGCAACCATTTTGCCACCAAAAGAGATGAGTCCGACCCCGTTTCCTTTTGTTGTTGCGGATTATTGACTGTTAAGTTTACTTTCAAACGATTTGGTTTCACCGTTTCAATACGCAAATTCTTCGCGAAATGATGATTCCCAATCTCCGCAGAGACTGAATAATATCCCGTTTTCGCATTTTGTCGTGTAGCCGTTCGAAAGACATAACTTCCAGTAGTATTTTTCTTCGTTGAAAATGTGGAAACCGTGCGTTCATTGGGATCATTTAATGTGAATTTTATCGGATGATTAAGTGGGATACTTTTAAATGGATCATTCAGCACGAATGATAAAAACAAGGAATCACCAGGCCTCCAGACGCCACGTTCACCATAAAAAACTCCTTTTACCGCTTTTTCAAGGTTCTCCCCTTGCACATCAAACTTCGAAGTTGAATTGGTAAAATGATCGTTTAACTTCAAATATCCACGCTGATTCCCATACTTCGCGATCAACAAAAATGGCTTCGAGGAAAGCGGAAGTGCCAACATTCCATTTGCATCCGACCTACCGGATGTGATCAAATCACTGGTGTAATCATAGAATTGAATGAGTGTATTTGGAATCGGGCGGGCGGTGACCATGTTACTCACGAAAATATGTCCGCGCTTGTCTTGATCCAGTTTAAATACGATCCCCAAATCTGAGGCTAGAATATTTCTATTTACGGCTTTTCCATCATAGTAATCGGGATCACATGGGTTTGTGCGATCACGGTAATTGTTCCAACTCTCATAATCGTCATACGAATACATATATGCTCTCCAAGTGCGTTGTGACCATTTGTCTTCGCTCGATTCGTTCTGAACTTCTTCTTCGGCTTCAATTTCGCATCCACACGAACTATCATTTCGATCAAATTTAATACCCACTCGATAGATCGCTCCTAACTCTGGTTTTATCAATTTGTTTAAATCAAGAACATGCGAAGTCCAACGAGCTGAATCTCCCTTTTTCACATTGAGGATTATGTGTTTTTCGACAATGACTTTACCAAATCGGGATAATTCATCATGACCATCGAGGTCGTTTACTTGTAAAAAATGGTGAACGCTTTTCTCTTTGATTTTAATGATACGGACATCCACACTTTTGAGTGAAACTGTTTCAAATGGAAAAATCAAGCCTTGTGAATTCGGTAAAATTGAACCTCTGCCATGCAATCGTATTCGCGGACTTGGTGGAGAGAAAATTATCTCATTTGAAAATGCTTTTTTCATTCTGTATCCTGAACCATCTTTGATTCCCGTCCCTACAGTCAATCGCTTTTTCCCCAATAGGAGATTTGGTAGAAATACTCGGACTGTATTTCCTTCGATGTGAAAATTTAAGTTTTTTTCTCCTTCGAGTTTAATAATTCCATTCAAGTTCTGTTGGGGAAGTAATGTTTCGCTGAAATTTATTTCAATGTATTGATCACCTTCTTCCTCTGACATTATCTTAGCGTTCGTTACTATGTAATTCCCGAGTGCGGTAATATCAAACTTCTCATAGCTGATATCGTCAGTTCCAATGCTCGCGCCATTCCACTTCACGATCAATTTCCCTTTTTCTTCTGTCCGCTGAATACTGTCGATGAGGAAATCAAGTTCATTGTGTCCATTGTAGTGCTTCATTTTGATCCTCACATTTTTAGAATCTTGCTCGGCAGTAATTGTTTTAGCGAGCGAAGCTGAATCAGCATAGTCAGCTGAGACAACGGTTCCTGTTAGAAACCGTAGGTCAGGTGTTGTATTTTCATAAGCAATGAGATGTCCCGTTTCAACACTCAATTTCTGTGGGAACGTTGAGAACTGAAATTCGAAGTTTTCAAATTCATGCTCTACTTTTTGAACTTCCTCCAGCGCAAAAGAAACAGTATAAAGCTGATCTGTTTTAAGTGGTTCGGCGGGTGTGAATTGAATCACACGGTTATTTAACCGCTCCAAGGTTCCAGTTGCTTCAGGGTGAATTGTGAACAGTTTACTTAACTGATTATTCGTAAATGATTTTGGCAATGGATCTGCGAACTCAATTTCAATAGGTGCTGTTCGACTCTGAGCTCCCGAGGTATAGCCAGAAATGTATTTGGCAAATCCAGGATGGACTTCAATGATTCGTTGCTTGCTCGCCTTCGCAATAAAAAATATACCYATCGCAAATAACATCGCAATTCCAATAACTATAAACAGTGCTTTTTTTGACATCTTTCAAGTTTTAATAACTCAAAGATGGAGGATTGTTGTGGGATAAAATTCCAGTTCGACGGTTCGTGGAGGGTGGTTGATTATTTGTTTGTTTTGGTCGATTTTCCGATCTCCAGATTATCCGATATTCCGATGAAGTCGGGAGTAGGTATTCGCAAATTGAAATTTATTGTAGGTTCAGTTGATTAAAAAAAATCGAGAAATCTGATGATCGAAAAGCAAAGCGGTCGGACCTTCGGAAAAATCTACCTAACAACTATTCTTCCTAGCTTCTCTGCGATCATTCGTTTGACATGTTCAAGAGCAACTTGTTCGGCGAGTAAGAGCATGAGGTCCTCATCTTCTATTTCGGCAGCTTTCGTCGTTAATTCTTGTTGAATTTTGCGGATTCTTTGCTCTACTCGTGAATGTTTGAACGAGTAAATTGATCCCATCACTGCTGCTTGGAGTTTATCCTTCTCGGTATTTGTGTAAATGTTGTGCTTAGAAAACCAATTATGACTTACTTCTCGCTCGTTCATTTCGATTTCGGAAACAAATTTCACAATCTCCTGATCTTCCATCCGCTTAAAATAACTTGACTTCAACAAGGTATTTTCACCTAAGGCATCTGCAATAATCCGATGCATTTTGGCAAAGGTTGGGTGATTGAAAGTCAATTCATCAATGTCTAATTCATGACAGATTAATTCAGTGATGCTTGTCTCAAACGTCTCTTCTTCCCCTTCGTCGTTGAGTTGTTTTTGCTCCAATGCGTGTGATCCATAACGCACCATTATCCGCATGAGGTCATGCTCGTTGTGATCAACAAGTGCAACTACTGGCTTTGCAATTGGACTTGGTGAATTGCCATCACGATATTCTGGTGGAACGTAATCCTCAGGTGGAGCTTCTGAATTATCCCACGGTTGTGATGGACGCGGTGTTGGTCGAGGCTTCGACCGTTTTATGTCCTGATCCAACTTAACCTTCCGCAATTTGATCAATTCATTTGCCAGGACTTCCTCGCCCATATTAAACCGCTTTGCAACGGTTTGCATATAAACGTTTCGGGTAATTTGATCAGGAATCAATGACACAGAATGAACAATATCACGAATGAATTCAGCGCGTTTTATTGGATCATCATCTTCACCATCCGTTAGAATATCTGATTTGAACGAAATAAAATCCTGTGCATGATCTTTTAAGTATGCTTCCAACTCTGTGGTGCTTACTGATTTTGCATAGGAATCTGGATCTTCTCCTTCAGGAAACAGAACCACTTTGACATTCATTCCTTCTTCCAAAATCAAATCGATTCCACGGAATGAAGCTTTAATTCCAGCAGCATCACCATCATAAAGGATGGTCATGTTCTTCGTGTATCGCTTCACCAAACGAATTTGCCCCTTCGTCAATGAAGTTCCAGAAGAGGCTACAACATTTTGAACACCCGCTTGAAACATCGCAATGACATCGGTATATCCCTCACAGAGAAAACACTGATCGTATTTAATGATATCGCCTTTCGATTGATGCAATCCATAGAGAATCTCACTCTTGTTGTAGATGACACTTTCTGGTGAGTTGAAATACTTGGCAACTTTTTTATCSGTGATGAGTGTTCGTCCACCAAACCCAAGGATTCGACCAGAAACACTGTGAATTGGGAAGATGACACGTCCACGGAAAAAATCAAAGTAGCGGTCGTCTTTGGTTTTCGTCAAACCGACCTTCTCCATGTATTCCATTTTGTAGCCTTTCGCTAGGGCTGCATCGCTGAATCCTTTTCCAGAATTCATGCAATATCCCAATTGGAATTTCTCAATAATATCAGGTCGAAATCCACGCTCTACGAAGTAGCTCATCGCGATTTTCTTTCCTTCATTGGAATTATGGAGGTTGTCTTTGAAATGATCTCTTGCAAACTCATTGATAATGTGCAAGCTTTCGCGCTCAGAGATCGCCGCTAACTCTTCAGGAGTCGCAGGCTTGTCATCTGGAATTTGAACCCCGTATTTATCTGCTAGCCATCGCAATGCTTCTGGATAAGAATAATGTTCCTTTTCCATCAAGAAAGAAACTACATTTCCTCCTTTACTCGTTGAGAAGCACTTGAAAATTTGCTTTGCCGGTGAGACCACAAATGAAGCTGTTTTCTCATCCGTAAATGGACTTAAGCCTTTGAGGTTTGATCCAGCTCGTTTTAAGCTCACGAAATCACCAATCACCTCTTCTATTCGAGCAGTTTGAATGATTTCATCTACAATATGTGCTGGGATAATTGCCATTATTCAGTAAACTTTTTAATAGTAGAGCGAACACCACTTTCATTATACTCGACCCATTCACCGACCTGTTTATCGTTTTTATAATTCCCTGTACGTTTTACTATTCCATTTTYGTATCGCTGAAAAAAAACACCATGTTTAACTCCATCACGATAYTCCATCACSGARAGATGAACTCCGTTTTCAGCGTAATAGTCCCAAACGCCTTGACGTTGTTCTTTATCGTCCAATAATCCTGTCAGTTTCACCCGATTTCCTCCTGGGTAACACTCTTTATAGACTCCGTTTGTAATACTTATTAGCAGGTTCTTTTTGATCGTGTTTGGTTGATTCTGATTGGTACTATTAGTCGGTTTCGTTATTTCTTCATCTGGGATAATGATGTTATACTTGTCTGCTAACCATCTTAAAGCTTCGGGGTAAGATAGTTGTTCTTTTTCCATGAGAAAGGTTACAACTTTTCCTCCTTTTCCCGTTTTGAAGCATTTGTAAATTTGCTTTGAGGGCGAAACCACAAATGAAGGCGTTTTCTCATCAGTGAACGGACTTAATCCCTTCAAACTTGATCCAGCTCGTTTTAGGTTCACGAAATCACCAATCACTTCCTCGATTCGAGCAGTTTGAATGATATCATCAACAATATGTGCTGGTATAATCGCCACGTGTTATTTATATTTTTTATTTAGTTCATCATAGTTTGTGCTGTCTACCAATTTCCCATCAGTATCGTAGGTTTTCCAAAGTCCAACTTGTAGGTCATCTTCGTATTCACCTGAGTAATGAACCATTCCGTTCGGGTATCGATGCAAAGAAACACCGTTCTTTTTCCCATGCTTAAATTCAGTCATGGAAATTTTCATTCCTTTTTCAGAATAAAAATACCAAATCCCATGTCGTTCTCCAGCTTCATCTTGTCGACCTTCAAACTTGACATTCTTCTTCCCTGGGTAATACTGCTTATAGATTCCTTTCTTCACTTCCGTCAGTACTTCCTCAACTTCTGGAACAATTGTTTTCTTCTCTTCTTCTTTTTCTCCGCATGCCATCAGAATACTGAGCGCGCAAAATATTAGTAAGTATCTCATCTATTATTTTTTTCGATTTGTAGTATACTCGACCAACCCAATGAGTGCTGTCTTGGATTCCGATTCAGGAATATCCTTTAGCATGTTCAATGCGGCCTCTTTGTATTCAAGCATTTTTTTATGCGCGTATTCAATTCCTTTGTATTCGATCACTAATTGAACGGCGCGTTGAACTTTCTTTGGATTTTCGTTGTGACGTTTCACGATATTAATGAGTTCTTTCCTTACTGCTTTCGTTGAATTATTCAACACGTAGATTAAGGGCAAGGTCATTTTTCGTTCTCGAATATCGAGTCCCGTAGGTTTTCCGATGTTCCCTGGTTCACCATAATCAAAAATATCGTCCTTCAATTGAAATGCCAATCCGACAGTTTCCCCAAAGATTCGCATATTTTCCGTTTGATCCATTCGATCGACACTGATCGCACCCGCTTCACAGCATGTAGCGATCAAGGAAGCCGTTTTTTGACGAATTACCTCGTAGTACACTTCTTCTGTAATGTCTAATTTTCGTGCTTTCTCAATTTGCAGCAATTCCCCTTCAGACATTTCGCGTACTGCACGAGCAACAACGGCTAGTAATTTTGGATTTTCTCGTTCAATTGAAAGCAATAATATCTTCGACAGCATGTAATCACCAACGAGGACAGCAATTTTATTCTTCCAGAGAGCATTGACTGAAAAGAATCCACGGCGCTCATTGGCATCATCTACGACATCATCGTGAACAAGTGAAGCTGTGTGCAATAACTCAACTAAATTGGCTGCATCGTATGTCTTATCAGATATTTCTCCCAACATTTTCGCTGAAAGAAAAATGAAGAGCGGCCGCATTTGCTTTCCTTTCCTCTTGATGATATAGTGCGTGACTTTATCCAAAAGTGGCGCTTGAGACTTCATACTTTCACGAAAACGATCTTCGAATTCGCTCATTTCCGCCTCAACTGGAGCTATTATTTGATTTACTGTCATCATCAGTACAAATATAGTTGGAATCTCGGATCATCCGATCATCAGATGGCTCGATTTTCCGATTTAGTGATTCTCTCGATTGAAGTGTATGTTGTGGAGGGTAAAGTGGTTTTTCGATGACATGGTTTGGAGTTTTAGCTTGAGTCGCTTCGCGTTGGATTAATTGGACAGTTAGATTTTTGGATCGTAGGATGACACTGGTGTTGGTTTGGTTTGGTTTGGTTTGGTTTGGTTTGGTTTGGTTTGGTTTGGTTTGGTTTTTAGAAGATCTGGATTAGCTTCGTTACTGCCTGCGGCGGTATTGGAGGCTTTGCCTTGGATTATTGGATGAAGTGTTTTGTTTGCGCTAAGGCGAAATGCGGTAGCTTTTGGAAGAGAAATAGTAGGGATGTTTATTGTTGCGCGTATTTTTCTACCAGCAACAATTTAGCAGATCGGTATTTCCTGAAAAAACTAAAGCATGTAGACTTATTCAGCGCCCAAATTCTAGAACACTTATTTCAATGCGCGCTCATCTTTTTTGATCGCTTTGTTTTTATTCGCTAGTTGACCGCAAGCAGCATCAATGTCTTTACCTCTACTTCGGCGCACATTAACGATTAGGTTCTTTGTTTCCAAGAAGTAGGCGAAATCGTCGACTTTCTTCTCGTCCGCTTGCTGGAATTCACCATCATCAATTGGGTTGTATTCAATGATATTGATTTTACAAGGAACGCATTTCGCGAAGTCGGCCAGTGCTTTTGCGTCTTCAATTCCGTCGTTGAAATCTTTGAAAATGATGTATTCAAATGTGACGCGTGTCCCTGTTCTTTCGTGAAAATAAACCAGCGATTCTCTTAATGCTTCGAGGTTATTGCTCTCGTTGATCTCCATGATTTGATCACGCTTCTTGTCATTTGCAGCATGAAGAGATAGGGCAAGGTGAAATTTCACCTTATCATCTCCCAATTTCTTGATCATTTTTGCAATTCCAGCAGTAGAGACCGTAATTCGTTTTGGAGACATTCCGAGACCTTCAGAAATCAATTCTACAGAGCGCAGCATTTCCTTGTAATTCAGAAGAGGCTCGCCCATCCCCATGTACACGATGTTCGTTAATGGAGTATTGTAACGCGATTCAGCTTCATTTTTCAAGTAGGCCACTTGATCCACCATTTCTCCGGCAGTCAAATTACGCATGAGTTTCAATCGACCTGTAGCACAAAACTTACACGCCAAACTACACCCGACCTGAGAAGAAATACAGGCAGTTGTTCGGGATCTTGTTGGAATTAGCACACCTTCCACTACTCGTTTATCGTAGGTCGTGAATGCACATTTGATGGTTTTATCCGAACTAATTTGTTTGTCTTTAAGTTCTATTCGTTCAATTAAAAAGTGTTCATCTAATTGCTCACGAAGTGATTTTCCTAAATTCGACATTTCCTCAAATGAACCAACGTTTTTTTGCCACAGCCATTCATAGATTTGCTTTGCTCGAAAGGATTTCTCCCCCATTTCTGTTAGGGCAGATTTGATTTCGTCCAAGGAGAACGATCGGATATTTTTTTTTGTACGTGTCATTTCTTGGTGCAAAGGTACTGAATTCATCGCTTTTCCGTTTAAACAAACAAATATGTATCTTTTCGACATGAAAAAATGGTTCTCTTTACTCGTCGTTTTCTTCTTGACAACGCTATCTGGCTTCGCACAAAACACCGCCACCCCTGATGATTCAATGCTGAATCGCATGAAATTGAACTCACTAGATCTTACGATCGAATCTGGTCGTGCTACTGCTGAAGAATACTACAACAGAGGGATTTTGAATGCGTTTTTTGGTGACTCGACTAAGGCTATTTCCGACTATACAATTGCAATCACGAAAAACAGTGAATTTGACCTACCGTATATTAATCGAGGCTCGATCTACCAAAAGCAAAAACAATTTGAACTAGCTGAAAAAGATTTCAATACAGCAATTAAATTGGACAAACTACCCTCTATTGCATTCAATAATCGTGGATTTCTTTATCAAAACTGGAAAAAAACAGATCAAGCTATTAAGGATTTCGAACGCGCTATTAAAATCGACCCTAGCTACACGCAGCCGTATATGAATATGGTTGACATTTACCTCAATCAACAAAAAAACGGAAAAGCATTTGAGGTACTCGACCGAATGGTTAGCGCCATACCAACTGATCCTAAGTCTTATACAACTCGATCGGATGTTTATCGGGATGCGGGAATGATGCGAGAAGCCTTGGATGATTTGAACAAGGCTGTTGAAGTCTCAGGAGTTGACCCCGATTTTCTAATTGAGCGCGCAAAATTCAAGGACGATTATATTTTTGATGACCTCGGTGCGATTGAAGATTGTGATTTGGCGATTCAGAAGAAACCTGAAAATGCTGATTATTATTATCAACGAAGTCGACCACTTTATGACTTAGCGGAATACGGAGCGGTAATTGAAAATTGTGACAAGGCAATAGAACTCAATCCAAGGCATGCACACGCAATGATCATGAAAGCGAATGTAATCGATATGTACAATCTTTTCGACGATGCAAAAGCACTATATGAGAAGGCCATTTCGATCGCCCCAGATGAATATGATGGTTACAAACAATTGTCTATTTCTGAATTTGGCCACGGAAATAAAAAGGAAGCAATTTCAGTTTTAGAAACGTATATCAATCGAGGAAATTTCCACAGAGATATTACGGAACAGCACGGAAAAATAACGGCCGATTTGAAACAGTATGATCGTTCACTTCAGGATTTTTCGGACCTTGTTAAGCGTTATCCAAACGACCCTAAGTATTATTTCCTGAGAGGGATTCTCCAAGATTCAATTGGAAATAGCGAAGCTGCTTGCAATGATATGGTTTTAGCGGATAAATTGGGATTAAACCAAGCACATCAATATTTAAGACAACATTGTAAATCGAAACTGAACGCGAAACTGGTTCAAATAGAAGACATGTTGGATGCGGCAATGAAACTAGAATATGAACGAAGGGATCAGGAAGCAATCACTGCATATACGGACTTGATTAACATTGCTCCTGACTCATCGGCATTTTACTATAACCGAGGGAAAGCGAAGCGAAGACTGGAAGAYCATCAAGGAGCGATTGAAGATTACTTGATCGCAATTGAAATGGATGGAGATCGTGTTGTATATATTGTYTCATTGGCCGTTTCATACAGCTATTTGGATAAAATTGAYGAAGCGATAAAGGCATATAAAAAAGCCATTAAGGTTGAACCGAGTTATGCAATGAGCTATTACAACTTGGGAGGGATTTATGCTAAGGAAAAGAAATATGAAAAGGCAATTGAGCTATTGGAAACAAGTTTGTATTACTCGCCGATGTACACGAGGGCGATGATAGGATTAGGTGATTGCTATTTGGATATGGGTGAAATGGACAAGGCGTGCGAATGGTATAAGCGAGCTGAGAAGGCTGGAGATACTGGTGCGTTTGGGAAGAGGATTCGAAGTTGTGGATAGTTTCGATTAGCTCCGCTGCTGCCGTTGGCGGTGTCAGATTTTCCGAATGTCAGATGGTCCGATTAGGTTGTTAGTAGGTTGGATTAGCTTCGCTGCTGCCTTTGGCGGTGTTGGACGCTGTGCGTTGGATTTTTGGATTACGTAGTTCGTGGGATTGATTGATCGATTAGCTCCGCTGCTGCCTTTTGCGGTGTCAGATTTTCCGATTAGGTTTTGGTAGGTTGGATTAGCTTCGCTGCTGCCTTTGGCGGTGTTGGACGCTGTGCGTTGGATTTTTAGATTACGTAGTTAGTGGGGTTGATTTAGACTTTAGACAGGGAGACAGAAGACTGAAGTGGTTGGTAGGGTTGGATTTTTGGATTACGTAGTTCGTGGGGTTTGTTTAGACTTTAGAAAGGGAGATAAAAGACTGAAGTGGTTGGTGGGGGTTTGGATGAAGTAGATTATTAGGAATGATTGATTATTACAAGACATTAAGAATTTCGCATTTGGCGGGTACGATTGAAATTCGGAAGGCGTATAGGAAGAGAGCGTTGGAATTACATCCTGATGTGAACAGTTCGACTACAGCGAAGGAAGAATTTATTCAGATCAACGAAGCTTATTCTGTTTTAAAAAATGCCATTACTAAAATTCGTTACGACAAACTTTATCGATTTTACGTATTAAATGAAGACGTTCCAAACGAAAATCGCTTTCGTCAGAGAGAAAGTTCACGAACGCGAAGTTATTCACGAAAATCTAATCGTGGTAATTCAAGAGCTGAAAGGTATTCAAAAAAAGGTACGGAGGAATTTAAGGGGAAACAGAAAAAATCGAGTACTTTGGATAACTTCTGGTCAGTAATTGGGCTATTTGTTGAAGTTCTTGGAGGGTTTCTTTAAGTAACTGAAATCGTTGGTGGGATTTTAGATTTTTGGATGAAGTAGATGGTCGCTTGGGTTATTAAAAACAAGGTTATGAATGTAGTTCAAAAAAGTGCTAGAAAAATTATCAAATTATCATTTAACCTTTCCGTTTGGACAATTGATTATTTCAGTAAAATGGAAATCTATCATAAGAAAGTTACTGTATTAAGAGAACTTGATGACGGAACTTTAGGACGAGAAATAGTTCGCTGTTTGGACGATAATAATTTAACGCTTGTACCCAAATATGAGAGTCATGATTTAAAACATGTGCTATTGGGTTATCAAATGACCCCAGAAGATGAAATCCGGATGCAAGCCTTCATGATCGGAAACGGAAATTATTCATTACCATCATTTGCTATCTTGGGTTTTGGGACTCTTTTACTTCCAGAACTGTGTGGCACGTTTATTAAAGATTTTCAAAAAGGAAGAAGAAGCGAAAAAATTGCAGATTGGACGATCGAAGAATATGGTCATCGAGACTTAGTCGAATTACAAACAAAACTGACCAGATTCAAATCAACTGAGAAAACACCCATTTCTATGAGAACAATTATTAAATATGGAGCTCTTACTTCAATAACTGCAGGAGTTTTTGGAATGATTTATTGTCTACCTTTTTTATTCTCTAGTCAAATAGAAGACATCGTTGGTGCAGGGTTTCCATTTGTTGGTGGTGCAATTTTAGCTACAGGCGGACTTCTCGCGCTCACCAAAAGTCAACAAGCTCCAGATTTGAACAAAGAACTCAAGATCTAATAATTTAATTTCCTCCGAAGATCGAAAAGCTCCAAGCAATCGAACATTCGGATTATCGGATTATCGGATTATCGGATTATCGAACCATTCTACCTAGGATTTCCCGGGCAACTCGGTTTTCTACCAATCTTAAACGTGAGCGTGACTCCAGTGAAGAAGTACCAATCTTTGTTTGATTCGTTTCCACGTTTTCCGAAGCGATTCCCTGAACGATTAGATAATTCAGCAGCAAGTGGACCATTTTCAACAGCAAGAGCATCTTGATCAACGTAAAGACCAGCTCCAACGTCGTCTAAATAGTCTGTATAGGTTTTACGAACTCCGAACTCAACACCAAGTGAACCGACATCCCCAAGTGAAACACGCCCTCCAAAACCGAAGGGAATTGCCATTTGAATTAAGCTATATTTGCTTTTCTGAGTGAGTGATGTACCTTGACCTTCTGTTCCCAATTCTTGTAAGGCAACATCATCTCCGTTGTATTCCGTTGTTGGGTTCATTTTGAATGCTGCAAGTCCTGCAAACAAATATCCAGTTCCCTTGAAACGATCATGACCAATTTGAAACGGGAAATAATTCAGCTCTATTCCAGTTCCTAATTCCCAAATGGTAGATTTGAAATTCAAATTACGTTCTTGGTTCAATTCTCTTTTCGCGTCAGCATCATCTGATTCAACGCGCAAATAATTAAAGGTTCCTCGAATAGCAACACGTGAATTAACATTGTAACGGTAAAACAATCCTCCCGCTAATTTCGCGTCGCGAAAATGTCTGAATTGATTCAAATCACCAATGTAATATGAAGTCCCGATCATCACACCAAGCTCTGAGCGCGAATAAGCTTGACTTTTCCCATCAAAGGAGAAAGCCAAACAAAAGAGTACCAGTAAAAACGTAATTCGTGTCATCTATATCAATAAGAACGCAAATGTATTAAGAAAATTGCGGTCTGCGAAACCTAATTTTAGCGCGCTGTTGTCTAGAACGATGGGCAAGAAACCGTTCTATATCGTTGAACTTGAATTCTCATCGTTTTAGGGTACTTTACTGTGTAGCCAATTTCTTTGCTTACGACCTTATTCGCTGCAACATTCAAGCGCCATGTTACCTCGCCATTTTCATCATTTTTCACTCCATCAGAAATCTCATCTGTTGAAACCGTAATTTGATTGCTCTGAGAAATTGGAATCTGATCGTAAATTTTAATATTAATTGGCATCGAACGGTTATTTCTGATCGCTACTTCATACATGTATGAATCGCGTTTGTAATTCCCCATGACGCGCTTCGTACTGAATTCCTTTTTCAATTTACGCATTACAATTACTTTGTCGTCTCGTCCAAATGACAAGCTCAAGGTATCAGAAACATTTCGCGTATCGATGTGAGAAATTCCGACATACACCCCACCAAAATAAACATTCGTTGGACCAGGAATCAATTCTAACTCTTGCCATCCGATGATATTGGCCATCAAGAATGCTGATCGATCCAATTTCGGAACTGTGATGTGAGAGAAGCTTGCATCCAAATCAACCTCCTTGACATCTACAATGTATGGCTTCATGTCTGAAGGGCACGAAAAGGTGTTTTCAATATCAAATTCAGTAGAAAGTTCAGAAATATCAATGGAACGCATTTGCACGTTCTGAGCATTCACGTTCTTCATGATATTCAATTCCTTCTTACTATTATCAAAGTAACCTGCCTTATCAAAACTTTGATTGACATCACCAGACTCAAAATAATTATCATAAACACGGCCATTCGCCCAATTCAAATTTGAAACAACTTCTTGTCGGTAATCTTGCTTATTTTGAACAGGTGAATAGTATTTTCTGTCCGAAATAGAACCTGTCATCGCATAATTCTCGGTCAAGTACCAAGGACTTAATTCAGGATGTGAAGCCGATAATTGTGGGTCAGCTGTTGAAAGTGTTAACTCTATATTTTCCCAATCATTTCCTGTATTGTTGTAGACCTGTGCTTTATATTTTAGGTTAATTTTTCCTGTTATGTCCTCAGCTGAAAGGTCGTACGTTGCAGACCAACCACAATCCGATACTAAGTACATTAATTCAGTTTCCATCTGAACTGCTTCATCCAAATCCAGTAAAACAACTACTTGATTACTTCGTTGGTTCTCATTGTAATTCATCTCTACCAATTGGGCCCGCATATCTTGGATTTCAGAAGAGTATTGGCGTTTTGACTTTCGAAGCTTGGATAATTCTTGATTAATTTCAAGTGTTCGTTCACGGAAATAAGTACCCGCTTCTTTGATTTGTTCAATACTTAAATTCTGAGCATTCCCTCCTAAATCACGATTGGTATTCATCAAGCCTTTTTCCGCTTGATACGCATCCATTTGGTCTTTTGCGAATTGCAATTTGTCCTGAAACACTTCCAAGGAGTCTTTCAATACTGAAATTCGCGGATTGAATTGCTCTGCAGCAAGAAAGTCCATTTCAGTAGAAACAGAGACAAGGCGATAGTCCCCAATTCCCTTGAATTGAATCGACTGAGGATCTGCGTAGGCAGAAATACCTGAAAATTTCAACTTATTTCGTCCCTTCACGAGCTTCACGCTTTGCTTGTGGTTCATTTGACCAGCAGTCAGGTACAACTTCACTTCATCGATGTTTGAGATGATATCTTGAGAATGCACCGATTGACCAAACGAGAGAATTGGACAAAACAGAAGTAATAGACAGAGATTTTTCATGAGAATAGATTTTGATGAAGTGTACAGCTTGAATTGGAAACGGTTCAAATGTTATATTATTAACGTAATATTATATTATTAACTTTTCATTATATAATTAACAAACTATCTTTGTCAACAAAAACGAAATCATGACAGCAGATTCGCTTCACGCAATTGCCCAATCAGTTGGAACACCAACGTATGTTTACGACGCTAATGTAACCATTGAACAGTACAAAAAGTTACACCGCGCCTTTAATCCTTTGGATGTAAAATTACATTACGCACTCAAAGCTCTTAACAACGTCAACATATTACGCCTATTAAAACAGGAAGGTGCTGGATTGGATGCTGTTTCAATTGAAGAGATTCATTTGGGTCTTCGTGCAGGCTTTGAAGCCACTAAAATCATGTACACACCGAATTGCGTTTCTTTCTCGGAGATTCAGGAAGCAGTGGAATTGGGAGTACATGTCAATCTTGACAATCTTTCAGTACTCGAAAAATTCGGTAGTACTTATGGTGGATCGGTTCCTATTTGTATTCGACTGAATCCGCACATCATGGCTGGTGGGAACGCAAACATTTCCGTTGGGCACATTGATTCAAAATTTGGGATTTCAATTCATCAACTTCGACATATTTGTCGAATCGTTGAACACTATAATATGTCTGTGATCGGATTACACATGCATACAGGGAGCGATATTATCGATCCTGATGTATTTATTCGTGGCGCTGAATTGCTCTATGATGCAGCAGAACTATTTCCAGATCTTCAATTTTTAGATTTCGGAAGTGGATTCAAAGTTTCATATAAGGAAAGTGATCTGGTAACAGAAATTGAAGTTATTGGTAAACGAATTTCAGAATCCTTCCAAGAATTTTGCAGGAAAAATAACCGAGATCTTGAATTATGGTTTGAGCCAGGGAAATTTATTGTGAGTGAAGCTGGAAAATTACTCGTTACAACCAACGTTGTAAAACAAACGACCTCGACTGTCTTTGTTGGAGTGAACAGCGGACAAAATCATTTATTGCGCCCGATGTTTTACAATGCACACCACGAGATTGAGAACATTTCGAATCCCGAAGGAGAAAAGAAACTCTATTCTGTCGTAGGCTACATTTGTGAAAGCGACACGCTTGGTCATGATCGATTATTGAATGAAGTTCGAGAAGGTGATTTACTCGTCATTTCAAATGCGGGAGCTTACGGGTTTTCGATGAGCAATCAATACAATTCGCGTCTTCGTCCTGCTGAAGTACTTATCTACAACGGTGAAGCTCGGTTAATTCGAAGAAGAGAAATATTGGAAGATTTAACCAGAACAGAAATTGAACTTCCTGAATTGTGTAATGTCCAACAGGAAAAAGAACTAATCGAAAATATGTAGTTTTGAGAAAAAACAAACATGGCTGAAGTAATTGGAATAGGAGGAATCTTTCTCAAATTTAATGATCCTGCGGCAATGCGCGAATGGTACAGTTCCGTTTTAGGAATGCAAACCAATGACTACGGTGTATTATTCGAATTCAATGGAGATAATTCTCCGAACAAAGGCCAACTTCAATTGGGAACATTCCCCGCAGACTCCGATTACTTCGGTAAGGACTCACAGCAAACAATGATCAATTTCAGAGTTGACGACCTGGTTGCATTTGCAGCTATTCTGGAGGAAAAGAAGGTGAAAATTGTCGATACCTTAGAGGCGTTTAGCTATGGTAAATTTCTTCACATTGAAGATCCTGAAGGAAATCGAATAGAATTATGGGAACCTGTGAATGAAGGCTTTTCAGAAAGTAAAGAGCCTAAAGTTGTTATGCGGTAGGTTGGACACGGGCGTTTGTCTTCGGCTTCGCCCTTCAGATATTTAGACCGCTTCGCTTTTAGATCGTAGGTGAACTTCCGTTCACTTTCGAAAGTGCTACTTTCTCTTGCTCTTAGATTAAGTTGGTAGTAGGTTTTCGGTGACGTAGTTTGGAGGGGTGTTGGATCCCTAGATTATTAGACCGCTTCGCTTTTAGATCGCTTTGCTCTTAGATTAAGTTGGTAGTAGGTTTTCTGGTGATGTAGTTTGGAGGGGTGTTGGATTGTTGGATCGCTAGATTTTTAGACCGCTTTGCTCTTAGATTAAGTGGCAGTAGGTTTTGTTGTGACGTAGTTTGGAGGGGTATTGGATCGTAGGTGAACTTCCGTTCACTTTCGAAAGTGCTACTTTCTCTTGCTCTTAGATTAAGTTGGCAGTAGGTTTTCTGGTGATGTAGTTTGGAGGATTGCTGGATCGTAGATGAACCTCCGTTCACTTGCGAAAGTGCTACTTTCTCTTGCTCTTGGATTAAGTTGGTCGTAGGTTTGGCTGTTGATTTTTTGGCGCCACCCGATCGTTATCGGGATCACTCTTCATGCTCTAGTTTTCGAACAAAACACAGTTTCACTACACTGAACGCTGGTAATAAATTAGGCGCGTCAGTAAGTTCAGAAATGTATTCTTTTTCCAAAAGCTGCCGCATTACGCGTGGGCGGTAAAATTAAGAATGCGATATCACGTTGGATGAATCAATTCATCGGCATACGGATAAACTGGACTCTCTCAGGAAAATCAATCAGACGATCAGATAATCGAACCTAATCTACTTCAAGTTTGAGAAAAAACGCTCAAGGTTTTCATTTTTCACCAAATCATTATCACCAAGAATTAAAACGCGTTTGCATTTGTTCTTATCGGCCCACATGCGGAAGCTATTCATAGCCACTTGCAATGTACCGTTGATGTCGATTTTCTGTGTTGGGATGTGTTTTCTATCGTATAGAGAATAGACTTCACCAATTTCTTTGGTAATATCATGGTTCTCATTTACAAGAAGAAGTCCGTGAGGCTCTTGATCTTGATTCGGCTTAAACTCGTATGAAACAACCTCTATTCCTCTCGTATCTGCCCATTCTCTGACATAATCAGAAAATTGTCCTCCTCCTTTTAAAAAAATTGCTTCAAGTATCATTATTCACTTTATCGTTTTCACTCAGTTCCGGGTAGCTGTTCTTTGAGCGACCGCAAATATAGCCAATTCAATTGAACGATTAAGACGAATAACAATATTCGCACCAAAAAAATTACGTTTTAACCCGAAAACTTGTCAATTCACAGATTCGGAGTCAATTTATATCATTTAACTACCGTACTCCATCAAGTACGCTTTAAGGAATGGGTTCAAGTCACCATCCAGCACAGCGTCAACGTTTCCTGTTTCATGTCCTGTTCGAATATCCTTGATTAACTTGTATGGATGAAGGACATAATTACGAATTTGCGAGCCCCACTCAATTTTTTTCTTGTCAGCCTCAATTTCAGCACGCTTTTCCATTCGTGAGCGATATTCAAGCTCATATAGTTGTGAACGCAGCAATTGCATCGCCTTTTCCTTATTCGCTAATTGCGAACGAGACTCAGAATTCTCAATGATTATTCCACTTGGTTTGTGACGCAATCGAACAGCTGTTTCAACCTTATTAACATTCTGTCCACCAGCACCACCCGCACGAAAAGTATCATAAACTACATCCGCTGGGTTCACGTAAATCTCGATTGAATCATCAACTAGCGGATAAACATACACCGAAGCAAATGTAGTATGTCGTTTTCCGTTAGAATCAAAGGGTGAAATTCGAACCAAACGATGGACACCATTTTCTCCTTTTAAATAACCAAAGGCAAAATCACCATCGATTTCTAAGGTCACCGTCTTAACTCCAGTAACATCACCAGATTGATAATTGAGTTCCTTAATTTTACAACCGTTCTTCTGCGCCCACATCGTGTACATCCGCATGAGCATGGCAGCCCAATCGCAGCTTTCTGTTCCGCCAGCACCAGAAGTAATCTGTAGGACTGCATTCAAAGAATCCTCTTCCCCAGACAGCATGTTCTTCAATTCTAGCTCTTCTACAGAAGTTTGCAATTTGAAAAAATGACTATCAACCTCTTCATCTTCGGCCTCTCCTTCTTTGGCAAATTCATATAACACTTCTAGGTCGCTAAACATTGTCATGCATTCATCGAAGGAATTAATCCAAAACTTCAATCCACGAATCGATTTCATTTGGACTTCTGCTTTCTTAGGATCGTTCCAGAATTCAGGATCTTGTGTTCTCAATTCCTCCTCTCTCAATTGCGTTCGTTTCTCGCTGATTTTTAGGTATTCCCCAATTTTCACAATTCGTTGTTGCAATCCCTTTAGTTGATCCTGATTTACCATGACGTAAAATTAGTTAAAAAGATTTCGGGTTTGTTCAGAACTAAATTGTAAAACGAGAATCGAACGCACCAAAAAAAGGTACATTTGTGAAGAAAATTTAATGAAATGAGCATTCCAAATAATCTTAAATACACAAAGGATCACGAATGGATTAGCATTGATGGTGACATTGCTACTGTTGGGATCACAGCTTTCGCACAAGGAGAATTGGGCGATATTGTTTACGTTGAAATCGAAACTGAAGGAGAAACACTCGACCGAGAAGAAGTTTTCGGTTCTGTTGAAGCGGTTAAAACCGTTTCTGATTTGTTCATGCCGTTATCAGGAGAGATCACTGAATTTAATGAAAAATTGGAAGCTACTCCGGAAACAGTAAATAACGATCCTTTTGAAGGAGGTTGGATGATTAAAATTCGTTTATCGAAGCCTTCAGAAGTTGACGATTTATTAGATGCAGAAGCATACACTGCATTGATCGGGTAAACTAGATGATCCCTTTTCGTCTACTTCTGCCTGGATTCACATGGGTTCTACTAATGGCACTGATCTTTTACACGCCCATTAGCGACCGAAGTCTTGTTTATTTTGGATGTGTCCCTGCGCGGTCATTCGTTCATTTATTCATGTTCATGGTCTTTACCCATCTATGGCTAGGAATTGGCAAAAAGCAACTTAAGTTCGAAGCAATTCGCGAAAGAGCTTTCCCGATTGTATTTGCAGCTGCTATTCTACTGGCGGTTTTGTCTGAAGTGTCTTTGTATGCTTTTGGATATTTGCCATGGTTTAACGGATGGAACTTATTGCTTGACTTGATTGGAGCAACATTAGGGATGGGTACATTTTATTTACTCTACAGGTCATGCTATTGATTATTCGGCACGAATTTTGTGATATTTTATTCATATATTTACAACCTAATTCAATGCGTTATGGAATTAAAAAAAAGCGAAGAAGCAAACAATGAGCGCCTGAGATATCCGATGATTTTCGTTGGGATGTTGTTTACAGGTAGCCTTGTTCTGGCGTCTTTCACTTATTCTACGCCTGCAAAAGATAAAGGGGACAGCCAAGTTGCTGTTCGTGATACCGATGCAGCGTTTGAAGAAGACGTGAAAGTTGAAGATCCGCCAGAAACACCAGAAGTTGAGCAACAAGCTCCAATAACACCTCCACCGCAAGAGGTCATTAAAGAAAAGGAAACGGAACCTGAGCCACCGCCCAGAGATCCTACTCCTCCGCCACCCCCGATTCCACCTGGACCAAAATTACAACCAAAGGTAAAAGCCGAGATTGTAGATTTTCCAGACGTAGAAGCAGCCTTCCCTGGAGGAGCAGCAGCTATGAAAAAATGGATTCAGCAGAACGTTAATTACCCTGAAATATCTAGAGAACTAGGTGATCAAGGTCGTGTTTACGTTACTTTCGTAGTTGAGCCAGATGGTTCAATCACAGGAGTAGGTGTGATGCGAGGTGGTGTTACAGAAGAATTAAACAGAGAAGCAAAACGTTTGGTACGAAACATGCCAAAGTGGACCCCTGGTTCAGTTAAAGCTCAACCAGTTAGAGCACGTTGTCGTCTACCGATCACGTTTACACTTCAATAATCATTAGGAGGTAACTCCATTACAAGCCCAGACGTTTATCGTCTGGGCTTTTTTATGCCCTAAACTTTTAGGTGTCGCAGATCGAACACTCAATCGCGGTCTCATAGTAGAATATCCACGTCAACATATTTGTAAAAATAGTGCACAAAAAAAACCCGTTTCATTTACCAATAACTATTGGGAAATGAAACGGGTTAAACAATTTAAGTTCTATTCTCTAATAGGAAGAAGTTGCTCCACCAATATTCTCAATTGGATGCCAAGTCGTTTTCACTTCTTGGAAATCAGAAATCAGATACAAGTCTTGACTTTTAGCATCTAGCCAATTTCTATCATAAGAACGCACCCGTTTCAAATTCATCACCGCATTTTGCTGTAAGGCTTTGAGCACATCAGCATCATTTCCGGCATAAGCAATAGCGTTTACATCCATGTGTGTTGACAATGCAGGAATCATCTCATCCTGCTTTCCAGTCAAAATATTCACTACTCCACCTGGAAGATCCGACGAATTCAAGACCTCAGCAAATGTCACCGCACAAAGAGGTAAATTCTCATTTGCTAGAACAACGCATGTATTTCCTCCAGCGATCACAGGCGCAACAATAGACACCAAATCGATCAATGATGTTTCCTGTCCAGCTACAATCCCTACAACTCCTGTTGCTTCATATGTCGAGAAGTTAAAATGAGGGGATGAAACGGGATTCACACTACTCAAGACCTGAACGAATTTATCGCACCACCCAGCGTAATAAATCAAACGGTCAATTGCCAAATTCACCTCTTTTTCCGCGCTAGCCTTGTTAGCTCCTTGAAAAATCAGTTCTTCCATAAATTGCGACCTTCTACCTTCAAGCATTTCCGCCATTCGATACAAAATCTGACTTCTATTGAATGCTGCTCGTTCTGACCAACCCCCAAACGCTTTTCGCGCTGCAACTACAGAATTTCGAACATCCTTTCTAGAAGAAAGACACATGTTTCCGAGCGTTTCGCCTTTTGCGTTTTTTGGTGAATAATAACGTGCTGATTCCGTTCGAGGAAACTTCCCTCCAATGTAAATCTTATATGTTTTCAATACTTCCAATCGTTCCATATTAATTCATTTTAAGGTAGCCTTCGAGACCGTGCAAACCACCTTCTCGACCAAATCCACTTTCTTTATATCCGCCAAATGGTGAGGCAGGATCAAATTTGTTAAACGTATTCGCCCAAACAACTCCAGCTCTCAGCTTCGTCGTTAAGTTAAAAATTCGTGATCCTTTATCTGTCCATACGCCAGCAGCCAATCCGAAAGGTGTATTGTTCGCCTTTTGAATCACTTCATCTACTGTTCTGAATGTTTGAATCGCGAGTACTGGTCCAAAAATTTCTTCCTGCACCAACCTGCTTGATTGCGCCACATTCATAAATAAGGTTGGGCGACAATAAAATCCAGTTTCAGGTAAATCGCACGGACTCTGATACATCTCTGCACCTTCCGCTTGACCAATTTTCAAATAGCCGTTTATGATATCTAATTGTTCTTTCGAGTTAATTGCGCCGATGTCCGTATTCTTGTCCAATGGATTTCCAACGATCAATGAATTCATTCGATGTTTCAGCTTCTCAATGACTTTATCATATACCCCTTCCTGAATGAACAGGCGAGATCCAGCACAACAAACATGTCCTTGGTTAAAGAAAATCCCATTAACGATCCCTTCAACCGCCTGATCCAAAGGAGCATCATCCATGATGATATTCGCCGACTTACCTCCTAATTCCAAAGTTGCTTTTTTCGACGTTCCAGCAATTGCATTTTGGATAATTTTTCCGACACCAGTTGAACCGGTGAATGCAATTTTATCGACATCCTCGTGATTGACAATTGCTGCGCCAGTATCACCATAACCTGTTACGATATTAACCACACCTGGTGGCAATCCAGAATCATGAATGATCTCAGCCAATTTCAATGCCGTCAATGGAGTCGTTTCAGCTGGTTTGAGCACAATACAATTCCCTGTAGCCAAAGCTGGAGCAATTTTCCATGCTGCCATTAACAAGGGGAAATTCCACGGGATAATTTGTCCCGCAACTCCCAAAGGAGCAATGGTTCGGTTCGGAAATGCATATTCCAGCTTGTCCGCCCATCCAGCGTTATAGAAAAAATGATTGCACGCCAATGGTACATCTATATCTCTTGACTCGCGAATAACCTTCCCTGCATCTAAGGATTCAATCACTGCAAATTCGCGTGACCGCTCCTGCATCAATCGAGCAATTCGATAAATGTATTTTGCGCGTTCACTAGGACTTGTTTTCGACCATACATCCGTGTATGCTTTACGCGCAGCCTTCACCGCTCGATCCACATCTTCGTCATTTGCATGAGCCACCTCTGCCAATACCTCTTCAGTTGCAGGGTTAATTGTTTTAAAATATTTCTTTGATGCTGGCTTTACCCACTCACCATTAATGTATAGGTCGTATCGTTTTTTCAATTCTACGTGCGACGTACTTTCCAACGCGGGAGAATAGTCCCAACCTTTCGTTTGCTTTTTCGCCATAATTAATCGATTGAGAAATAATCAGATGATTGATAAATACCAGTTTCTGCTTTCATAATTTGCATCAAGACATCGTTTGCCAAGCTACTCGCTCCAAAACGGAACCATTCGTTCGAAAGCCATTCGTTGCCGAGTGTCTCTTTGACCATCACTAGATTGTGAAGTGCCAATTTTGAATTCGAAATTCCACCAGCAGGTTTCATCCCAACCATACGTCCCGTCAACAAATGAAAATCACGAATTGCTTCGAGCATTGTGTATGTCACTTGCATTGTTGCCGCTGGTTGAATTTTCCCAGTCGATGTTTTGATGAAATCAGCTCCTGCATGCATTGCAATATCACTTGCTCTACGCACATTATCCAAGGTGACTAATTCTCCAGTTTCAAGAATTACTTTTAATCGTGCTGCTCCACATGCTTCTTTTATTGTTGCAATTTCATCGAAGACAAAATTATAATCTCCTGAAAGAAACTTACCGCGTGATATGACCATGTCAATTTCATCGGCACCTGCATCTACAGCAAATTTGGTGTCTGAAATTTTAACATCCATCGGTGCTTGTCCACTTGGAAAAGCCGTTGATACTGAAGCCACTTTCACACCACTTCCCTTTACTTCATTTACAGCTATTTTCACCATTGAAGGATACACACATACTGCAGCCACTGTTGGCAGCCCAGGATGAGCATCGTGTAAATGCATCGCTTTGTAACACATTTGCTTTACCTTCCCTGGCGTATCTTTCCCTTCTAAGGTTGTTAAATCGATCATGTTCAACGCCATTTTCAAGCCTTGCATTTTCGATTCATTTTTGATGCTTCGTGTTTGGAATCTCGCGACTCTTTCTTCAACCCCAACCTTATCGATTTTTGGAGACTGATTAAAGTCGGGGATTTTTAATCCACCTTTCTTGTTCATAGGTTTTACTAAATTAATAATCGAAACAACCGTTTCGTAGTCTTGATCCTTAGCTAATGGATCGGGTCATTCAAATATAGCTAATCCGATTTTGTAAGCAAAAAAAAAGGCTCCGTTCCGATAGATATCGGAAGGAGCCATGAGTTGTTTTCTAGTTTATTAAAGTTGACCATCAGAATGATAAACTCCTTTTTTAAAGACTTTCACTTTGAGCAAGATTCCATCTGAATCGTACACATATACTTTTCCATCCCAAAGTCGACTATTTCTGAATTCACCATCTTGGCTAATTTCATCATTTTCGTTGTAAACTTTGTTGTAGCCATTCGCTTTGAATTGAGATCCTTTTGTTCTCGGAGTTGAAATTTTTGGCGCTGCTTCTTTCGATTGATCTGGATCAATGTGATTAACAGGTTCGCTGACCATTTCTTTCCGTTCAGACTTCTCAACTTTACCCTCAGCTGAGTAATAGATCACTTCCTTAATGTCACCATTCTCGTAATAGCGAACTGCTTTACCAGATGCTATTCCTCCTTGTGACTCATAAACAAATTCTTCTTGACCGTTTGCGTAGAAATATTTTATCGTGCCTTGTTCTTTTCCATCGTCGCTGTATTCAGCTTCGTATTCCAACACACCATTTTTATGATAACGCTTAAGTGACCCTCGGTATTTATTTCTTACGAAATTTCCTTGTTCTCTTACCTTACCATCTGGCCAATATTTTACATATGGTCCATTTGGTCGGTTATTCTCATAGGTCCCTTTCAACTTTGGAGTTGATCCATCGCTGTGGTATTTTACCCATTCACCTTCTTTTCGATCATCCACATATGACCCCTCTTCAATCTTTCCATCAGATGGATAACCAGAGGATGGACGATCTTTTCCAAGGAAAATCCACTTCCCTTGTTTTTTTCCATCAACTTTTTGGTTAATCCCTCCTTGGTCACCTATTTCCTGCGAAGAAGCAGAAACGGACCCACTAATAAAAACGATTAAAATATACGCCAAAAATTTTCTTACTGTCATAGCAAAGTAGTATCAAAGTTCAGGAGCACAATAGTTTATTCAAGTTCTAGTTCGATAACGAATGTACGAAGACAATTGTTATCCACAAACAATATAGGCATATTTTCGTTTAACTTGGGAATTTCGTCGACAAAAAAATGCGGAATCCCGAATATTCCAAACACGGTGTTAATGTGTGAATATTATGTTAGTAATTGAACGTTAATGTTTTCAATCATAACAGTTACAAGATCTTGCAAATTATACTTTTCAGCCCATCCCCAATCTTTTCTCGCTTCGCTATCGTCAATTGAACTTGGCCACGAATCCGCAATAGCTTGTCTCTCATCAGGCGCATATCCTATCTCAAAACCAGGGACATGCGTCTTAATTTCATTGGCAATTTCCTCCGGTGTGAAGTCACATCCACTCAAATTATAAGAAGATCGTATCCTTATATTCTCAACTGGAGCTTCCATTAAGTCCAAAGTAGCTCGAATCGCATCTTCCATGAACATCATCGGCAAGCGCGTATCTTTCTTTAAAAAACAAGAGAAACTGTTTCCCAGTTTTGCTTGGTAGAAAATATCGACAGCATAATCAGTCGTACCTCCTCCTGGCAGCGAAGTGTATGAAATCAAACCTGGGTAACGAATACTTCTAACATCCACTCCAAATTTCTCGAAATAATACTCGCACCAACGTTCACCGGCTTGCTTCGAGATACCATAAACTGTACTCGGCTCCATGATTGTTCTTTGCGGCGTATTTTCTCGAGGAGTTGTTGGGCCAAAAACAGCGATTGAGCTCGGCCAAAAAATCTTTTTCAGGTATCCTTCTTTCGCAAGGTCGAGAATTGTAAACAAGCCTTCCATGTTTAATTTCCAAGCAAAATCAGGGTGTTTCTCAGCAGTTGCAGAAAGTAGCGCAGCTAATAAATAGACTTCTGTAATTTTCTCTTCAATTATATATGCTCGAACAGCTTCTCGATCGAGAACATCCATCTGAACGTAAGGTCCATCTTCTAAAGATGTTGGACATTCAGTTTTCACATCTGCCGCGATGGCATTCTGTACACCTAACTTTTCGCGAAGTCGAATTACTAACTCTGTACCAATTTGTCCACCAGCACCAATGACCAATACTTTTCTCATAAATCCTTACTTAGATACGCAAATAGAGGTAATATTTCACGAAAATCCTATCTTGAGAAACACTTTTTTCAGTCAAGATTAAATTCCTGATCTAAGTCATTTTTATTGCGAAGACGGAATCCGTATATTTGTATTAATTGAAAAAACCATGTGGTCAGAACTTAATTCATTGCTTCTTTTTCTAATCATACGCAAGCCGGAATGATCCTAATCATTCTCCGTAGAATAAAGTATTCATTTAATAGAATTAGAACATGCCATTTTATCAGAAACTAGGAAAAATACCACCTAAGCGACATACTGTTTTCCGAAAGGAGAATGGAGAATTACACCAAGAACAATTATTCGGTACAATAGGATTTGACGGAATGTCCTCATTGCTTTACCATCTTCATCCTCCAACACAGGTAACAAAGTTTGAAGGAAGCGTAGACATCAATCCGGAGATCGCTCATGAAAAACAACTTCAAAAGAGAAGTTTACAAGGATATCAAGTCCAACCGAAAGATGATTACTTGGAAAGTCGAGTTCCAGTATTGGTCAACAGTGACTGTCATATTGTACTGGCTTCACCAAGAAAGTCTTTGCGTGACTACTTTTATAAAAACGCAGATTGTGACGAAGTAATTTTTATCCATGAAGGATCTGGAACACTTCGCACGCAGCTTGGAAATATCGAATTTGCCTACGGCGATTATTTGGTTGTTCCTCGAGGTATGATTTACCAAATTGATTTCAACACGGAAAAAAATAGATTATTTATTGTCGAATCATTCGATCCAATCTATACGCCCAAACGATACCGTAACCATTTCGGTCAAATGTTAGAGCATTCTCCTTTTTGCGAACGTGATATACGCCCTCCTTCAGAACTGGAAACACACGATGAAAAAGGCGAATTTCTCGTAAAGATTAAGAAAGAAGGAATTCTTTACTCTTATACATATGCTTCGCATCCCTTTGATGTTGTAGGCTGGGATGGATACAATTATCCGTATGCATTCTCGATTCATAATTTCGAACCGATCACAGGCCGTGTTCATCAACCGCCTCCTGTTCACCAAACGTTCGAAACTAAAGCATTTGTAATTTGTTCATTCGTTCCGCGTATGTACGATTATCATCCTGACTCAATTCCTGCGCCGTATCACCATAGTAATATTGATTCTGATGAAGTTCTTTATTATGTAGATGGTGATTTTATGAGCAGAAACAATGTGGAACGCGGTCAGATCACGCTTCATCCAGGTGGAATTCCTCACGGACCTCATCCAGGAGCGTATGAACGCAGCATTGGAAAGAAGGAAACACAAGAATTAGCAGTAATGGTGGATACTTTTAAACCACTCAAATTGACAAAACAAGCACTAGAAATTGAATCTGAAGATTATTACCAATCGTGGATTCACTAATATTATTATCATGGCAAAAGACATACAAAACGTAGATTACGGATTAGAAAAAATATTCGCAGGAGCACAGGATTTCCTGCCTCTTTTAGGAACAGATTATGTAGAGTTTTATGTGGGGAACGCAAAACAAGCGGCTCACTTCTACAAAACTGCCTTTGGATTTCAATCACATGCATACCGTGGATTGGAAACAGGTTCTACTGATTCTGTTTCTTATGTGTTGACACAAGACAAGATCAAATTGATCCTGACAACACCATTAAATTCAAAATCTCCTATCAACGACCACATTGTGAAGCACGGTGATGGTGTGAAGGTTGTTGCTCTTTGGGTAGAAGATGCACGTAGCGCTTACGAGGAAACGATGAAGCGTGGTGCAAAATCATACATGGAACCAACGGTTGAAAAAGATGAACATGGAGAAGTTGTTCGATCTGGAATCTATACTTACGGTGAAACAGTACATATATTTGTAGAACGCAAGAACTACAACGGGACGTTCCTTCCTGGGTTTAAGAAATGGGAATCAGATTACAATCCAGAGCCAGTTGGTTTGAAATACATCGACCACATGGTTGGAAATGTTGGCTGGAATGAAATGGACATTTGGGTGAAGTGGTACGAAGACGTAATGGGATTCGAAAACTTCCTTTCATTTGACGACAAACAAATTACGACAGAGTACTCAGCATTGATGAGTAAAGTAATGAGTAACGGAAATGGAAGAATCAAATTCCCAATAAACGAGCCAGCTAAGGGGAAGAAGAAGTCTCAAATTGAAGAATACCTTGATTTCTATGAAGGACCTGGTATACAACATATCGCGGTTGCAACTAATGACATTCTTACTACGGTATCAGAGATGCGTAAGCGAGGGATTGAATTCTTGAGTACTCCTCCAGATGAATATTACAATGAAGTTCCTGCACGTTTGATGGCTCACAATCATAAATTGGGAGAAGATATCGAGGCATTGAAGAAACTCGGAATTATGATTGATGCTGATGAAGAGGGATATTTACTTCAGATTTTTACGAAGCCAATCGAAGATCGTCCAACCTTATTCTTTGAAGTTATTCAACGAATGGGAGCAAAAGGATTCGGTGCAGGAAACTTTAAAGCATTGTTTGAAGCGATTGAAAGAGAACAAGAGTTGAGGGGGACGCTTTAGTCGATCGTCTGATTATCAGATACGCTTGGCTTCCGATTTTCCGATTACGTAGTGGTAGGTTCGGTTGGATTTTTAGATTCGTTGGATCGCTTCGCTATTGGATGAGTTCGGGATTTAGAATAAGATAAGATACATCGGAGGATTCGAAAGAGTCTTCCGATTTTTTTGTGCCTGAACGATTTGTTAATTGTGCTCAATACATAAAACGCTTGCGTGTTAGTGATTTTAGCAGAAAGCTCTTGAAGTTTTTCACGGAAAGACTTGTCGCGGGAAGCACGACCCTTGCGGTAACACCCAAAAATTTATTCTCAGTTCTTTATCCCAAAAAAGTGACTTAGGATCATCAAAATTTCACGCCGTACCCGTTTCACTAAGCAAAAATCAATCGGAAAAACGGCACTTCTGAATATCGGACAATCGCATTTCCACCATTCACCTATTTCTGACCACCATTCACCGATTAGCCCTTTCTAGAGCAAAGTTGCTACCTTACATTTGATCCATAACTTAAAAACACAAATCATGGAACATTTTGGCGGCGAACAACAAAAAAGGCAACAACAATCAAAAATTCTTGCGGGAATATTGGTCATTACATTTGGGACAATCTTTCTTTTAGATAGAACAGGTGTGGATATTCCAAATTGGATTTACTCATGGAAGATGATCATTATCGCAGTTGGATTTGTTTCATTGGTGAAACACAACTTCAAAAAACTCTCAGGTTATGTACTTATTGCTGTTGGAACAATCTTTCTCATTAATGATTTCGAGCCAGGCACAGTTGATGCAAAGCTGATTATTCCAGTAGTAATTATCGCATTCGGCATCACCATTTTATGGAAAGGACTTGGATTCGGGAAGGATAAACATAAAAAAAAACACTTCGAAAGTGTCATGTTTGATGCATCCACTGAGGAGGCAAGTAGCGATTATTTCGAGACGAGAACCATCTTTGGAGGAACAGAAAAGAACATTGTAAGCAAGGATTTTCGTGGGGCAAAAATAACAACCGTATTTGGTGGAACAGATCTCGATTTAACGAATGCTGATCTTAAACAGCCTGCAACGATCGACTCAACAACTTTGTTCGGTGGACTGACAATTATGGTTCCTGCGGATTGGAAGGTTCAATCAGAATTAACAATGGCTTTTGGAGCGGTGGAAGATAAGCGACGAAATATTAATGCGTCTGAAACCGAAGATCATAAAGTACTAACTCTCACAGGAAATTGCTTTTTTGGAGGGGTTGAAATTCAAAGTTACCTTTAGATCATGCGCTCTCAGAAACAACAAAGCATATTCAATTACAGGATGATACAACTTATCATCCTGCTTTGTGCTGTCTCACTGCTTGCTCTCCCTTATTTAATTCTAGGTGAAATGAGCACACATAACATCTTAGTCGATCTAGGAGTTCAGATAGGAACACTTATTACATTTCTCCTCATTATCACTGTCATTCAACGTTATTCTCATACGAATAAAGTCTTTGGATTGCCTAATCTATCGAGTACAGTGCTATTCTCGGGATTATCCCTGCTCATTGTTTATTCACTCACGCGGTACTTATCTGATGAACCAGCATATTCACATTTCGTTCGAGTGACAATCTTAATTCGAGGAATTATCATTCTACTCAGTTTTTTATTGATCACTGCCGTTTTATGGATTGATCAAGAGCATTTCCATGTGCAACGAATTCAATCCTATGCTATTGATAAGGAACGTGAAGCAATACGAATAGAACTCAACAGTCTTCAGCAAAAATTCAAACCACATTTTTTATTTAACAGCTTAAATTCTATCAGTGCTTTGACTATTGTTGATCCAAAAAAAGCCCGAGAAATGATTCACTTACTTTCTGATTTTATGCGGAGAGCGGTTCAAGAAGATGCCCAAGAATTGATTTTGCTGAGCGAAGAAATTGATCATTTGAACCGTTACGTGGCCATTGAACAAATTCGATTTGGTGATCGATTAATAGTGACACTGGATATTCAAGAAAGTGCCTTAGAAAAAAAAGTACCTGCATTGATATTACAACCGATCATTGAAAACGCGATTAAATATGGACTTTACGGCTCGCTCGATGATGTTGAAATTTCTATTTCCATCAAAGATTTTGATAATAAAATTGACGTAATAGTGAAAAATCCATTCGATCAAGATGCTCAGCGCGCTTCAGCGGGAACAGGTTATGGATTAACGTCAATCAGAAAGAAAATTTACCTTATTTACGGTCAACAGCAGCAGTTAGAAACAAGAGCTGAAAACGGCCAATTTACCACTCATCTAACCATTCCAATCTTATGATTAAAGTACTTATCATCGACGACGAACCTTTGGCGCGTTCAATTGTGCGCTCATTTCTTCAAGAGAAAGATGGATATGAAATAGTTGGAGAGTGCGCCAATGGATACGAGGGATTGAAATCAATCGATGCACTAAAACCGGATTTGGTATTTCTCGATATTCAAATGCCAAAAATCAATGGCTTTGAAATGTTGGAACTTGTGGACGATCCTATTTCAGTTATTTTCACAACAGCTTTTGATGAATACGCTCTCAAAGCATTCGAGACGTCTGCCGTTGACTATTTATTGAAACCATTTTCGGAAGAACGCTTCGACCAAGCTTTGGCAAAATGGAAGAACACGCAGAAAACAGAGCCAACAAAAGCATTTGGCGAAATTTCAAAACAGCCGGATGATCATTTACGAATTGTAATCAAAGACGGGAGCTCGATTAAAATCATCCCAATTCAAGATGTGATCTACTTGGAGGCTTATGATGACTACGTCAAAGTGCATACTTCTGAGAAAACCTATCTCAAAAAGAAAACCTTGACCTATTACGAGAAGACCTTGAATAAACGACAATTTGTACGGATCCATAGATCATACGTGTTGAACATCAATGAACTCACTGGAATTGAGCCGTTTGAGAAAAACAGTTATCGAGCCGTTTTGAAAAATAATAAGCGCATTCCAATTAGCCGAACCGCTTATGGTCCACTGAAAGAATCATTGGGCGTTTAGGGAAAAACTTTAATTAACGCGGTTCATTCTAGATATACCATTTTTGTTTTCAACTTTAAGTTAAATTCACTCATTCCCTACATTTATAACTCGTTTCAGGTAGCTATTTCGCAATATTGCGAAATAGAAATATTGCGAAATGTCTCAATCCCTAAGGGCTCATTCACCTACACATTCCCCAAAAACAACAAGAAAAGAGTCCATATCAATACAAACTGATCTAAATCATATTCTTCCCAGATTGAAATACGTAAATTTGACCAATCGAACGAACTAATATGGAGAGAAAAGAACTCATCGAAGCAATTGTCGCGAAGTACGAAGCAATGGGACAAAATCCCGATACGCATTTGTCTGGATTGTTGCACGCAGAACCAATGACTTATTGGGATTACATTCAGGTGGATGCACTTTTAGGATTGCAAACACAGCGTACACAGCTTCCTGATGAAATGGTGTTCATTATGTACCATCAAATCAATGAATTGCTGTTCAAAATGATTCTTTGGGAGATCGAACAAGTTTCACGCGATGAAGCAATCACGACAAGTAAGTTCACGAAGCATCTTGCACGTATCAGTCGCTATTTCGATATGCTTTCGAATTCGTTTACGATTATGGGAGATGGAATGGATGTTGAGCAATACATGAAGTTCCGTGATACATTGACACCTGCAAGTGGATTCCAAAGTGCGCAATATCGAAAGATTGAGTTCGCCTCTACGGAATTGATCAACTTGATTGATTACCGATTCCGCAAAACAATTGATCGCGATACTCCTTATGAATATGCGATGGAGAATTTATATTGGCAAGCTGCTGGTGTTGATCACAAAACGGGAAAAAAGAATGCACTTCTCTCGAATTTCGAAGATAAATATACAGAGGAATTTATTGCATTCATGAAAGAATACAATACGATCAACTTGTGGACGAAATTCAAAACGCTGCCAACTGAAGATCAACAAAATATTGAACTGGTGAATGCGATGCGTCACTACGATCATACAGTAAACGTAAAATGGGTGATAGATCATTTGAATGCGGCGGGTAAATACCTGAAGAGTAGCGGTGAAGCAGTTGAGGCTACAGGTGGATCTGAATGGCAGAAATACATGCACCCTCGATACCAACGACGAATTTTCTTCCCTGAATTGTGGAGCGAAGAAGAATTAGAAAACTGGGGAGTGACAAATATTGAAGATCACGAAACAGTCGATCAAACAGATTCATTACCTTTGTTCAAAGCATAAAATCATGGTTGAAGTTGGAATTATTATGGGTAGCACATCGGATCTTCCGATCATGCAACAAGCTGCTGACATTTTAGATGAACTAGGCGTAGCCTACGAGTTGGATATTGTTTCGGCACACAGAACACCCGAGAAAATGTTTGACTATGCAATGAATGCGCACAAGCGAGGATTGAAAGTGATCATTGCAGGTGCAGGAGGTGCAGCACATCTCCCAGGAATGACCGCTTCAATGACACCACTTCCAGTAATTGGTGTTCCGATAAAATCAAGTAATTCAATCGATGGTTGGGACAGTATCCTATCTATTCTTCAAATGCCTGGTGGGATTCCTGTTGCTACAGTTGCACTTGACGGCGCGAAAAACGCTGGAATTTTAGCGGCAAAGATCATTGCTTCATCTAATCCAGAATTGTTAGAGCGTATGCTACAGTATATGGACGAATTGAAGATGAAAGTTCTTGAAGGCGCGAAGAAGGTAAAGAAGTAGGTGATTACTCATCCACAGTCACATTAATAGTAATGACCTCGAAATCTTCAGGTTTCTTTTCATTTTTAACTTTACTGTTCCGCTACCGGATACTTTACGAGGCATTGTATTAATTGCAATAATACCATCTCATTTGAGTTGAATTGAGTTTTTAAACGACAATCAGATAGCACAAAAATTGAACCGATTTTTTTAGAGTCAAATTCATGGGGCTCCCTCTAGACAAGAGAGTGTAGAGTGTTTTTTAGAAAAAAAAAGAATTCGTTTTTGGTATACTTTCATATTAAAAATATAACTCAGGTTGTTTACAATGTAATCTGAATATTCCGTGTATTCGCACTAAACTAGTAATGTAATCCCTTGGAAAGTTTTTCATTTGGCTTTTCATCGGTTCCAAATTGTGAGTGATCTCAGGAAGCTGTTTAAATCATCAAACAATTCGAAAATCCTACTTTTGCTTCAACGGACAATACTTAAATGCCCAATAAACGTTTTGTGTTCAGCATTTTTTTCGGATTCACATTCTATTTTCCATGTATAAACATTATCCTGTGCAGCTCCACTCTTATAAAATCCATCCCAAGGTTCGTTCGGAATATTACTCTCCCAAATCAACTCGCCCCAACGATTAAATATTTGAGCAGAAAAATTCTCATTACTAATGCCGGAAATATAATACTGCCACATGTTATTAAACTTGTCGCCATCCGGTGTAAATGCATTTGGCGCAAATAAAACAATTTCACTAGAAACAATCAATTGATACGTTATTGTATCATTACATCCATCTGCGTTGATTGCTATTAATGTAACAGCATAAGTACCAGCCTCTTCATAAACATGTGAAGGATTCTCTTCATTCGAAATGGTGCCGTCTCCAAAGCTCCATTCCCAACTACTCGAATTCGTAGATAAATTTTCAAAGTTGATTGGTTCACCTAATAAAGGTTCGGATGGTCTATTATTTAATCCAGCGCTTGCGGAAGGATAAGCATTGACAAAAATTGTCTGTAAAGTATCATCTGTGCAACCTATACTGGAAGTAACAATTAGTTGGACATTATAACTGGTGTTCACTTCATTTTGATAGATTTGTTCGGGATTTTGTAGATAGGACGTTCCATTGTTAAAGTTCCATTGCCAACCTGTTATTTGTCCAAAGTTTATTGTCGATTGATCTACGAATTCTACTATTAATGGACTGCATCCGACGGCATCAGGAATATCGAAAAGTGCTTCGATCTGTTGAACTAAAATCTCGATGCTATCCGCATCAGAGCACAATCCTGATTCCACTTCTAACCAATATGTACCGCTCTGGTTTACAGATAAAGTTTGATTGGTGGAATTGTCACTCCATAAATAAGAAGATCCATTAACACCTGCATTAAGAACCAAATTCTGCCCTTCACATATAACTGTGTCATTCCCAAGGTCAATTGATAAAGTTCCGAGTACAACTTGAACACTATCTACACCTTGGCAACCAATTGAATTTGTAACTAACACATTGTAATTTCCTACAGTCACTACATTTAATGTTTGGTTTGTAGAACCGTTGTTCCAAAGGTAAGTTAAACCAAAGTTGTCAGCATTTAACTCAATAGTATCTGGTATGCACGTGATAATAGCTGGACCTAAGTCAACAACAACAGAATCCAATATGATTGAGACACTGTCTACGTCAGAGCAATTTCCAACCGACGCTTCCACCCAAAACGTTCCAGCTGAACTAGCAGTAAAGGTTTGATTTACAGATGAATCTTGCCAAACATAACTCGCACCTGTATTCTGGGCGTCCAAGGTGATAAAATCCCCAATACAGAGTACTGTATCGTTGCCTAAATTCACAGAAGGGACAGGGAGAACATTAACCTCTACCGTATCAGAATTAGTGCAACTTCCATATGTAACAGCCACCCAATAAGTACCTGCCACCGTAACATTTAGTGTCTGTCCTGTGGAGCTATCGTTCCACAAATAATTTGCTCCAGCATTTCCTGCATCTAACTGAATGTTAACTGAATCGCATAAAATTGTGTCTTGTCCCAGATTAACCAGTATATCAATTACTGTGATGTTAACTCCAACTGAATCCGTGCATCCGCCATTATTCACAACTACCCAATAAGTGCCAGTGGTATCCACCAATAAGGACTGACCAGTAGAACCGTCATTCCATTGGTAGGTTGATCCAGGATTTCCAGCATTCAACACATAAGGTGGAGAACAAATAATAGTATCATTCCCCAAATCAGCGATGACTGATGAAAGCACTGTAATAGTGACATTTGCTGTATCCGTTTCACCAAGAGAATCAGTAGCAACAACTTCATAAGTAGTGGTTGATATGGGGCAAACATTTGCAATACTATCTGTATCAATTATGCCGTTACTCCACTGATAAGTAACAAGTCCTGTATTATTTCCAGTCGTTGAAGCGACTAAGTCTATACATTCTCCTTCACAAATTGTATCATTTTCTAAACTAACCTGAAGCCCGCAATAAAGAACAGGAGAAACTGGAGCAAAGTTAGGATAACCCCACATAATCGGAGAAGTTACATTAGTAGGATTTTGATCGGTCAAATTGCAACCTGCCCCGAGCACATTGGGGAATTCAATCGAATAATAATTACCAAAAGCTGTTCCAAACAAATACGTCATACCACCTATAAGATTCGAATATATTTGACCATTCGGACCACGTTGTAACTGTCCGACATTATCTTGATTAGGGGTACAGGTCAATTCAAGACTAATTGGAGGTGGAATTGTAGCGGTGTTCGAGATGTCATACTGATCGATAATCCCATGACCACTGCTGGGACTACAACTCGTATACGTTGGACTAAAAAAATATGAAACATATAACACCTGTCCGTTTGATGAAAATTCACAGCCATATGAATCCACTCCGAAAGTTGGTAAGAAAATCGCATTCGAGACAATTCCAGTAGATTGATTGAAATCCAACAGTTCGGCAATTCCTTGTCCAGTTGAAAAACCAAGAATCGCGTATGTATAAGCAATTAAATTACCACTTGGAGATGACTTCAACTGACCTTCTTCATTATTCGAAGCTGGAGTAAAATTCCAACCAGCATTGGAGGTTATTGGTCCACTCACACCATTACAATCCACTAAATATGCGTACCAAGTATTTCCTGTTGAACTATGAACAATTACCCAGGTGTTTCCAGAAGGATCCAATGCTGCCGTAATAAGTTCTGCAACTTGCGTTTGCAAGGGAACATTTTTAATATTAGTAACTCCACCTAAACCTCCGTTCAAGCTCATATCGACTTCGGAGTATTGAAGCCCATTTGCATAACCATTTTCTCTACAGTCAATAGTAAATACAAGGTATTTATTCGGTAAATCGCGACGTTTCACAATGATAGATGATTGAGAAGACTGATCGCAACCATTTAACCCACTTCCATTAGGCATTACAGCATGTTGACTATTCCATATTGTTTCTCCGTTCGTGTAAAATAAAAGATTCCCAGAAGCATCGCTAATAGATGCATTTCCTCTAACTGAAGTTATGCTACCTCCCGAAGAGGTAAAAAAACTTCCCGTAGAAAAATCAGCAATATGATTGTTTGAAAAAACCCAATTATTCCATTCATTTTGGGCAATTGAATCAGTCATGATCAACAAAAACAGAAACACAAAAGATGTAAACTTTGTAAAGTGGCTCATAGTATTCAAAGTTTAATAATGAATCGTAAGATACTGAAAATAAGTAAATTACCAAACGTATAGACTCCCACTATTTTTATGTTGTCCGTTATAAGAAACAAGATTGCCAATAAATTGAACGTTGATCAATCAGTACTTTTGTTTTTTCTTACGCTCGAATGTAGTAATTCAGATTTCGGATATTTCAGGACGAATAGTCAAATTCAAGAAATATGTTCATCTTGATTTGCCCGAAGATTCATCTCTTTTGCAACGATTAAACCAAGGCGGATGCTATTGGAATTAAATACATAGAAATCATTTCAATTTTTCAAATAGAAAATCTCTCTTCTGGAGCAGTTTTCTTTGTTTAGAGGATTAATGATTAATCCTCAATAACTTATTTAGTCCTGTGTAAACGACAAAAAAAAAGGGCCGCCAACTTGACGACCCTTCATGTTCAACTAAGGAACTATTTTTTAATCACTCTTCTCGTGATTGTTTTATTTCCATCCTTTATTTTCATAATGTAAACGCCTGTTGATAATGGCGAGAAATTAATGGTTGAATTCTCCAAACGTCCTTCAAAAAGGATTTTTCCTTTAAGATCAAACACTTGGTAAGACAATTCTCTATCTGAGTTATGCTCAATGAACAAATCGTCTTCCACTGGATTTGGATACATCGCAAAAGATGATCCTTCTGAAATTGCATCACTCTGACTTGTAAACTGAGAGTTTGTCCCAGACCCAATACAGAAAGTTGTCACATCAATTGAAGCAAAACTTCCACCCTGTGATAGCACTACTCCACTAGAATTGTTTGTAAGACTATAATTTCCATTACCATAAGCACAGCAAATTCCATCTCCATAGGTATCGCTAAATGTTAATGTGTAACATCCATCATTCAAACAAATTGGAATATTTAACGTAGAACCAGATGTTTGTGATCCATAAGACCCACCGTTCGCCACTACAACACTCGAACTGTTTGTAATTTCCCAACTCGTTTCCTCTGGGTAATTATCAAACAAAATAGAAAGATTAAGATCCGTACAAGCTGGTGCAGCACCTTCAATACTCAATGCATCGATTGCCATATCACCTTGCCATGTTGTTCCTGTCGTTCCATTGAATCTGAATTTAACCGCTGAGTTCGAAGCATAAGCACTTAAATCAATTGATTCAGAGACCCATGCATTTCCTTGGTTTCCAGTTTTGCTCCAAAGAGTTGTCCAAGACACACCGTCTGCACTTGCTTCAAGGTTCAATTCTCCCATTGCAGCTGCTCCATACATGTGGTAATCAAAATTGATTGTTGGATTAGATATTCCTGTCAAATCGAAACAAGGACTTGTCAACTTTGCATTCTTGGTAGAATAGTTTGGAGCTGAAGACTCCATGTACACGTAGTAAGTTCCATCATTCGCTCCTGAAGGTCCTGTATTACTTGATGCAGTTGTTCCAGATTTAAGCGTCCAATCGAAATCATCATCGCCATCTTGTGTCCAATCTCCCAATGTGTTTTCATAGCTTTCATTGTATGGGAATGATGTGATTGTCGCCGTACAATTTGGTCCAGCAACTGCGTCATCAAATAAATTGATTGCATCAACCGCCATGTCACCTTGCCACGTAGTTCCTGTGGTACCATTGAATCTAAATTTCAAAGCAGAACTCGTTGTATAGGCACTAAGATCTATTGATTCTGAAATCCATGCATTTCCTTGATCACCAGCTTTACTCCAAAGTGTAGTCCAAGATACGCCATCTGTACTCGCTTCAAGGTTCAATTCTCCCATCGCAGTAGTTCCATACATGTGGTAATCAAAATTAAGTTTAGGATTTGAGATTGACGTCAAATCGAAACAAGGACTTGTTAAGATTGCATTTTTCGTCGAGTAGTTTGGTGAAGAAGATTCCATGTAAACATAGTAGATACCTTCATTCGCTGAACTTGGTCCAGTGTTACTAGATGCTGTGCTACCCGTTTGAACTGTCCAGTCGAAATCGTCTCCTGTGTTCTGAGTCCAAGCTCCAAGTG